>JAZUGI010000154.1:0-21220 GCA_045641125.1 Akkermansia sp.
CCCACATCTTCGGTGATTTCTTCGACCACGGCCTTCTCATCAACGATGCACTCTGGGACCGCTGGTTCTGCTCCTCCGTTTCCGATATGCCCGGCAGGAGCGGCACGGTGAAAGCGGAGGCCACCCTGCAGAAGTTCATGAAGGGAACGGAGCTGCTGCCCGTGGCCCGCTACAAGAAGGCCAACACCCCCTACCGCGATGAGCAGGTGGTGGAACAGCTCATGAACAACGACGGCTGGATGCATATTGCGGAATACCTCATGGTTGAGGGCGGCTTCAATATCAACTCCACCTCCGTGGAGGCCTGGAAAGCCACCCTCATGGGCCTGGCCCAGCGCAAGCTCGTGGCCATCAAGGACAACCGCCTCGTCCTCGTGGAGCAGGGCAAGGGGGATGACGAGGTGCTCTTCTCCCGCTTCATGGCTTCCACCACGCACAAGAGCTTGGATTCCCTCGGCGGGTACAATGTGATGCAGGGCTCCGGCGCCCTCCGCTCCGGTGGCGGCGGCATGCTGGCCGCCTGGGGTGAGGTGCGCATGCTCCAGCCGGAAACCATCTCCCGCCTCGCGGAGGAAATCGTCAAGCAGGTGCGCAAGCGCGGGCCCTTCCTGAGCATGTCGGATTTCATCAACCGCCGCCTGGATGCCGGTGGCGGCGAGGAGGCGCTCAAGGGCGCCCTGCAGGCCGCCATCGATGCCACGGATGTCAATCAGGAGTATTTCAGCGAAGTGATGCTGGATGCACCTTCCGGCGGCAAGCTCTTCAAGTTCCCGGAGGCGGACAAGGGCTCGCTGCACACGGCGGCCCCCGGCTACCTCATCCAGTGTGATGTGCTGGCCTCCCTGGGCAACATCCTGACCGTGCGCGACCACACGTTCACCGTGCGCGCCTACGGCTGCGTGCGCGGCAAGGACGGCGCAGTGCTCGCCCAAGCCTGGTGCGAGGCCACCGTGCAGCGCTGCATCGAGTACGTGAACCCGGTCAACGCCCCGCAGGAGGCGGAGTTCCAGCCGGACGGCACCCGCGGCGGTTCCAACATGGCGGAGGTGAACCGCCTGCTGGGCCGCAAGATGCGCGTGGTGGCCTTCAAGTGGATGGACCCGTGGGATATCTAACTGCTCAATAGGCACATGGCGGTTTTACGGATTGGAACACGCGGTAGCGAGCTGGCCTTGGCCCAGGCTCGCATGGTGGCGGCAGCCCTGCAGGGGGCTCACCCCGGTTTGCAGTGTGAGCTGTGCATCATCCACACCGCCGGTGACCGGCGGACGGATATCCCTCTCTCCGAGGTGAACAAGGCCACGGGCACCGGCGACAAGGGGGTGTTCATTGCCGCCATTGAGGAGGAGCTTGCCGCCGGGCATATCGACTGCGCCGTGCACAGTCTCAAGGATATGCCGGGCACGCTGGACCCCCGCTTCACGCTGGCGGCCGTGTTGCCCCGCGCTTCTGTGGAGGATGTGCTGGTGTGCCGTGAGGATACGGACATGGAGCACTTGGTGGTGGCAACGGGCAGCGTGCGCCGCGCCCGCCTGTTGCAGAGCCTTTGGCCGAACGTGAAAACGGTGCCCCTGCGCGGCAACGTGGCCACGCGCCTGCGCAAGCTGGCGGAATCCACGGAGGCGAACGCCACCCTGCTGGCGCGCGCCGGGCTGGAGCGCCTGGGTTATGCGCCGGATGCCGTGGAGGTGGCCGGCCGCCGCCTGCTGATGAACCCCCTTCCCATTGATGAGTTCCCGCCCGCGTTGGGGCAGGGGGCCATTGCCGTGGAAACGCGCGCGGATTCTCCCGATACCACCGCGCTGGTGGCCGCTGTGAACCATGAGCCCACCAGCCGTTGCATTCGCGCGGAACGCCGTTTCCTGGACCTGCTGCAGGCGGATTGCTCCGTGCCCGTGGGCGGCCTTGCCACAGAGGAGGACGGCGCGCTTACCCTGCGCGTGGTGTACTACCCGCAGGAGGGCGGGGTGCTGCGCCTTTCCCACACAGGCCAGCGCGGGGATTCCCCGGAATCCGTGGCCCAGGCGGTCTTTGAGCAAATTGCCCGCTGAACACCCGATATCAAAAAGCCCGCCCAGGCCAGTTGGCCGGGCGGGCTTTGAAATTCTGCGCGCTGCGCGCACTTAACTCTTCATTTGTACATCTCTTTACTCCGCAGCCTTGATGATGGCGGCGAAGGAGTCCGGCTTGAGTGCCGCTCCACCCACCAGGGCACCGTCGATGTCAGGCTGGCTCATCAGCTCCGCCGCATTCGCGGGCTTCACAGAACCGCCGTACTGCAGGCGAACCTTGTCGGCTGCCTCGGCTCCCACCGTTTCGGCGAGCACGCTGCGGATGAAGGCGTGGGCCGCCTGGGCGTCTGCAGCAGAGGCGGTCTTGCCGGTGCCGATGGCCCACACGGGCTCGTAGGCAATCACGATGCCGGCCACCTGCTCCGGGGTGAGGTCGGCAATGCCTTCCACCACCTGGGTCTTGAGCACGGTTTCCAGCTGGCCGGATTCGCGCTGCTCCAGCGTCTCGCCGATGCAGTAGATCGGGATGAGACCGGCTGCCAGCGCCTTCTTGATCTTCTTGTTGATGTAGGCGTTCGTCTCGCCATGGTACTGGCGGCGCTCGCTGTGGCCAAGCACCACGTACTTGCAGCCAAGCTCCGTGAGCATGCTCGTGGAGATTTCTCCCGTGAACGCGCCGTTGTCACGGTCGCTCACATCCTGGGCTCCCACGCCCACGCAGGTGCAGCCGTTCAGTGCCTCCATCACGGCGGGTATCGTCACAAAGGGAGGGACAATCACCTTGTCCACCTTGATGTCGCAGGTGTTCTCATTCTTAAAGGCGGCCATGAACTCGCGGGCCTCCTTCGGGCCCATGTTCATCTTCCAGTTTGCAGCAATAATCGGTGTACGGGACATAGCTTTGTTTTGTCTGTTATGACGCCGCAGAAAATACCCCCACGCTCCTTTTTTGTCAAGAATTTTGCATTGCTCAACCGATGATTGGCAAGTTTTACGTTGACTTTTCCGCCGTGTTTGGTAGGCTTTGACAAAGCGTTCAACTTCTCTCCCATGAAACTGCGCCTTCCTCTCTCTCTCAAGTTCGCCCTCCTGGCATGCCTCTCCCTCGCTGCCTCGGCCGGTGCTGCCGAGTTTGTCGTCGATGGAGTCAATCCCAACGATATCCAACATTCCACCCGTTTCTACGACAACGGCAAGGGTGCCTACTGGACGGAGACATACAGCACCCCATACAAGGGTGCTGAGAAACTGTACAAGGAAACAGGTGATTTCAGTTTCATGGGGGAACTTGAAGGGCGTATCAATGCCCCTGAAAAAGGAATCAGCGTCTATTCCTTCAGCAACTTGACAGACGACAGCGATACGTGCTGGTACAATTCATCATCCAACATCCTTCAGTACTGGCAGTCCTACTATGGTGTGTTCTACCAAGGGAAGGACATCGACGGCAATGACAGCGAGCTAGTGCATGGCCATACCTACAACAGGGAGTATGCCCCAACGTTAGGAGGAACCCAGTCCTTGAAAATTGATATGCTCATGTACGACTCCATTCCCAACATGGGTGGAGACTTGTGTTGTCTTTCCGAATGGTATTTCCTCGGTGATGATTGGAATGGAGTCACCAAAGAAGGGGCACCGGCTGCCGGGTATTTTGCAGATTACTTTGCCGATAACTACTATGATTATTTTGACGAATATCTAGATACGGGGTTGTTATCGGTGCATCAGAAACTCAACAATGACAGTGAGATTGATTATAGGCACGACCTTAACGGGCTGACCGATGTCGACCTCTACGTCAAGGCTGCCTTTGGGGCCGATAAGGACAGTTCTGGCAATTGGCAGGCTACAGAAGTCGGCAGTCTTCTCTATTTGGGCGTCACCAGCTTCAAGGGAGGACACGCTTTGACCTGCTACGGGTTCGAGACCGATGAGAATGACGTCATCACTTCCCTTTACGTCACCAATTCAGATGACCGCCTCTACACTTTGTTCAAGCTGAAACTGCAGGAAGAGGAGGATGGTGTTGTATACATGTACAAGGAAAACGGACAAAGATGGGATTATGCAGGAGCCACCGACTGGCATATTGACGAGCTGGAATGGATTATGACCCCAACGTCACTTAAGCAGCTGTACAGCGTGTACAGTCGTCCCGATACGGCCCTGCTGTGGACTGGTGAAGGCGAAACATGGGCTCACTCCCAATATGTGGACGATATCCCGGACTCCAGCTCCGGTTGGGAAGTGCAGATCAACAAAACCGCCTATGCCAGCCATTACTACGACAACCGCATTGTGCGCTTTGATGACACGGCCACCAAGACCAGCGTAACCATGAGCGGTGCGCTGGCTCCTCTCCAGGTGCAGATTGACAACAGCAGCAAGGCCTACACATTCAGCGGTACGGAGGGTGCCACGCTGGACACGCCGGAGCTGGTGAAGAGCGGCACGAACACGGCCACGTTCACGGGGGTGGATATCACGGCGGCACAGGTGAAGGTGGGCACCGGCGCGCTGCTCTTGGGGCAAAATGCCTCGCTGGACATCAATAGCCAGGTTGTCATCAAAGCGCTGGGCAGCGAGTCTGCAGCCGGTATGTACTCCACCAACGGGAATCAAACCTACTCCCTGGGCAACAGTTCCATCACCATCGAGAACGCGGTTGTTGACTATATCGCCAACACCGCCGGCACGCTTTCCAACCTCCTTTCCAACGTGAAGCTCGTGAACAACAGTACCGCCACGCTCACGGAAAACAACAGCAACAACAAAAGCGGTATCAGCGCGCATGCTGCCAAGGGGAGCATTCAATTCCTCAACAAGGGCACGGAAGGCATCACACTGAAGGATGCCATCATCGGCACGGATCTTTCCCTGAGCGTCTACAAGGGTACGACCGTTTGGGAGGCAGAGGAATCCGCCCTCTACATTCAGGGCAAGCTGGTGGGCCTTACCAATTCCACCATCAACGCCAACCTGACGATGATGGTGGGCTCCGAGCTGGATGTTTCCGGAACGGAGAACACGGGCATCAACCTGGGCAGCGCGCTCACCTTCAACCTGGGCATGAAGCTTTCCGAGGCCGATGTGAACGCAGTGCTGGGTATGAATGAAGGTGGTGCGTACCATCTGTTCAACAGCGTGGATTCCATTACGCTGGCTTCTTCCGGTTACAGCAATTGGACGCAGGCCATCACCGTGGAAGACGCGGTGGATGCCAGCACCTACTTTACCAACCTGGAGCAGGGCAAGTATTTCATCACCTACACGGGTGGGGCAAACGTGGGGCAGGTGATGCTCATGGGGGCCACCGTTCCGGAACCCGCCACCGGCACATTGTCCCTGCTGGCTCTGGCTGCGCTCGCCGCCCGCCGCCGAAGGAAGTAATGGTGCTGTGTACGATGTGCGGGGGGTGAGAGGTCAACCACCCGCACAGGGGCGGGTGATTCAAATGGAGCCCCACCCGAAGGTGTGGGGAACAACTACCCTGTACAAACGGATCGGCGCGCAACCCGCCCGCACATGCCTACACCGCCTTTACTGCAAAAAATGCCGGCGCACCGTAATCGTTCCGAGATTGATAAAAAATGTTGACAAATTGCGAATATTTGTATACATTTTATCTCGTCAGCATGCCAAGGGTTCCACAACAGGGAAAAAGTGGGGGAGTTTCCCATTCCCCCAGCACGCGATACCGCCGATTGTCGGCAGGTGTCCTGCAGCGCGTGTTGCCCGGTGTCATGATTGGGGCCGGGGATTTGTTGACGGATGAGCGAGTGATGCCGCTCCTGCATGCGCGGCAACCGGCCGTGGTTATGAACCTGGTGTCTGCGCTGCGTTACCATGGCATGACCACGCAGATACCGGATGCCCTCTCCGTGGCGCTTCCGCGCGGTGTGCGCATGCCCCGCACATTCGGTTTTCCCGTGCAGGTATGGTATACCACGCCCAAGCTGCTTGAAGGTTGCTCCATGGTGGTGGACGGCGGGCACGGCCCCTTTTTGGTCACCACTCCGGAGCGTACAGTGGTGGATTGTTTCAAGTACCGCAACAAAATCGGGCTCTCCATCTTTTTGGAGGCCCTCA
The DNA here is from genome assembly GCA_045641125.1 of Akkermansia sp. Lineage (GTDB taxonomy): Bacteria > Verrucomicrobiota > Verrucomicrobiia > Verrucomicrobiales > Akkermansiaceae > Akkermansia. The sequence goes on from JAZUGI010000154.1 coordinate 6,105, forward strand.
GCATGTCGCACCGGCGCCTGAATGCCTCGCTCCTCCATGCAGAGGCAAGCCGACTGCGCGTGCTCACCGGCGTTCTTCCATATCTCAAATCATACTTCTCATGAACATCAAGAACGCTTTGGCCAACCGCGCGGCGGAGCTTCACATGGCGCTTCCCAAGCTTCTGCAGCATTACGCCATGGAGCGTTTCCTGTACCGTCTCTCCCTCTCCCCCGTAGCCGGCAAATTTTTTTTGAAGGGTGGCATGCTGCTTATGGGCATGGGTGCCGGTGCCGCCCGTACCACCATGGACATTGACCTCCTGGGGCGAATCGACAACTCTCCGGAAAGCGTCTTGAAAGCCATTCGCAGTATTATCACTACCAAACCCGGTATGGCGGATGGCGTTCAATTTGGAAATGACCTGCGTGCAGTGGAAATTGCCAAGGATGCCCTGTATGTGGGATTGCGCGTCTCTTTCACCGCAAATGTGGCAGGGGAACCCTGCTCCATGAAAATCGACATCGGATTCAGCGATGAGGTGTACCCAAGGGCCATGGAGATGGAATATCCATCCACACTGCATGAACTGCCTGCCGCACGGCTCCGCTGCTATTCCCCGGAATCCATGGTGGCGGAAAAATGGCAGGCCATGGTGCAACTCAAGGAAATGAACTCTCGCATGAAGGACTTTTACGATTTGTGGTTCCTTTCTCGCTCCTGTGCCTTTGATTATACCGTGCTCAAAGAAGCCGTTGCCAGAACCTTTGCCCGCAGGGGCACGGACCCCGCAGATTTCTCCCATCTGTCCACGCCTGCGTATCTTGCCGCCCAGCAGCCGGAATGGGCTGCCTATGTCCGAAAACTCAAGGCCGCGAATTTTCAGAAAAAAGAGCTCGTAGCCATCCCTTCTCGCGACCTCGAGACCGTCATGAGTGAAATCTTCTGCTGGCTCGCTCCTGTCATGCAAAATGCGGAGTTCAAAAAATGGAACCCGGGCAAGGGGTGGAAATAGTCACCCCGCGAATGCAGAGTGGTACAGAGCGTGCGCGGAGCCGCGCGGGAGCGTCACCCCGCTTCTGCGGGGTGTTGTTGCCCTGCGCTCAACGGGTGCACATGATGAACCCGGCCCGCCGGGCGGTTGGGTTACCAGCCCAAATGCCTCCCTGCCGGGCCGGCGGACGCGAAAAAGTGCCCGCCGGCTTATTTTTGCTCTCTTTCCGTTTTGCAACACGTTGAATACCAGAGCATTGTAAAAAAGTTGAAAAAAGTGTTTGACATGCGATGGGGAAGAGAGTACCCTGCAGGCAAGGGTGTAATGTGCACTCCTGCTATTTTTGCTTCAACTAAACACAAAAATACACAAACCATGAGATTACGACTCAATACAACACTCAGGGCGGCCCTCATCGCCGCCATCACAGCCGTGGGCTTCACGCTCACACAGGCCCAGGCCGCCGTTCCCTACACCGGCTCGGTCTACACATGGGACAACACCACGAGCGGGACTGACCCCGCATTTGGAAAATACGCCTTGACGACGTATGATGAACAGGGAAAGCCCACCGTCACGGGTACCGTGATTTCCGGCCAGAAAGGCAACTGGGGCGATGTGCAGGCCATCTTTGCCAGCGACAACATCCAGACCGGCAACACCATGCGCTTCGACAGCACGCACGGTCAGAACGTGAAAGCCCTCTACTACACGTTCACTCCCTTCACCGTGGGCGGTATCATTGTGGAAGAGGGAGCCGCCGACTTCTCCATCAACTCCAGTGGCTCGTACGACCGCGCCTTCTTCCTCGGCAACAAGGACGGTTCCGCCTCCTACACCGAGATTCACGAGAATTTTGCCATCAACAAGACCACAGGCAGCAACACCCTGACCCTGCGCGGGGCGGAGACCTTCAACGTGGCTGCGGGCAAGACCTTCACCCTGAAGTCCAACAACACCATCGCCATGTCCGGTTCGCTGAATGTTACCGGTGGCGGCACGGTCAGCTTTGCCCAGGGCAATGTAGCCATGGACAATGGTTTCACCCTGGCGATTCAGGAAAACGCAACGCTGTCATTTGCCGGCGCGGTGTCCGGGCTTTCCCACACCATCACCAACGCCGGCACGTTGACGTTCGCCAGCGATACGGTGACGCTTGGGACAGATTTGAGCGGCTTTGATGATTTCGCCGCGACATACGAAGATTATACCGGCGTGCAGGCAAACAACGGGTTCGTTGGCGCAGTTGCATGCTCCATTATCAAAAACACGGGGGCGGGTCAGAGCAATTTGTCCAAAGTTGTGTATGGCGGCAATACATATAACCTTGACGACAACGGCAAAGTTGTCATTGGAGACGGTATAAACTACACCACATACTACCTTAACACGGATGGAGCAACTGTGGACCTGGCGCAGGCTATAACCCGGTCTTCCAGCACTCTGACCACTGTGGAGGTAAAGGGGGAGACCGGTACAATTACCGTCAATTCAAACTCCACTTTGGGCTCTCTGTCTATCGCCTCTGGCAGCACTGCTACCGTGAACGGCACCGCCGAGCTTACGCTCAATGGCCTTACCGGTGCAGGTGCACTTAATATCGCTGCAGGCACCACGACCTTGGGCTCCGGCATTACCAACGCATTCAGCGGTACCGTATCTGTGGCCAATGCCACCCTCAATACCGGCAGCAACAGACAGAATATTAGTACGCTGACAATCGGCGACGGCGGCGTGGTGAATGCCACCGGTGCTGATAATGCCAATGGTTGCATTTCTGGTGACATCGACATCAAGGCTGGCGGTACTTTCAAGGTAACTGGCCATCATGATGCTTTCGGTTGGGGCGGCAACGCAACCAAGAATATCATTCTGACGGGTGAGAGCGGCAAGCTTGCCACGCTGGAACTCAACCAGACCACGACCAACAGTGCAACCATGAAGACGAATATCGCCATGCATGGTTACTCCAAGATTACCTCCACCAACGATTCCAAGGGCTTTAACACCTATGGCGGTTCTATCTTTGCGGAAAACACCAACAACACCATCGACAAGATGCAGCTGCGTAGCGATGCCACCATCGAGGTTAAGTCCGCAGGTGCTTTGAGCGTGGGTAACATGATTTACGGTCAAGATGGCACTCACAATCTGACGAAGGCTGGCGAAGGCACGCTGACCTTTACTGGCACGGCCAACATGAACAGCTTGACCCTCAACGGCGGTTCCGTGGTGTTCAACGGCACCAGCAGCATCGCCAACGGCCTGACTCAGGCAGAGGGTAAGAGCATCACCGTGGGCGGCAGCCTGACACTTGGCGGCAATGTGACTTTCGGTCACCAGGCCATCAACGTGACTGCAGGAGGCAGCATCACCAAGGGGGCCAACCTTGTGTTCAATCTGGACGGTTTGACTGCTGCCGAGTCCTCCGGCACCTATACATACACCCTCTTCAGCGGCGCTGCTGTTGATTTGGTGACGATGGGGCTGACCACCGATAACATCACCATTGATGGCGGCACTGGCGGCAAGACTTGGACGTTCGGTACGAACGGCACCATTTCCTACACGGTGTCCTCCTCCAAGATTTGGACTGGTGATGAAGGCGCCGGCAACTGGAATTACACGGAAGCCAACTGGAATGGCCAGAAGTTTGAGGAAGGCGATATCGCCGAGTTCAGAGACTACGCTGGTGTCGTTGTTAATGCGGCTGTGCAGGCTGGAGGAATTCTGGTGGGCGAGGGTTCGATGGTCTACTTGACCAACAGTGAAGAGACACCTGGTACCCTGTCTGCTGCCAGCATAGATATTGCTGCAGATGCGATGCTGTCCTCGGAAATTTCCATCGATGGTGTGCAGAGTTACTCCGTAGGCCAAGATGCATGGTGGGCGATTGGTGCCGACCAGACTCTTGGAGCCGGTACAAACAATGGCACTATCTTTGTCGTTGAAGGTGTAACCGTGACCAAGACCGGCACCAGCGCTGCGTCTGACCTGTCCGGCTTCGCCAATGATGGAGGTACCCTCTCCGTGGCATTGGCAGACGCAACAGGTGGTGATGACAACATTGTGACGATGCTGGAGGTTGGTGAGGAAATTCCTTCCTCCGGAACGTTCGAGTTGCGCAGCGGTACAATTGACTACCGCAGTGATCTGGGCGACCAGACGCTGAAGCTTAACAATGGTACCCGTCTGCTCTTCGGTAATGCTGGTGATACTCATGAATATGCAGGCGACATTGAGGTGGCAGGCAATGCTAGTGTCCTCTCTCACGGTACTTCCAAGCATTCGCAAGTCACCATTAGTGGTGATGTAACCGGTGAAGGAACCCTGACCCGCGAGAACGACGGCAACCAGGCCCTGAACTTCACGGGTACGGTTAGCTTGGGCGGCTACACCAACAATGATGCCCAGGATAACAACGTAACCGATTTCCAGGGCGCGACCACATTGGGAACGCTCACCGTCGGCAACAAGTCCAAGACCAAGTTCTCCAACGCCAACACCACGATTGATACAATCACGGTGAACGGCAGCGGTACGGTGGAGTTTGCCAACAGCATCACCCTGAGCGGTCTCACCAGCACGGGCAACCACGATCTGACCCTGAATGCAACAAATGGCGCATTGGTGACCATTGCCGGTGCCAATAAGAGCCTTTACAAGCTTGTGACCGCCGGCGATATTGTTATTGCCGAAGGAACCACGCTGTCCTTGGGTAACAACCTGACACCGAATTCCGGCACGGTGATCGTGAACGGTACGGTGAATGTTGGTCATGAAATCGACTTGAGCAACGGCAAGACCTCTACCGGCAAGCTGATTGTGGGCACCACGGGCCGCGTGACCTCCACGGACGGCATGTGGATGCACCTCGGAACGGCCATTGAGATGAAGAACGGCGGCCAGTTCACCACCAAGGGGCTGACCTTCACCGGTACCGGTGATACTTCCAAGATCACGTATGGTGGAGCGGCCGGCACGGATACCAACTACGGTGTGGAGAAGGCTGAGTTCGTGATTACGGATACTGCTATCACGGCCAATCAGGCTGCCACCATTGGCAACAAGCTGGTCAATTCCTCCGTGAACACGGGTGCGTATGCAGTGACAGTGAACAATGCCAACAACACCATCGCGGGTGCCACTGTGGGTGAAGGCGGCAGTCTCTCCATGACCGAAGGTACTCTGTTCTCCGTCATTGAGAGTAGCGGTTCCGTCACCCTCACAGGAACAACCCTGGATAAGGAATCCTTCATCGAGCAGGGCGGAGAAACCGGGTCTCATTATGATTTGAACGGTCAGCTGACGGATGGCGACAACTACTACTTGGGCACCTCCGAAAAGTATTTGACCGTTGTGAACGGCGGCACTTCCGCCACTGGCACCAACCTCACCTGGGGTGACGCCACCGGCCTGACCATGACGGACGGCAAGGTTGTCACCGAAGCCGGGGAAGTTGTCTACGAGACATTCTATGTGAATGCAGACAGCGTGAATGTCAGCGATATCCTCGCTAACGACACCACGGCTGTGCAGGTGAACGCCGGCACCCTGGTTGTGAATCAGGACGCCACCGGCGTTAACATCACGGTGACGGAGTTCGGTACCATCTCCGGTGATTATGCGAACGCCGAGCAGGTGGGTATTGCCAGCGAAGCTCTCGCACAGTACACACAGGATGTGGAGGTTTCCGGTGTGAAGTTCACGCCTGCCGATGTTACCGATGCCGTGCTCATCTACAATGCCGGTGAGCAGACTAAGGTATACGGCACGGACGACAGCAATATGTCTGTGAGCGCCAAGAAGCTGGAAATGACTAAGCAGGATGGCGATGTCACGGTTTCCAATGCAGTGTACGTTGACGAAATCGTGAACACCACCACCCATGCACTGACGCTGAACAACGTGGAGAACACCCTGGAGCTGGTCAACATGGACATCACGAATTCCACGGTGAAGGTCTACACGGATCTCGTACAGGATACGGAGGCCACTGTTTCCATCAGCGGCGTTCTGGAGGCCGGCGGCGGTACGCTGCTTGCAAACCTGACGCTGGTAGACGATTCCACGCTTGACCTTTCCCTGGTGGGTGGTGGTATGCAGGCGATCACGCTGGGCAGCACACTGACCTTCGACCTCACCCAGGGCGGTCTGGTAAACCTGGATCAGGATACCATCAATGCTCTCGCCGGACTGAACGAGGGCGAGTGGCTTGACCTCATCGTTGCCGCCGACGGAACGCAGCTTGGCTATGTGGGTGCCCAGACCGGCATGAGCTACGACCAGCTGTTCAACGCAGAAGGCCTGACGGGCCCCTACACGGTGTACGCCAATGAAGGCTCCTTCGGTCTGGTCAAGGGTAGCCAGGTACCTGAGCCGACGACGGGCACGCTGAGCCTGCTGGCTCTGGCCGCGCTCGCCGCCCGCCGCCGCCGCAAGTAAAGGTACCAGGTACTATTTAAAAAGCAAGGCGGCGTTCGCCGCGAAGATTATCAAGGGCCATTCGGCAGCATGCCGAATGGCCCTTTTTCGGATGGCAAGGGAAACAAACCGCCGGAGACGATGGCAACGCGAGGTGAGGGAAGGCGGTGCCGGGATGTGCAATGGGATAGCGGAGCCGCCCCGCCATGCGTCACGCTGTAGCGTAGCGAAGGCGGACGAACGGCGAGGCGGCTCCGCTATCCCGTTGCACGCCTCTGAACCGCCAAGATGCGCCTAGCGCTTTATCCCCTCCTTCACACGAAATCACAGGTTCCCCAAAATTGAAGCCCCTCTCCTTGAATTTTGTCAGTAAAGGCGGCCAGAGATGTGCAACCGGAGACGTCATCCACCCCGCAGAGCGGGGTTGCTTCGGGCACGCCTCACGCGCCCTCACCCTGCGGGCAGCCGCTGCGCGGCTGGCTAACCGGCCTTACCGCCGTCGGCCGTTTTTGCTACGGAGACGTTTGGATGGTGGTTACCCCCAGCGCTCCGCACTGGGCTAAGGATGAGCCGCCATTGGAATGGCCCCACATCTTGCGCGCCCTGCGGGCGCGTTCCTACGTAATGCCCCGCCTTGCGGGGCATGCGCTGGCGCGTGCTTGAAGCATTCTTTCATATGGCGCGGTCCATTACTGTTGCAGCCATGCGAACGTGCTTTGTACCCCGCCTTGAGCGGGGTGCTTTCCTTTCTAGAGCCACGGGTGTAAACCCGTGGGATAACGAGCGTACAAGTGTCTCCGCTGGGGAACCCCGCCTCGTCACGCCGTCCTGTCTCGGCGTTTTATCTCGGCGTAGCTTCAGCGAAGACGGAAGCTTTAGCGAAGACGGAAGCGTAGCGAAGGCGGACGAACGGCGGGGTGGCTCCGCTATCCGGTTGCAAGTCTCTGAACCCCCAAGATGCGCCTTGCGTATCATCTCCCCCACCACCCGAATTCATAGGTTCCCAAAATTCTTTGGGACACATGTGGCGTGCGCGCTCAAGATTTTTTTTGATGCCGCAAGTTTGCAATTCGCGGCGCGCAAGCACCGACATGAACCCTGTGTTCACGGCTCAGCGCATATTCCCGATTTGCCTGTTTTTCAAACCAAACCCTGCAACCATGCGGCTTGGTGCATTGCCGCCGATGGATGATGGAATGGCAATGTAACACTTTTGTAACACTTCTGCTCGTCTTTTTCCTTGCGTGGCGGGGCCCGTGTGTGTATAAGAGAGGCACCAACCCACTTCAACCAATCAATAGGAATTATGGCACTACATATCCAAATGACGGAGGAGGCAGAAGCCGAGCTCAAGAAGGCAGCCCAGCGCAACAAGCTGTCCTCCACTCTCGCAGGCCTGCTCTTCATCGTGTTGGGCGGTCTTATCCTGTACTTGACCGTCATTCTCATTGCGGGCCCGTCTGACCCGGAGTTCATGACCTACACGCCCCCGGCGGAGGATGCCCCTCCCACGCCGGAACCCACCACGCAGGATCTCACCTCCAAGCCCTCCTCCCCGTCTCATGATGTGGCTCCCTCCGTCATTGTGGCGGTGGGTGCAGCCCCCGTGCAGATGGCCCAGGTGGATGTGGCCGTGGATGACGCCGCGGACGGCACCGGCCTGGAGCTGGGCGTGGGCATGGGCACCGGCGGCCTGGGCAACGGCCTGGGGTCCGGCGGTAACGGCCTGGGCGACGGCAAGGGCGGCGGTTCCGCTCTGGAAGGCACCTTCTACGACCTGAAGCAGACCCGCCAGGGTTCCCCCACCAACATCCGCCTTGCCGGCAATCAGGTGGAGCAGGCCGGCCAGATTGAGCTGATGCGCATCTACAACGAGTTCCAGAAGAGCTGGAACCCCGGCATCCTTTCCAAGTACTACCAGTCCCCCACCAAGCTGTATGCCTCCAACTTCTGCCTGCCGAGCTGCTCGGCGGCCTACGCTCCGTATGCCTACCAGTGCCAGGACAAGGTGCAGCCCTCCGGTTGGGCGGCCGTGTACCGCGGCAAGGTGAAGGCTCCCTCTTCCGGCACCTTCCGCTTTGTGGGTACGGGTGACGACGTGCTGATGGTGCGCTTCAACAACCAGACGGTGCTGGAGGCCGGGTGGTCCATCCCCTCCACGTTTGATGGCACCAACGGGGCCACCACCGCCGGCTCCATCTCTGCACAGGGCAAGGGCCAGGCCTACCACCAGGCTATCAAGGACGGCAAGGATGCGGCCCACAAGGGGTACGAGTTCATTCAGCAGCCCGGCCTTACCAAGTGGAACCGCGAGCTTGAAGGCCTGACCGCCGGATCTGAATTCACCGTGCAGGAAGGCAAGAGCTACCCCATCGAAATTTTCATCTCTGAAGTTCCGGGTGGCGCCTTCGGCTTTGCACTGCTGATTCAGAAGAAGGAAGGCTCACAGTACGACAATTCCAAGTTGGATCTTTTCCGCACCAACTTCTCCTGCCCCTCTGCGGCAGACCTGCAGAAGCTGCTCCAGGAGGCCGGTTTCGGCGGCGGCGCCATGGAGATGCCCTCCTTCAACCAGGATTCCCCCATCTGGGTGGCTGTTCCCTAAACGGTTTTTCCAGATTTTTCGCATCATCGCCTAGGAAACTTCTCTCTCTCCAACGATATTGCGCAAGGCCCCATCCGCTCTCCATGCGGGTGGGGCCTTAATGTAGGGAGAAACTACCGGTTTTCTAGGAAAAAGCGAGTTTGCGCTTCATTTGAGCTTGCGCACGGGGGGACAGAAGTGGTAGAATGTGAACATACGCTAAGGAAACTCGCCAGTTTCCGCGCACGTTCTCAAACAAAAAACAATCAAAATGAAATTACGTCTCAATACGACACTCCGTGCGGCCCTCATCGCCGCAGTCACAGCCGTGGGATTCACACTTTCCCAGGCCCGGGCAGAGGTTTCCTGGAACGGCGGCGGCAAGGAAACCGCCATGTACTACGCCAATAGCGGCGGTCCTTGGACGCTCGTTGATACCGACAACAATGCCTTCCAAATTACCGCGGAACCCAGCGCGGCCAATAACACCGTTACCATATCCTCCATTACCACCAAAAGCGGGGCCGAGCTCAAACTGATTGGCGGCAATTACTGGGGCGGTGACCGTTCTTTCAAGGATTTGCAGATTGACAACATAAAAGCCGGTGAAGCGGGAGACGGGAATGTTCTGATTAATGTCCTGCAGTACGGTACAGGCAAGCCCGCCGCCAATACGACTGCCTGGGTGAAGTCCGTGACCGGTACGGTAAGCGGCGTAAACAACTCCGGCGTACTGACCCTCGGCTCGGGTGGAAATACCATCACTGTTTCGGGCACGATTCACAGCGATCAGGGAACCACCCTCACCATTGCCGGCGATGTGGATGCCAACGGCGATTTTACCGTTGATTCCGGAGCCACGTTCAAAATTACCGCCCCCGATTTGCTCTCGGTTGGTGGTAACCTGACACTGACGTCCGGTTCGCTTGTGGATGTGAGTTCCATCTCATATTCCGCCACCCCTGTGGCTTTGTGCTCGGTCACAGGCACTGCCACGTATGACGGCGCGAAGGTTACAGGTGTGGCCAAGGGGTATACGGGTGCGCTTTCCATATCTTCCGGCAAGCTGATGCTCACCTTTGCAGAAGCTGTCATTCCCGTCTGGAACGGTACGGAAGGCAATCACGCATGGACTGATTCCGTTTGGACCATTGGAGACCAGGTGAACCAGCCGTTCACCAGCGGCAGCGATGCAGAGTTCGGCTCGGCCGGCAATGCAACGGTGGTCCTGAATTCCCCGGTTACTGCCGGTAGCGTTTACGTGAGCAAAAAGGCTTATACATTTGATCTTCAGAACACCGGTTCTCTGACCGCTGCCGAGTTGAATGTGGAGGGTGAAGGCGCTTCCCTGGCTTTGACCGGTGCCGGTACGGTGACTGCCGATACCATCAACGCAGCCGGCAAGACCATCAATATCGGTGAGAAAGTGACGCTGCAGGGTTCCGCTTCCGCCACACTTGATGGTCAGGGTACCTATGCCTTGCCCTCCGGGGTGAAGGCCAAGCCTGCCGATTTAACCTTGGCGGACACTTGGGTGGGCACTGTTGCAGTTACAAATGCCGCATTCACCGGCAACGAACTTCGGGCTGTGAACACTATGGGTAACGCCAACAGCTGGGTAATGCTGAAAGGCGCGTCCGGGTACTCTCCCACCGACACCTTTAGTGCCAATCTCATTCTGGAGAACGGCGATAATGGATGGGCATTCGCCCAGAACAACGGCAACAACAACAGTGTGCTCACCTTTACAGGAAAGATCAAGGGTACCGGCAAGTTGGGGCGCTTTAACACAACGGGTTCCAACTACACGTATGCTTTCTCCGGCGATATCAGCGGGTGGAACGGTACGTATGAGAGCCGCAGCAATGCCACCAACTTCACCATCTTCCGTGTGCTGGGAGATGCCACTGTTGTGAACGCCAATGTGGTGAAGGAATCCGGCGTGCTCAATGTGGAAGTGCAAACGGGAACCTCTTTCAATGCTGCAGTCACCGCAGATCAGATGATTGTCAATGCTGCCGGCAAGACGGCAACTCTGGCGGGAACGGCAACCTTGGGTTCCGTGGCGATTGATGCCGGTACGCTCAGCCTCGGCGCTGAGAACTTGGTGCTTGGCAATGTCAACGTGGCAGACGGTGCCACGCTTGCCGCAGCGGACGACTCTTCCGCCACTGCAATCATCACCTTCAACCCCAATTCTGCCCTGAGCGTGGGAGAGGACGGCCTTGTGCTCAACAGCGGTTCCACGCTGACGTTTGCGCTTGATGGAGGCAAGGTGAACTTCTCCACCAGCGCCACCGCCGGGTCTGACAACATTATCGTGGCCACGGGCTTTGCTTCGCAGGACGATACCGGTGTCACCTTTGACGGGAAAGGTATTGCCAATGCTGCAGATTACTTTGCATTGGGCACCACACTCTCCTCCTACACGCAGCTGAAGTACAAGGACGGTGCGCTGCTGCTGGCCCGTGAGTTCAGCGCCAGCTATTGGGGCAAGGACAAGGGAACCGGCACGTGGGATAAAAGTTCCAACAATTGGGCCTCCGCTGATGGAGGGGATGCCACCATGTCCTTCGTCGATGGCCTGGATGCCTATTTCACGGCCTCCGGTGCGGGTGGCACCATCACGGTGGGAGAGAGCATCAATGTTGCTTCCCTCAATGTCTCCGGTGCAAGTTATACCTTCGTGAATGCCGACAGTCTCAGCATTGCCGGCGGCATCAACGTTACGGAATCCGGGAGCGCTGTTTTCGATAAACTCGCGGCCGGCGAGCTCCCGGTTATCGGCATCGGCTCCGGCAGCTCCATGACGGTGAGCGGCGGCAACGTAGAGGTTCAGACTCTTGCGAACGAGGGTGCCCTCACCGTCGCCAACGGCGACCTCACCATTAAGACTGCCGTTACCAAGGGCGGTAATGTGACAGCGGACAACATGATACTGGCCACGGGAGAGAACACATTCGCGTCTGTTAATGTGTCCGGTGGTGTTAACGGCGCCAGCCACCTGAAGACAGGCGGCACCTCCACCATCGGCTTGCTCGGCGGAGTGAATGCGCTCACCCTGACGGACGGCTCTCTCTCCCTCGGTGGGGCCATCGGCTTGGAAACGACGAACCTGAACGGTGCGCTCACCGCAGGTGCAGGCCTGAGCCTGGGTGCCGTTACCATGAGCGACGGATCCTCCATCCAGAGCACCGGGGCGGTAACGGCCACCGGCATCACCGTGAACGGAACCGCCAATATCGGGGGCACCACCACTCTGCAGACCGGTACCGTGGCCGGCGGCACCCTGAAAGTGAACTCCGGCAGCACGGTGTCTATTGCCGGCGGTAAGACCACGACGGTTTCCGGCACCCTGGAGATGCTTTCCGGCTCCACGATGGACAACCAGGGCATGCTCTCTGTGAGCGGCAAGGTTATTGCCGCAGACGGCAATAACCTGGGTTCGGTGAACGCCACCGGAACCATTGAGGTGAATGGCGCGGTTTCCGCTGCGGGCGGCTCCATCGCCAACTTGGACATGGGCGCGGGCGATAGCCTGGACGTTGACCAGAATTTGGCGCTCACCAATACCACCGGAGATGCCGGCACGCTTACCGTGGATGGCATTCTCACCGTGAACGGTGCGGTTGCGCTGACGAATGTGACCGCCGGCTCGCTAGTGATGGATGCCAAAAACGGCTCGCTCACCGCCACCGGAACACTGGATGCCGGCACCATCACGCTGGGCCGCGTGAGCAAGACGGACAGCTATATCACGGCGGGCGAGCTTGCCACGACCACCACGAACTTTGTGGTGGATGAGGACCTCGTCAAGGGCTTGGGGGCAAAGCAGGGTACAACCATCACCCTGGCCGATTTGGACACCATATACACCGGCACGCAACTGCTCGTCAACAATGCACCGTCGTTTATGGACACGGAGACTTTCCTCGTCTACACCATCATGCAGGACAGTGACAGCCATGATATTGTCCTGTTTGTGGATGAGCAGGAGAGCGGATTCGTATGGACCGGCGGCGAGGATACGCTTTGGAGCCACGGAGGCAACTGGAGCGGCGGTTCCGTACCCGGAGAAACGGATCGCGTGCAGGTGAAGAACGATACCAATCCCCATGAGATGGAGCTTGACGAGGATGCACACATCTCCCACATCTCAGTTTCCGCGGATGATGCCACCCTGCGGGGCGACCACACCCTGCTGATTGACGATGCGTTGGAAGTGAGCATTGGCGGCGCGCTTACCGTGGGCGACGGCAGCTCCGAGACGATGGTCTCCGCGCCTTCCGTCCAGGTTTCCGGTGAGCTCAACGTGCAGGATAACGCGTTTGTGGATTCCCGGCAGACCTCTATCACGGGCGGCGCGCTCAGCGTGGCCCCGCAGGGCGCCTACTTCACAGGCGTGATGGACATGACCGAGGGCGCCTCCCTCTATGTGGCGTATGGTGCCTCGCTTGCCGCCGAGCAGCTCAACGGCGACCCGGATTCCACCGTGGGCGGCCGGGTGACCGTATACGGCAACGGCGGGCACTACGCCGGCGGCTATGACAACGCTTGCATCGACATTGTCAGGGGCGCGGATGCCACGCTCGCCGCCGGAGAGGGCCTGACGCTTACCGGTGACGGCACGGCCAAGCTGCAGTACAGCGGCAATGCCGCCATTGCCGGCGTGGATGCGGACGCTCTCTCCATTATCCTGAACAACCCGAATGTCAGCAACATCGGCAGCACGCTCACGCTGCAGCAGGCCTCCCGCCTGGGGAACGGCAGCGTGCAGTTCGGCATGTCCGCCCTGGATAGCGCCAAGACCATCGGCAGCGGCGCCCCGGTTATCCTGCAGGGTGACCTGAGCCTGGGCGATGGCGCCGCAGTGGTGGTCAACCAGGACAGCGCAGATGCCGGCGTGGCCATGGATGTGCGCAACGGCGGCAGCACGCGCAACCTGGTGCTGGCACGCTTCGGCGGTGCAAACACCAATACGCGCAACGTGACGCTCACCGGCTACCTGTACGGGAAGTACTACCGCAACGCCCGCATTGAGAACGGCGCGCTGCTTGTGGATTTGCGCGATGATTTCTACCGCACGGTCAGCGGTGCCCACACGCCGAACGGCATTGCCGGCGGCCGCATGGTGGATGCCGCCTTTGTGGAGCGCAACCCCCAGGTTACCAACCCCAACGGCGACCTGGCCGCCGTGATGACCGCGCTTGAAACCGGCGCCGTGGCCGGGGAAGCCGCAGACAAGACGCTCGCCGCCATGTCCGGTGCCTCCATTGCCGCCATGGGCGCCGCCTTCGGAGCGGATGTGGACCGCCAGCTGCGCGCCATCCGCAACCGTACCACCACCATGGGCCTGAGCGACTGTCTCGTCAATGAGGACCTGCCGTACTTCAACGCCTGGGTGAACGCAGAGGCCGACTACCGCAAGCTCAACGCAGACAACACCCTGGCCGGCTATAAGCTCTCCAGCTGGGGCGGCACGGTGGGATTCGATGTGGATTGCACGCCGCGCTTCACCTGCGGTGTGGCGCTCACCGCCATGCATGGCAATTTCACCGCCAATTCCGCGGAGGCCGCGGAGGGTGACCTGGACCGCATGTATGTGAGCGCCTTTGCCCGCTACACGCGCCGTGCGCTGTCCCAGACGCTGGTGGCCACCTTCGGCCGCGCGGATGCCAAGCTGCACCGCACCGTGAACTACGGGGCAGGGGCCTACCGCACGGATGCCGATACCAACGGCACCGCCTTTGGCGTGATGTATGAAATCGGCTATGCCAAGGCGCTCAACGAGGATGCCACCACCTGCCTGCAGCCCGTGCTCAACCTGAGCTACAGGCACAGCGCGCTGGACGGATTCAACGAGAAGGGCCTCTCCGATGCCGCGCTCACCGCCGGTGATGCGGAGATGAACGTCTTTACCGCCGCCATCGGCGCCCGCCTCCAGAGCGTGGTGGGCACCAGCGTGTACAACCGCTCCTCCCTCTTTGAGGGCCGCGTGATGCTCAAGCTGGATTCCGGCGACCGCGATGTGGCCGTGCGCAACCACTTTGTGGGCATAGCCGGCGGCGCGGATGCCAAGAGCGCGGAGGTGGGCGCCTTCGGCGTGGAAATCGGCGCCGGTATCACGCTCCCGAT
>JAZUGI010000155.1:0-1818 GCA_045641125.1 Akkermansia sp.
CCTCATCGCGGGAGGCGATCCAGGCATCCAGCAGCGCGCCTTTCTGGGCCTTGCGGCGGACGACGCTGTATGCCGTGGACCAGGAGAGGCCGATTTGGCGTGCTTTCTCCATGAGCTTGATGCGGGAGCGATCCTGGATCCACTTCTGCTGGTAGGGGAGGAAGAAGGTGGTGGCCACAGACGCCGGGGCGCCCGTCTTCGCGGTATCGGCGAACCCGATACCGCTACGCCGAGGCTCCGGGCCTCCGAAACTCCGTCCCTCCGGGGCTGTGCTGGGCTTACTCATACGCTATGGGATTATCGGGAAGTACAAAGTCAATAATAATTTGACGCAATCTACAAAAAGGCCGCCAGTTGTTTGACTGGCGGCCTTTTTGGGCGCAGCGGTGCTGGGGAGACTGTCCGTCTCCCCACACCCCTCTGACCAAGGGGAGAGCTTCTCGCTCTCCCCTTTGGAATCCTCTCTGCGGCACTGTCTTTTGCCATGGGGAGACGCTGCGCGCTCTCCCCAAACCCCTCTTGCGGCAGCGTGACGCTGCACCCATGTGTGGAATCAAGTCGCTGCCGCAGCCCTCTTCATACCCAGCACCGCTGCGTTGAGCCGCAGCAACATCTTGTGGGCGCATGCTATGGCGATAAGTTTGTTGGGCTTGCCGCGCGACTTGAGCCGCTGGTAAAACTCCTTCACGTCCCCGGTGCGGCAGCGCCGCACGGCTATGGCTGCCATGTAGAGCGCGGTGCGCACCTTCTTGCGCCCGCCCCTGACGTGCCGCGGGGCATCCATGTTACCGCTGGAGCGGTTGTACGGCGCAAGGCCCACCAGGGAGGCCAGCCTCCTGCGCTTCTCCGTTCCCAGCTCCGGCAGGTGACATACGAGCTCCCTGGCGGTGCAAGGCCCGATACCGGGCTCGCGCACGTACAGTTTGCGCCGGGCTGCCAGCTCTTCGTCCGCGGCAATGACGGCATCGATTTTCTTCTCCACGGCGGCAATGTCCTTGTCCAGTTCCGCTATCTTCCTGCGGATGGCCGCCCTGGTCTCCTCCAGCCTGTATGCGGCAAGGGAGGTCATGTAGTGCGCCCTGTCCCTCACGTAGAGGCGACGCAGAGCCATGAGCTCCTGCAGGTCCAGCAGCTTCGCGGTCACGGCCTTCGTGTCCGCCGGCTTGCGTTCCCTGGTGAACTTGGCGATGACTTTGGCATCCTTGGCATCGGTTTTCGCGTGAATGCCCATGGAGTCGGCGTACCTGCGCACTGCGCCCGGCGGCAGGCAGCGCCACTCCACGCCCATGTTCATCATGGCCCGCGTGAACGGGCGGCTGATGGATCCGGTCGACTCGAATGCAACGACCACCCTGCCCGGCAGGGTTCCCAGGTACGTCTTGAAGCGGCTCAGCCCCAACGATGTGTTGGGAAAGACCCCATGCTTTCCGTTGCAGTGTACATCGAACTTCTTGCCGGCCAAGTCAACGCCGACGATGCTGATTGCCTCTTCGCCCGTTGATTTGCCCTTGCCTTTTTTTGTCTTGGTACTCATAATGTCTTGTGTTGCGCTTACGCAATTACGGGCTTGAAAGCCCCTTCAATAATACGGTTGCTTGCCGGACCCATGTAAAAGTGGGGCCAGAGATGGCTCTGACGTTGTAGCGGGGATTTCCCCCTTGTACAAGATACGAGCTTACCCTGGCCAGGAGGAGGAGATAGCTACTCTCCTCTCCTGCTCCGGCGGCATGCGTATTGTACGCACGCCGGGGCTATTTTAACAGCGCCGATTAATTGAGTACAATGTGGGAAGCTAGGCGCGGCGGGCGCGCGCGCGGA
>JAZUGI010000156.1:0-8690 GCA_045641125.1 Akkermansia sp.
TTCCCTTCATGAACTTCTGCA
The DNA here is from genome assembly GCA_045641125.1 of Akkermansia sp. Lineage (GTDB taxonomy): Bacteria > Verrucomicrobiota > Verrucomicrobiia > Verrucomicrobiales > Akkermansiaceae > Akkermansia. Next base: position 22 of record JAZUGI010000156.1, read on the forward strand.
GGGTGGTCTCCGCCTTCACCTTGCCGCCCTTGCCGGGCATATCGGATACGGAGGAGCAGAACCAGCGGTCCCACAGCGCATCGTTGATGAGCAGGGCGTGGTCGAAGAAATCGCCGAAGATGTGGGTGTTGCCCGTCACGCTCATGCCCAGCTCGCGCTGCTCAAAGTAGGCGTATACATCCCCCGGCGGCAGGCAGGGGTCTGCAAAGGCGTTGCCGATACCCACGCCGGGCACGCCGGCCTGGTACTGCATACGGCGCAGCAGGGAGATACCGCCGCGGTCACCGCCGGAGGTCTTGTACCAGCCGGGCTGCAGGCGCATGCCGGCAAAGCCCGCCAGGGAGAACGGCGGGTGCACGGGTATCTCCATAACGGAAGCGAAGGATACCTGCTCGCCATCGCCGGTGATACCCAGGATACCGTTGTTGCCGATGCTGTCTATGGGAGAGGAGGTGAGGCCGCTGCCCACATTGAGGGTGGCCAGCTGGTAGGGGTGGTAGCGGCGGGTCTGGTCATCCGGGTCCAGAATGGCGGAGCCCCAGAACGCGGGGCTGGAGTGCTGCCATATCTTGGTGCGGAAATCCTTGTTGGGGTACACCTTGGTATCAATCCTCTGGTTGGATGACTTGGCAGCCACGCCCAGCGAGCAGAAGAAGAAGGGCATGGTGTTGTCCGTCATGGCGGAGTTCCAGATAAAGCGGTCGCTCACGGAAACGTGCTTCTTCTCCACGCCCTCATCCGGGTCCGTATTGCCGTCTGCCTCACCCTCGCCGGGATCAAGCCAGCCCAAGAGCATGCGCTGCGGGGAAATGCCGCCCTTGTCGTTCAAGGCGGATTGGTCGGAGGGATCCGGGGTCTCCGTTTCCTCCATGCCGCCGAATCCTGCCACCACGGTAAAGCAATCTGCACGCCCCGGCACCAGGGACCAGCCGTGCGGGTCCGCAGGCAGCTTGGTGGGGTCCACCTTGCCGGGCTTATACTCTCCGGAACCAATGGCCATCTCCGTGCGGTACTTGCCGGAGAAACCGCCCTCATCCCCCATTTGATTGATAGGCACGTTGGAATAGAGGCGCATGTAGTAGCCGTTCACGGCATTGGGGGTGTAGCCCACCTGCCAGGGGTTGGTTCTCACAGCCTGCTTTTCCTGCAGGCTGCGGCCGGAAGACGGAGAGAAGAAGAGGATTTCACCGGGCTGGAAGACGATTTCGCCCTTGCCGCCGCCCACGGTCTCGAAAAAGTCGCCGCTGTCACGGCCGAAGGTGAACTCGAAATTGTCCTGCGACACCTGGCGCACAAGCTCCTGCCAACCGAAGGTGTAGTAGCCCTCATTGGGGATACCGTTGTACTTGCGCAGCCAAATCTGGCGGTACGGGGCAGAGAAGGACCAGAGCTTGTGGCCCGGAATGCGCATGGGGATGTTGTACGGGTTCCACCACAGCACCATGGGTGCGTATGCCATGCAGAGATGGTACTTGGGGTCGTCCTGACTGTCGTTCGCCGGCTGGGAAACCATGGCGTAGTTGCTCACAAAGGCGAGCATGACCGGGGTTCTGGCGTACCCGGCGGAAGGATTGCCGGAATCCATCATGGCGCGGGAATCATAGAAGGACATCTGCCCCCCGGTATCCGGGCTCTTGAGGGAGCCGCCGGAAATATCCGCGCCGCTGCCGGACATGCGGGTGTAGAGCTCGCTGCCCAGGTTGCCCTGCACGCGCGCGGCAAAGGCGTCGTCGGAACGGCTGCCGTCCGGCCAGGCGTTGTAGTAGGCGTACATGTTCTGCCAGGAACCGATGGGCATGGAGGCCTCCGTACCCTTGGGCACGTCGTTGCCCTCCGCAATGGGGCAGTCCTGGTTGCTGCGGCAGGCAAACTCCGTTCCCGTCAGGCTCTCCTTGTCCAGCAGCAGGCAGAGGTCCTGCTTCAGGCCGCCGGTGCGCACATTGACCGGCAGGGAGTAGGAATTGACGGTGGCGTCAAAGAAATAGGGCATGCCGGCGGGGGCGGTTCCACCGCCGAGCAGAGGCAGGCTGGGCATGGTGATCACGCGCTCCGGGCGGTCCTGGTTGTCCGGCAGGAAATCCAGGCCAGTTTCCGGGCTGAAACGTGCCACGGGGGTATTCCAGGTGCGGTGAAGGACCTCAATGGGGTCATTGGTCTTCTCCTGCTCCTTGATAGCCACCTTGGCCTTCTGGTTCTCACCGCCCACCCACCAGGCGAAGCAGCCGGTGTTCGGGTCGCTCGCGCTGAGCGAGGGCAGCGGCACCATATCCGCATACACGTAATGGGTGGGTGAAGCGGACCTGCCGAGCGTACCCTCTCCCACCAGGCAGATGCGCTCACCGGGCCTGCGGTTGCTCAGGCGGGAGGCTGCGCCGATGGCGCGGGTATCCTCCGGCTTGACGGCCGAAATGAGCCAGCGGCGGAACATGTTCGAGCGCCCCTGCACGTAGGTGGATTGGATTTTGGCCCCCCTGGTCATGCTGGAGCCGTAGATGGGGCCGTCCCAGCTGTCCCACACGCCCAGCAGGTGGCCGCCGGGGGCGTTGTCGTCATTGTTCAGGATGGAGGAGCTGGCGCTCACGCGGCGGTCCGGGCCAAGCTCAATCTGCAGCTGTGCCACGGCGGCATCCAAACCCACCAGGGCCTGCTGGCGCGCCTGCGCCTGCAGCACGGCCTGCATGGAAATGCGGTTCTGGGAGGAGGCCATGGCCAGCACGCCCACCGCCAGCAGGGCAAGCAGCATCATGAGCGTGAGCGTGGCAATCAGTGCAAAGCCACGCTTTCCCTTGCGGGAACGCTTGGTAATAATACGAAATCTGCCGTTGTTGACGCATCGGTAACGCATGCTGGCAGCGTACACCCCCCCCCTTTCCGCGTCAAGCTGAAAGTGTGGTAGTGGCGGTCAAAATCCGGGGCTGTCCACCGAGCCCGGAGGAACGGATGGGGTGAGATTCGAACTCACGGAAGGCATAACCTTCGGCGGTTTTCAAGACCGCTGCATTAAACCACTCTGCCACCCATCCATGGTGCAGGCCAAAAGCGGCGTGCGCGGCGATGATAGCGCACTACGGGCCCCGTGGCAAGAAAAATCACTCACGCCTCCTCCGGGGGGAGCATGAAGAAGAGGCGGTCGATGCCGTGGCGGGTCACCTCGTTCCAAAGGGCCTTCTCCATGGAGGAAAGACGGGCGGTGCGCTCCTGCGGGTCCATGTTGTCCACGGCGTCCGGGCCAATGCTTTCCGCCAGGCTCTGGGCGGCCATGCGGGCCACGAGCTCCTCCCAGAAGACGGCGTCACGCACTTCGTCGAGCAAATCGGAGTAGAAGGCGCGGTCCACGTATGCGTGCTTGAAGAACCAGTAGCCGCAGTCCGGGTTCATCTCCATGTCCTTGGCAATGCCGGGTATGGTGCGGGCGGCTTTCAGGATATCCACCAGCAGGCGGTGCCAGTCGTCCACGCGGGGATCGCGGGATTCCTGCATACCCTGGCCGAGCATGGTGAGGGCCATGGCGCTCACCTCTGCCAGGTTGCGCATTTCCTCCTCGGTCAACTCTATGGATATCTTGCCCATGTGGTGCGGTGGTGGTTCTATCAGATGTAGCCGAGCTGCATGCGCGCCTCCTCCGACATCATGTCCTGGTTCCACGGCGGGTCCCAGACGAATTCGATATCGACGTTCTTGACGCCCTCCAGCGCGGCGATGTTGAGCTCCGCCTCCGCCATGATGTGGGGGCCCATGCCGCAGCCGGGGGCGGTGAGGGTCATCTGCACGTTGACTTGGGCGCCGCCCTCCTGCTGGGGTATGATTTCCACGCCGTAGATGAGGCCGAGGTTGACGATATCCACGGGGATTTCGGGGTCGTAGACGTTGCGCAGGACGTTCCAGACGCGTTCCTCCAGGGTAAGGTTTTCATCCGCGGCGGGCTTGGCGTCCTCCGGCGGGATGATTCCTGCGCGGGCGGCTTCCTCCCTGGAGATGCGGACGAGGCCGATATCCGTGGCAGCGGTAATGGAATTGCCGAGGCTCTGGGTGATGTAGATGCGCGAGCCTTCCGGCAAAATGACGGCATTTCCCCCGGGAATCTGGATGGCGGCGGTTTCCGCCTCAATGATGATTTCCTGGTTCAGCATGGTTATGGAAGTGCGCGGGGATTATCGCAGAATTGGGCGCACATGCAAGGCAAAACTCTAACGCAGCAGGTCATCCGCCGTGATATCCGCCGTGCAGGGCGCGGGCTGGTCGCACGCCGCCAGGTGGCACGGGTGGCACGGCAAATGGCGGCACACGGCGCGGTCTCCCGGACCAAGCGGGCGGTAGCGGTCCGCCAGGCGGCTGGCCATAATGACACGGCAGGGCGTGCCGCATAGAGCCGCCAGCTGCGGCAGCAGGCCGTCCACGGCAAACAGGCGGCAGTTGGGGCCCAGGTGGAGGTGCAGCTCCTCCGGCGCGTGGATGCAGCAAGGGATGCCGAGACGGCGCGCCAGGTTCTCCGCGCGTTCGCGGTCCTGCGGCAGGGCGAGCATGGCGGGGGAATTCAGCGCGGCGCAAAGCTCCGCCCACTTCTCCTCCGCCCAGGAATCCGCCTCTCCCAGCGTGGAGAAGGGGGCAATGAAATCTCCTGCGGCGGTATCACAGCCGTAGCCTTCCTGTGCGTATTGGAAAGGTGGCAGGGTGATGCCGTGTGCGCGCTCCAGAAGCGCCAGATAGTCTTGCGAGCGGTGGCGCGGGGCCGCAAAGTGCAGCCCTGTGAATTTGGTGCGGAAGGCGCGCTTGGGCTTGGCCAGCGGGTTTTCCGCAAAGCCGCTCACGTAGATTGGCCCCAGGCGGCGCGTCAGGTCGCGGAACACGCGCTTGTTCTCACTGAACATGAAGAGGTAGTCGTACGGGCCTTCCTTGTAGAGGGCGTCCTCCTCCAGCTGGGCAGAGGCAGGGGTGGGGCCATCCGTGCTCACGGCGTGCGCCGCGTAGTCCTGCGTCTTCCAGAAGGCCAGCTGCTCCCGCGGACAGGCGATGTTGAGCTGGGCGTCCGGACGGCATGCGGCCAGCACGCGCAGGGCGGGAATGAGCATCAGCGCCTCCTCGAACTCCTCCGGCACGCAGACGATGATGCGGAAGGGCAGCAGGCCGGGGCGATCCATGGCGAGCTTCCAGTCTTCCTCATCCTGCTCCGGCACGAATTGATCCGTGGATTTCCAGCGGTGGTGCATCCAGAAGCCGTCCAGGATGTTTTCCAGCTGGCATTTCTCCAGCGCACGGTTCACCAGGATGGTGAGGGCGACCGTGCTGTCGCAGCTCTCCGGCACGGGGATTTCTCTCCCCATCTCCGTATCCCAGCGGCCCAGCCCGGTATTGCGGGTGAACACGGAGAAGAGGGTGCCCTTCCCCTTGCAGCGGCGGTACAGCAGGGCCGGCAGCGGGGTTACCCCGGTAATCTTGTTGAAGTAGGGCACGTACACGCCCTCGTTGGTGAACTGGTCGCTCAGCACGCCGAGCAGGCCGCCCCCCTTGGCGAAACGCAGTACGGCGCGCAGGCCGTCCTCCTTGCTGAGCATCTCACAGCCGTAGTGGGTGCGTGCCTTGTACACCATGCGCTCCATGAGCGGGTTGCTCAGCCGCCGGTACATGGAGCCGTAGTGCTCCACCTTGGGGAAGCAGGTGCGGATGCGCGCCAGCGCCTCCCAGTTGCCAGCATGCGGAATGCAGGCAATGCCGCACTGCCCGTCTATGCCGTGGTTCTCGAAATTCTCCCGCCCGAGCACGCGGATGGATGCCGCCATCTCACGCTCGCTCATCAGGCCGGTCTTGAGGGAGCAGAACAGGTTCATGGTGGTGCGCACCATGTTGCGGCGCACCATGGAGGCCAGCTTGTCAGGCCGCAGCGCGGGATCCAGCACAATGCGCAGGTTGCGCGCCACAATGCGGCGGCGCGAGGGTGCGCAGAGCCACACCAGGAAGCCCGCGCCGCGCCCGAACAGGGCCACGGCGCGAACATCCGTGATGCGCAGCAATCCGCAGAACGCCTGGTAGGCCCAGGCGGAGAGCCGGTGGCCAAGTTTCGGCTTGGCCTGCTGGGGCGTGTCTTCCGCCATTGCCGTTTAGTCCACCGTGTAGGTGCGGGGAATGTAGAAGGGCTTGCGGGCGTAGGGGTCCCAAACCTTCTGGTTGGCCTTGCATTCGCTGCAGTCCAGCTGGTGGTAGGGGGAATGCGGGGAGGTCACGATACCGGCGAAGTTGCTGGGGATGCCGTAGGGAATGCCGTTGGCACCGTACTTGATCTTGTTGAGCTCGTTGCCGGAGGGCGGCAGGGCAATGGGATCGATGGGCAGCCAGCGCTGGGTGGCGGGGGCGCCGTTCACATCCTTGATGACGTGCGGCGGGCGCTCACCGGGGTAGACGTCGCGCGTGAACTGCTGGACGAAGATCTGGTGAATGCAGGAACTGAGCGTGCATGCCCCCAGAACAGCCAGAGCGGTGGTGATGATGCGGTGTTGTTTCATGATGGATGGTTTGGTTTCAGGTTGCTAATAAGAGTTGACAGGGGAGAGGCGCACGGTGGAGTCCTGCCCGTTCGCCCCCTTGGTGAAGGTGGGAAAATAGCCACGCTCGCGGATGATTTCGAAGAAATCCGCATAGCAGGCCTGCAGCGTTTCCACGGAGGGCTGCAGCATGCGCATGCAGTGCTGCGGCAAATCCACGCAGCCGATGCGCCCGCCGCGCGGCGTGCTGCCCAGCATGGGCTCGCCACCGCTGAAATCCGCACGCACCACCTGGCGCCCGTGCTCGTTCACGCGCCGGAAGGTGATGAACACGGAGGTGGTTTGGTGCAGGTTGGAGCCGATGATGCGGTCGATGATGATTTCGCAGTAGCCGTTGTGGATGCGCATGGCCACGCCCTCACTGTGGGAGATGATGGCCATGATGCCGGATTGGCGCATGCGGCAGGTGTCTCTCAGGTAGCGGTTGATTTCCGCCTCCGTGAACACCACCTCGCCGCCGTTCGCGTTGCGCAGCAGGGCTGTCAGGTCGCGCGCCGCGCCCTTGTCCGTGTACCCGGCAATGTCCTTCAGGTCCTGCGGCACCCACATGCTGATGACAAGCCAGTAGAGGATGCCGGCAAAAATCAGGAAGATGGAGGTGGCGCAAAGGGTCCAGATGTTGAAATCCGCCCAGGGGGAGCGGCGCAGCTGCGGTTCCTCCGGTGCGGGCGGCGCCGGCTCTTCCGGCGGGTCCTGGTAGAAGGAGGTGCTGTTGATGTCCTGCCCGGCATCGGCGTTTTTGTCAAAGAGATTGCCCCACAGCTGACGGTCTTTCGTCGTGCGGGTGGTTCGTCTCCTGTTGTTGCCGGAAGCCATATTGTCTACCAGCGGCTATTATATGCGGCAGGGCGGGATAAGGAAAGGAAAAAAGACCTGTATGGCAAGCAAAGGGGCGGGTTCAGGCCATGCCGAGCGCCCATTTGAGGTACTTGAGCGATTCATCCCACACCTTGGCGTTGGAGCTGCCCAGCACCACCACCACCACGGCGCTGCCGTTGTACGAGCCGCAGGATATCAGGCACTTGCCGGCCGCATTCGTGTAGCCGGTTTTCATGCCCTGCACCCAGGGGTACTTGCCCAGCAGCTTGTTGGTGGAGCGGATGGTGCGCGTGCTGCCGTCCGCCTTGGTGAAGGTATACTGCGGAGTGCAGATCAGGCTGCGGATGATACGGTTGTTGTAGGCGTAGCAGGCGGCAATGGCCATATCCCTGGCGGTGGAGTACTGCGCGGCGGGCAGACCGTTGGGGTTGGCGAAATGCGAGTTGCGCATGCCCATTCTGGCGGCGCGCGCGTTCATGCGCGCCACAAAGGCATCCACGCTGCCTGCCGTGTCGCGCGCCAGGCACACCGCTATGTCGTTGAAGCTGCCTGTCATCATGGCGCGCAGAAGGTCTATCTTGCGGTACTGCGTTCCGGGCTTGAGCCCCAGTTTCACGGGCGGCGCCTGGTTGTCGGACGCCTGGATGGTCACCATCTTGTCCAGCTTCCTCTCATCGCACACGCACAGGGCGGTAATGATTTTCTGCGTGCTGGCCACCTGGCGGCGCGCATCTGCATTGTGGGAGTAGAGGATTTTGCCCGTGCGGGGGTCAATGACGCATACGGCCGCGCAGGTGGGCACCGGGGCCGGAACGGCCGGCTGCGCCAGCGCACGCGCCGGCAGCAGGCTCTGCCCGGAGCGAGGAATGCTGCGCGCCGCCGCGGGTATGGGCGCGGGGGAATGCGTGACTGCGGTGGCCGCCGGGTAGCTGCCGCCACGGTACACATTGGCGGTTGCCCTCTGGGGTACAACGGCTGCCTGCGGTTCCTGGCAGGCACTCAAAACAGCTATCAGGCAAGCAATGGCAATTTTTCCAAAGGTGCGCATGCGCGGGAGTATACCCCCATTGAGAATGTTTTGCAATGCTAAAATAAATCCGCCCCAGGCAACGCACATGTGTGCGGTGCCTCAAATAAAAACGCACCGAAAGAGGCGGAGAGACCGCGATTAGCCCCTGTTGAGTCAAAAAGTCAGGACGCCGAGAGGGTGAATTGGTTCCTTCATAAAGACAGGACGCCGGAGCATACTAGCTTTTCTCCTCCGATATGGCAAGCTCAATCGGAGCGTAGCGGAGATTGAGCTTGCCATATCGG
>JAZUGI010000157.1:0-20786 GCA_045641125.1 Akkermansia sp.
CGGCGTCATTTCATGCCAGGTGATCTTGCCTTCGATGATTTCCATGAGGGCTATGTCGCCGCTCTGCATCTCGGGCGTGGTGGGCACGTAGGGGTCCGCACCGTGGTTGAGCTGCTGCACGCGCTTGGAAACGATGTTGACCAAGAGCTGGTTGTCGCCGACGATTTCGGCAGCCTGTTCGATGAGTTTGACTTTCATGGGGATGGAGCGGTGCACCTGCACGCGCGGAGATGTATCATACACCGGGCAGGGCTTTCTGGCAAGCCTATAATCATGTCAGTAGCCCAGGCGTTTTTGTTTGCCCCGCCGCCGGGCCTGTGCTATGCTGCGAGGTATGCAACGCATAGACAACCGCGGGACAGACCAAATGCGCCCGCTTGAATTTATTTTGAACGTGGCGCCCCACGCCACGGCCTCCGTGCTCTCCTGTTTCGGCAACACGCGCGTGATCTGCGCGGTCACCATTGAGGAGGACGTACCGCGCTGGATGAAGAACCAGCATGTACCCGGCGGTTGGCTCACCGCAGAGTACTCCATGCTGCCCTACTCCACCCTGGACCGCAAGAAGCGAGATATCGCCAGCGGCAAGCAGGACGGCCGCTCCGTGGAAATCCAGCGCCTCATCGGCCGCTCCCTGCGCGCAGTCATGGATTTGGAAGCCCTGGGCGAGCGCACCGTGTGGATTGACTGCGACGTGCTGGAGGCCGACGGCGGCACGCGCACGGCGAGCATTACCGGCGCGGCCGTGGCGCTGTCCATAGCCCTCAACAAGCTGGTGGCCAAGGGCGCCCTGGAAAAGAGCCCCATGAAACAGCTGGTGTCCGCCATCTCCGTGGGCAAGCTGGAGGGCACCCCCCTGCTGGACCTCTGCTATGTGGAGGACCGCGATGCAGAGGTGGACATGAACGTGGTGCTCACGGAGCGCGGGGAGTATGTGGAGGTGCAGGGCTCCGGCGAGGAGGCCGTGTTCACGGCGGATGAAATGGCGCAGATGCTGGCGCTGGCCGCCAAGGGAGCCGCCTGTATCACCGCTGCCCAAAAGGAGGCCATTGCCCGCGCAGACGCCGTGGGAGAGGACGATTTCAACGCCTTGCGCAACTTTTTTTCAGCCAAGGGGAAATAATTTGTTGAATTTGAGTAGCAGGCGCGTTCCCAGAGACGAGGGATTGATTTCCCCTCACCTTAGTAATAAAAAAAACATTAACCTAAAGCAAAGATGAAGACAGCATTACTTATCTCCGTTCTGGCCGCTCTTCCCATGCTTGCCCAGCAGCCGCAGGGTGCTCCCCAGGCTCCGCAGGCGCCCGCCCCCGTGCAGGCCCCGCAGGCCGGTCAGCAGCACCGCCACGGTCACCACATGGGCATGCCGGGGCAGCGCCCCCAGTGGCAGGGCAAGCAGGCCCCCCAGCGTCCCCAGTGGAACAAGCAGGCCCCGCAGCGCCCCCAGTGGGCTAAGCAGATGCCTCAGCGTCCGCAGGGTGCCAAGCAGGCTCCGCAGCGCCGCCACCAGATGAGCTTCGGTCCCCAGGGCCGTCGCCACATGGCTTGGGGCAAGCAGATGCCGCAGCGTGCCGCTTGGGGCAAGATGGTGCAGCGTCCCGCCATGGGCCAGGCCGCCAAGTGCGGTAAGAAGGTCCAGTGGGGCAAGTGCGCTCCTTGCTGCAAGAAGCAGGCTCCCCGCCGCCACCAGATGAGCTTCGGTCCCCAGGGCCGTCGCCACATGGCTTGGGGCAAGAAGGCCCAGCGCCCGGCTTGGGGCAAGGCCATCAAGGCCCAGCGTCCCGCTTGGGGCAAGAAGGTGCAGCGTCCCGCTTGGGGCAAGCCCTGCTGCCCCTGCCGCAAGGCCGCGTAAGGCATTTGCCGTAAGCAACAAATCAAATATTTCCTAGCAAATATTCACGTATTTCATCGGGGAGCCGAAAGGTTCCCCGATTTTTTTATCGCCAAGCTGCGGCCCGGCGCCCACAGCGGGGTACCCGACGCATGACAAAGCGGATGCCCCCGCAGACGCGTACGGCGGTCTTCTTCATCATGCCCGCCATGCTACCTGAGGGGGAAAAGCATGCGGGAGGGGATCAACACAAAACAGCCTCACACCAATGCCTCCTGCAGTGATTGCAGGTAGTCTGCCACGGGGGCGGTGAGCATGGCATGGGCGTTGTCACCCAGGCGGAAACGCCAGCGCATCAGATCGCGCAGCAAGCCCAGGTGGATTTCCGGTTTCTCTTCCGGAACCAGCAGAAGAATCACGAAATTGGCGTGCCCCAGTTCCCAGTTCACACCCCGGGAGGAACGCGCGGCGTACACGCCGGCACGCTGCAGGCCGGGGATACGGCCGTGCGGCACGGCCAGCCCCTGTGAAACAAAGGTGGGCTCCAGATGCTCACGCTCCAAGGCGGCGGCCACGGCAATCTCCGCGTCCTCCAGCCCCATCATGGCGGCAAGCTCGCGGGTCATAAGGCTCACCACCTCATCGCGGTCCCGGAGTTCCGGCAACTCCCCCTCCTTGACGAAAAGGAACGGAGTGGTCTGTAATTCATCTGCCATAAGGTTCGCGAACCTTACCACAGCCCCCTGCCCCATGCAAGACCTTTACCCGTGAGTATGACAAAGGGCCTACTGCTTGCGCAACAGGTTGATTTTGTCACGCAGCACGGCGGCCACCTCGAAATCCAGCCGCGCGGCGGCCTCCTTCATCTCCTTTTCCAGGCGGCGGATAACGGCGGCGGCATCCTCCTCGTCCTCGGCAGCCATCAGCAGGCCGGATTCCTCATCCTCCCCGTCCGGCGTGTAGAGGCGCAGGGTAGACTGGTCTGCGCGCGCCACGGTGTGCGGCGTGATGCCGTGTGCCTGGTTGTACGCCATCTGAGTGGCGCGGCGGCGGTCTGATTCCTCCACAAGGCGGCGGATGGAATCCGTGATTTCATCACAAAAGAGCACGCATTCGCCGCGCACGTGGCGGGCGGCGCGGCCGGCGGTCTGCACCAGGCTGGTCTCGTTGCGCAGAAAGCCCTCCTTGTCCGCATCCAGGATGCAGACAAGCGAGACCTCCGGCAAATCCAGACCCTCTCTCAGCAGGTTGATACCCACCAGGATATCCACCTTGCCGGAGCGCAGCTTGCGCAGGATTTCCACGCGCTCAATCGCATCCACATCCGCGTGGATGTACTCCACCTGCAGGCCCACATTGCGCAGGTAATCCGTAAGGTCCTCCGCCGTGCGCTTGGTGAGCGTGGTCACCAGCACGCGCTCGCGCACGGAGACACGCTGCCGGCAGAGCTCGATGGTCTTGTCGATCTGCCCGTCCAGCGGCAGCAGGGTAATCTTGGGTTCCAGCAGGCCGGTGGGGCGGATAAGCTGCTCCACAATGAGCGGCTGACCGATTCCGCGCGGATTGAACTTCTCCACGGGGGCGGAGCTGGGATGCGGGTTCACGCGCAGTTCCGCCAGGCTGTGGAAGAAGACGCCGTTGAAGCCCTCCGGGGCCTTGGTGACGGCCTGGCTGGCCTTTTGGCTGCGGGCGTGGGTGTTGCCGCGCTTGGCCTTGAGCACCGGGATATAAGCCTTGTTGCCGGCCACGCAGTTCACATACTCGAAGGGCCCGGGCGTGGCGCTCATGTACACCAGCTGCTTCTGGCGGGCCATGAACTCATCGAAGCGCAGCGGGCGGTTGTCCAGCGCGCTGGGCAGGCGGAACCCGTGGTCCACCAGCACCTGCTTGCGGGAGCGGTCTCCCTCGTACATGCCGCCAATCTGCGGCACGGTGGCGTGGGATTCATCGATAATGGTGAGGTGGTCCTCCGGGAAGTAGTCCTGCAGGGTGGAGGGGGTGGAGCCGGGGGCGCGGCCCGCCAGGTGGCGCGAGTAGTTCTCAATGCCCTTGCAGTAGCCAATCTCGTTGATGAGCTCCAAATCGTAATCCGTGCGCATCTTGAGGCGCTGCGCCTCTATGAGCTTGTTCTCCTTCTCGAACCACGCCACGCGCTGCGCAAGCTCCCGGCGGATGGATTTGATGGCGCCAAGCCTCTTTTCCGGGTTGGACACGTACTGCTTCACCGGGAAGAAGAGGTAGCTTTCCATGCGCTCCACCACGCGCCCGGTTCCGGCATCGATGAGCGAGATGCGGTCTATCTCATCCCCGAAGAATTCCACGCGCACCGCCTCGCCGTCGCTCTGCCCGGGGTAGATTTCCACCACATCGCCACGCACGCGGAAACGCCCGCGCGCAAAGTCGTAGTCGTTGCGCTCGAACAGCAGTTCCGTCAGGCAGGAAATCATGGCATCACGGTCCATCTGCTGCCCGGCGCGGATGGAAAGCGTGAGGTTGCGGTAGTCCTCCGGCGCGCCCAGGCCGTAGATGCAGGACACGCTGGCCACCACAATGACATCCCGCCGCAGCAGGAGAGAACGCATGGCGTTCAGGCACAGGCGGTCGATTTCCTCGTTGATGGCGCTGTCCTTCTCAATGTAGGTGTCCGTGCTGGCAATGTAGGCCTCCGGCTGGTAGTAGTCGAAATAGGAGACGAAATACTCCACCGCGTTGTGCGGGAAAAAGGCCTTGAGCTCTGAGTACAGCTGGGCGGCGAGCGTCTTGTTGTGGGAGAGCACCAGCACCGGGCGGTCCTGCGCGGCAATGATGTTGGCCATGGTGAAGGTCTTGCCGCTGCCGGTCACGCCCAGCAGGCACTGGTGCTTGTTGCCGGCGCGCAGGGATTTCAGGAGCTTGGCAATAGCCTGCTCCTGATCGCCGGAGGGCGTGTAATCCGTTACCAGTTGGTAGATGCTCATGGCGCAGGCAAATCTTGACAGCGGGAGGGCTCGGCGGCATCATCTTCCGCACAATGCTCATTCCCACACAGGAGGAACGATACAGCAAAGCGGCCAAAATAACACTGCTGCTTTGCGTCATGATTCCCAGTGCGGTGGTGGCGTGGCTCGGCGGCTACCGGGACCTGCTCACGCTGCTGTTCGCCTTTCTGCAGCCCATTGCGCTGCCGCTGTCGTTCCTGGGCCTGTCTGCAGGCCTGGCCATGGGGATATCCGCGCTGCTGCAGGGCTGCGCGTTCTTCTGGCTGCTGCGCAGCCGCTGCGTGGGCAGCAAGGCCAAGCTCACCATCTGCGTGACCTGGGGCATGGCCTTTGCCGCCGCACTCCGCTTCCTTATGGCCTGGAGCCTCTGGCGCCAAATCACCGGCAAGTGAATTTAATTGCCTTGACTTCAGCCCGCCGCGCTGGCATACTGCGCATGCCGTCGGGGCTTCCCCGGAGGCGCGGCTGGAAAACCCCGTCAGGACCGAAAGGTAGCAGCGGTATTCAGTCCGTGCTTGTCGGGTGCGGCTCCGGCGGCACTTTTGTTGCCCGCGCCGCCGTGGTGAATCAGGGGCTTTCTGTGATGATTATCCTTTACAAAAGCTGGAAAACTGGTAGAATGGCGCGGCATGAACACGGAGTTACTTCAAAAGGCGGCAAACGAGGCTAGAGGTCTTGCAATTGATGCCATTTTCGACAGGGCATCAGGACACATGGGATTGCCGCTGGGGTGCGCGGAAATCGGTGCTGTACTGTTCGGCAGCCTGCTGCGCGTGAATCCCTCTGAACCGCGCTGGCTCAACCGGGACCGCTTCATCCTCTCCGGCGGGCACGGCTCCATGTTCCTGTACGCCTGGCTGCACCTGAGCGGATTCCCCCTGAGCATGGACGATGTGAAAGGCTTCCGCGTGAAGGGCTCCCGCACACCCGGCCACCCGGAATACAATCCCGCCATCGGCGTGGAATGCACCACCGGCCCGCTCGGCCAGGGTGTGGCCAACGCCGTCGGCTTCGCCATCTCCGCCAAGCACGCCGCCGCGCGCTTCAACACGCCGGAGCATGAAATCTTTTCCCAGAACGTCTACTGTCTCGCCGGCGACGGCTGCATCCAGGAGGGTATCTCCCGTGAAGCCGCTGCCATTGCCGGCCGCCTGCAGCTGGACAACCTCACCCTCATCTACGATGCCAACGGCATCACGCTCGACGCCGTGACGGAGAAAACGCAGATTGACGATGTGGCGGCGGGATTCCGCTCCCACGGGTGGGACGCCTACACCGTGGACGGCCACAACCTGGAGGAAGTGGCGGAAGTGCTGCGCGTGTGCAGCCTGGAGCGCAACGGCCGCCCCAAGCTGGTGATTGCCAAGACCGTGGTGGCCAAGGGCGTGCCCGGTATCGAGGGCACCACCAAGGGCCACGGTGAGGGCGGCGCCAAGCTCTGGAAGGAGGCCCACGCCAGTTGGGGCCTGCCGGAGCAGCAGTACTACGTTTCCGATGAGGTGCGCGCCTACATGGCCGACCTCAAGGCCCAGCGCGAGTCCTCCTATGCCGAGTGGAAGGAGGTATACGATGCCTGGCGCGCCGCCAACCCGGAGAAGGCCGCAGAGCTGGATTCCGGCGTGGAGCTCGCCGCGCACGGCCTGAGCCCGGAGGAGTGCAGCGCGCTCATCCCGGAATTCCCCGCCGGCACCACGGCCGCCACCCGCGCCTCCGGCGCAGAGGCAGAAAACGCCTTCGCCGCCAAGAACCCCGGTTTCCTCTCCACCAGCGCAGACCTCTTCTCCTCCAACAAGAACTACCTCAAGGGAGCGGGCGACTTCTCACCGGAGGACTACGCCGGCCGCAACTTCTGGTTCGGTATCCGCGAGCACGCTATGGGCGCCATCTGCAACGGCATCGCCTACGATGGCCTCTTCCGCGTCTCCGCCGGCACCTTCTGCGTGTTTGTGGACTACATGCGCGCCGCCATCCGCGTGGCCGCGCTGGCCCACCTGCCCGTCTCCTACGTGCTCACCCATGATTCCGTGGCCGTGGGCGAGGACGGCCCCACCCACCAGCCCGTGGAAACCGTCTCCGGCCTCCGCGTCATCCCCAACCTGGATGTGGTGCGCCCGGCCGACGAGGAAGAGGCCGCCGGCGCCTGGATGTGCGCCATGGCGCGCAACAACGGCCCCACCGCCCTCATCCTCACCCGCCAGAACGTGCCGAGCCTCACCTCATCCATCGAGATTTCCGCCGCCACGCGCCGCCAGGGAACCCTCAAGGGCGCGTATGTGGCCCTGCATGAGCAAACAGCAGAGCCGGGCCTCATCATCATCGCCTCCGGCTCGGAGGTCCTTCTCGCCCTGGAGGCCGCCAAACAGATAGGCCCGCATGTGCGTGTGGTCTCCATGCCCTCCATGTTCCGCTTCAACCAGCAGACACCCGCCTACCGCGAATCCGTGCTGCCCGCCGCCTGCGAGCGCCGTATCGCCGTGGAGGCCGGCAAATCCGACCTCTGGTACCGCTACGTCGGACCGAAGGGTGCCATCATCGGCATCGACTACTTCGGCTTCTCCGCACCCGGCGCCCAGGTTCTCTCCGAGCTCGGCATGAACGTCGAAAACATCGTCCGCACGGCTCAAGAGCTCAACTGATTCAACCTTTCAAAAAACACGAGGCCCGTGCACTTGGACAAGTGCACGGGCCTTTTTGAATTGGCAGGCAAATCAATCCTGCAGGGAGGAGAGAAGATCCTTGGTGACGGCCTTGACGACGGCGCAGGTAAGGTCGACGCAGGCATCGAGGTCGCGGTCGTCCAGAATGCCGTTGTGGGAGTGGATGTAGCGGGTGGGGACGCCGAAGACGATGGCCGGGGTCCCGTGCCACTGGGGATAGCTTGCCGCGGCATCCGTACCGCCGGTGCGGCGCACGGTGGGCTGGCAGGGAATGCCCTGCTCCGCCGCCAGCTTGAGGGCGAAATCTCCCAGGGCGGG
Organism: Akkermansia sp.; assembly: GCA_045641125.1. Classification (GTDB taxonomy): domain Bacteria; phylum Verrucomicrobiota; class Verrucomicrobiia; order Verrucomicrobiales; family Akkermansiaceae; genus Akkermansia. Next base: position 7,785 of record JAZUGI010000157.1, read on the forward strand.
CGGGGTGATGTTGGTGGGGTCGAACAAGCGCACCTGCACGCCCTGGCCGAGCACACCCTGGCGGCAGGTGGAGCTCTGGCCGAAGGTGTCGTCCGCGGGCGGGCCCTCCAGCACGATGGCGAGGTCCGGCGTGCGCTCCAGGGCGCGTGCACCGCGGGTACCCACCTCCTCCTGTACGGTACCGATACCGAGGACGGTGCATGCGGGCTTCTCCGCGGCCAGGCGCTTCATGGATTCCACCATGCAGTAGACTCCGGCGCGGTTGTCGAAGGCCTTGCCCATCCAGCGGTGGGGGAGCTCCAGGGGCTGGAGCTGCACATCCGGGGTGACGGCGCAGCCGATGGTGATGCCGCAGGCGGCCACCTCCTCGCCGGAGGACGCGCCGATATCGATGAACAGGGCATCGTTGGGCATCACGGATTGGCGCTGGGATTCCGGCAGCAGGTGCGGCGGCTTGGTGCCGATCTGCCCGGGTATGCTGCGGCCGCCGCGCGTGTGCACCAGCACGCGCTGGCTGGGCAGCGTGTGGTTCCACCAGCCGCCCAGCGGCACAATGAGCAGAAAGCCGTCCGGCGTGATGCCCTGCACCATGAAGCCTATCTCATCCATGTGCGACAGCAGGGCCACGGTGGGGCCGCCGCTGCCGGGCAGCTCGCAAACGATGTTGCCGGCGGTGGTGGTGGAGACTTGGGAGATGCCGCCGAGCTCTTGGCGGATGATGGCGCGCACGGGCCCCTCGAAACCGGAGGGCGCCGCTGCGTTGCTGCAGCGTGACAGGAGTTCCTGGTTCATGGTGTCTGGGAAAAAAGGGGGGGGATTATTCCGGGAACATGTCCCGAAGATCGTTGAAGCGCAGGGAGGGCGGCGTGTCGATGTCGTCGTCCTTGGTGGCGCGTGAGCGTGCGGAGGGGCTGTAGGCTGATTTTTCCGCAGCGGAATTCTGCGGGGCGTTGTCAATCTCGCCAAAGATGTCGCGCACGCGGGCATCAATCTCCTCCACATCTGCGGCGGCATTGGTGCGGCGGCGGGGCGGAGTGATGGCGGGAGCGGCATCCAGGTTCAGCATGGCCTGGCGCTGGGGGGCGAAATCCGGCAGGTCGAAAAATTCCTGCCGCTCTTCGGCCGTCTCATCCACAGCTGGCTCCGGTTGCTGCTCCGGGGCATCTTCTGCCGCCACCACCGCCTCCTCGGGTTCGGGGGCGGGTTCTATGGGTTCGGGCTCGCTAATGGGCTCCGGTTCCGGCTCCAAATCAGGTTCCGGCTCCTTCAGGGATTCCTCTTCCGGCTCCGGTTCAATTTCAGGCTCCGCAGGCGGTTGGGGGGACATGCGGGGAGCATTGTCGATATCGGAGAACATGCTGTGCACGCGGGCGTCCAGCTCGTCTTCTCCCTCTTTTTGCGGCGCAGGGACTGGTTCAGGCTCCGGTTCATCGTATGGTTCCGGCAGCGGTTCCGGTTCCGGCAAAGGGGCGGGTTCTATGGCTTCGGTCTCCTCGGGCTCCGGCTCCACCGCCTCCTCGTGGGCGGGTTCAGGTTCGGGAGCAGGCTCCGGTTCAAGTGGTTCCGGGGCGGGGGGCGGAACAGCGGGTGCCTCCTCCGGCTCAGGTTCCTCCTCGGGGGGAAGCGCCACCGGCAGCACTTCCACTCCTGTTATCAGAGTCACACGCATTTCATCCTTAAGCGCAGGTTTCACACTCACGCCGAACAAGAGTTCCACATCATTGGGGGAGCCCAATCCCTCATGAACCAAGTCCACAAGGCGATTGATTTCACTCATGCTCATGTTTTCACCTCCTGCCACATGGAGGAGCACCTTGCCGGAAAGGGGGCTTTTGGAAAGCCTGTGGGCCAGGAGCGGGGATTGCAGGAGCGTGCGCGCGGCCTCTTCCGCCCGCGCGGCACTGAACCCGCGGCCGAAGCCGAAGATGCAGCGGGAATCCTTCCCGCGCACGGCGGCGGCCAAGTCGTCCAGCCCCAGGTTGATGAGGCCGGGTGAGTTGGCCAGGAAAGGCACGGCGGCAGTGGCCTGCGCCAGCAGGCGGTTGGCCTGCTCGAACAGCTCTTCTGCATCCCGCGAGCCGTTGAAAAGGGATTCCATGTAGTCGTTCTCAAAGCAGAGCGTGATATCCGCCTGCCGCTCAATAACGCGCAGGGCCTCCTGCGCGCGGCGGCGGCGGGGCGCACCCTCGAATCCGAAAGGCATCACTACCACGCACACCAGGAACAATCCCGCCTGCTTGGCCCATTCCGCCAGCAGAGGGGCCGCGCCGGACCCGGTGCCGCCGCCCAGGCCCGTCACCATGACCAGCACGCGAATGCCGGAGAGCATCTCCTGCACCTGCTCGCGGCTGTGGTTGAGCGCGCTGCGGCCGTGGTCGGGGTCGCCGCCGGCGGCAAAGCCCCCGTCGTCCCCCTGCAGGTGCACCACCTGCACATTGCCGAAATCCCGCGCCAGGCGGTCATCCGAAGCCATGGCGTACAGGCGCACGTTCTGCGCGCTGGAACCGCCGAAATTGTGCAGGATATTGACACCGGCACCGCCGATGCCGACGATGGCGATGCGGTCCTCTGCGCTCGGTGTTTTCTGGTAGGGAAGCATAGCGTGGGTGGTGGAAAATCAGCGGCGGGAGCGGAAGCGCCCCAGCAGGGAATCAAGCCAGCCGCCGCCGCCCGGCATGGCATCGTCATCATACCGCTGGGCAAAGCGGATAAGGCCGATGGCCGTGCAGTAGCGCGGATCGTTCAGGTAGCGCCCGGCCTCCGGGGTCATCTGTGCCGGCTGGCTGACCGGCATGTTGAAGATGTAGCGCGCCAGGCCGTCCAGCCCGCGCATCATGCTGGTGCCGCCGCAGAGGAAAAGGGCCATGCCGTTCTGGTTGAGCACCTCCTTGGGAATGCGGTCTCGCACGCGCAGCAGGGCATCTGCCAGGCGGTCGCGGATGATGCGGTTGAGCCGGCCGCGTTCCATGCTCACATCGTGCATGCCCAGCTCGCTGCGGTACTGGGCGAGGGAGCGGTCGTTCACATCGCCGAAGGCATCACCCTCCGTGCATTTGAGGTACTCCGCGGCCTCTCTGGAAACATGCTGCTCCGCCAGGCGCATGATGTCCTGGTTGATGGTGATGCCGCCGATGGGGATGCAGCCGGAGGCGATAATCTCCGTGCCCTTGTAGCAGATGAAATCCGTGGTGCCGCCACCGATGTCGATGAGCAGCGCGCCGCTCTCCTTCTGGGCGCGGGAAAGCACCATCTGCGCGGTGGCGAGCGGCGCGAACACCAGCTCCTCCACATCCAGCGGCACGCCGCGCACGCACACCAGCGAGTTCTTGACGCGGCTGCTGATACCGTGGATGATGTGGCTGTTCACATCCAGCGTGTGCCCGGTGAGCCCGGCGGGATGCCGCGTGGGCTCGTCTCCGTCCACGGAGTAGCCGCCCGTTTCCGTGTGCAGGGCAAAGTGGTCGGAGGGCAGCTCCACGTGCTCCGCCTTTTCACGCGCGTAGCCCATGTACTCCTCGTCGATGATGTCCTCCGTGTCGGGCAGGCGGTAGGAACCCACATTGTTGAGCCCGGAGATGTGGTCTCCGGTGACGGAGAGGAAAACGTTCAGGATATCGACATCCGCGTGCTCCTGGGCAAGCTGCCAGGCATCGCACACGCATTGGCGCGCCATGGTCTGGTCCACGATTTCACCTTTGCGGATGCCGGCGCTGGGCACCTCTCCGCAGCCGATGATGGTGGCGGTTGCATCTGGGCGTATCTCCCCCACGACCATGCAGGTCTTGGAGGTTCCGATTTCGAGTCCGGCGAGTATCTTCGTCTTTGCCATGTTGAGATTCTAGGGTTGTTTGCGGGTAGCGGGGGTATACTGGGCACCGGCGGCGGCGGCGCACTCCTTCGGGTTCGGCATAATGCGCGGGTCCAGCGTCACGTAGTCGTCCGAGCGCTTCTCGGAGGGTTTGAAGAGGAATCCGGGCTTGCGGTTGATAACCTGATAGGAGGTGGCCTTGAACAGCGGCAGCACCATGTTGGTGCTCGGCTCATACGCCTTCTGCCCGGTAAAGCTGCCGGTAATGGCGTACTCCACGTTGTCATCCGTGCCAAAGACCGCGTTCTTCAGCGGCGGCTCAGGGCCGCGGTCCGGCTGGTGGACGGTGTGCTCGTCCATCATCACCAGCTTGGCTGTGCGCCAGCTCTCTCCGGGGCGCCGCAGGTAGCCCCACAGGCGCGTATACGGTATGTAGTAGCGGCGGCCGATGTAGTAGTCGCCGGGCTTCTCCGCAGCTATGGCCGCCTCCCGTTCGCTGATGGCTTGGCAGTCGCTTTTCAGGGTATCGCACTGGCACAGGCTCAGCATGCCCGCCAGCAGCATCAAAATTTTTCGGGACATCGTTGTCATGTGACTTCCCTAGCCTACCAAAGCCACCCGCCGCGGTCAAGCCATATTCATACTTGCAACACATGCGCGGCATGTGTGTGCCCCAATGACTGATTTCTTGTTTTTCTACGTGTTGACAGGCCCCATGCAGAAAATTTCACAAAGGAGCAAGCCCCCACTCTTTAACGTATCAGTTGAGGGGTCCGGAGATCCGCAACGGGAGAGAGACCGCGCGCGAACGCCTTAAATACTTGCACATACAGGGGAATTGGGATAAAATTCACGCGATGGCAAACTTTTTTTCACCATAAGGGCCGGTTTGCCGCTTATACAGTGTAGACAGCCATGAAATACTACTTCCTCAACGAGCAGAAAGAAGTGCAGGGACCCTTCACTGCGGCGGAGATGCGCCGCATGATGGTGGAGGGCGTTATCGACGGCCACACGCTGGCTTCCATGGAGGGAGGGAGCGGCTGGCAGCAGCTTGCCTTGCTGGATTTGACGGACGAGGCTGCACCAAGCGTTCCCGCGGCAGAGCTGGGGGCGTGTCCGCACTGCGGCACCGCGCTGGTGGCGGCGGAGGTGCCGGCCGAGTGCCCGCACTGCGGCAAGGCTCTGCATCCCGGCACGGAGGACCTGGCGCAAAACGCCTGGTACGCCTTCAAGCAGAGCTTCAACTACCGCGGCCGCGCCACGCGCCGGGAATATTGGAGCTTCATGCTCTTCAGCCTTATTGTGCAATACGGCGTTTCATTCATCCTCGGTGGCATCACGGGTATCATGGTAGATGTCGACTCCCTCGAGGGAAACAATCTGCATTCTCTATCAGCCGCGATTTGGGTGGTGATCATTTTGTCGGGGTTGATTCAACTGACGCTACTGGTATCCTCCCTCGGGGTAACGGTACGGCGCCTGCATGACACGGGGCACAGCGGCTGGTGGGTTGCGGTGACTTTCTGCTGCATGCTGTCCTTACCCGTATTGGCACTGGCAGGATTCGCCGATGATACCCGCATGATCATGGGAACAATCCTGATTCTGCCCATCTTGGTAGTGATATGCGCCAGCCTCTTCATCTTCATCCTTACGCTTTGCGCCTCTCAGCGCGGCCCGAACAAATACGGCCCCTCCCTCCTTTACCCGCACGGATAATTTCCGGTTTTCATGTACTATTACCTCGACGAGCAGAAGACTGTGCAAGGGCCCTTCACCGCGGCGGAAATGCGCCGCTTGGTGAAGGACGGCACCATTGACGCCCGCACACCTGCCTCAGAGGAGGGCGGGAGCGGGTGGCGCGCGCTCGCGGAAATCAACCTGCCGGAAGAAGCACCGGCGGAAACGCTTGGCGGCTGCCCGCACTGCAACGCCATCCTGAAAGGTGCAGGGGTGCCGCCCGCCTGCCCGCACTGCGGCAAGGCGCTGCACCCCGGTTCGGAAAACCTGTGGGTGAACGCTTGCCATGCCTTCAGGCAAAGTTTCAACTACCGCGGCCGCGCCACGCGGCGGGAGTTCTGGAGCTTCATCCTTTTCGGCACGCTGCTGTGCATGGGGCTCAGTTCCATCCTCAAGTTCCTGGGGGATGCGCCCGACTTTGCCCTTGCGGTGGAGATTCTCTTTGCGGTGTCCGTGGTGGCGCAGGTGCCGGCCTTCATCGGCGTGACCGTGCGGCGGCTGCACGATACGGGGCACAGCGGCTGGTGGGTGCTTGCGCCCGGTGCCTTCGTGCTGCTGCTCATTCCGCTGGCGGTGCTGGTGCAAACCGCGCCGGATTCATACATTGCCATGCAAATGTTCATGTTTGCGGCGCTCCTGGGGGTGGAGGGAGTGAACCTCTTCATCCTTGTCCAGATGTTCCTGCCATCCCGGCGCGGGCCGACCCGCCACGGCCCCTCCCTGCTCTTCCCTCACGGCTGACCAACTACCACCATGTACTACTACCTCGACAAGCAGAAGACCGTGCAAGGCCCCTTCACTGCGGCGGAGATGCAACGCATGCTGGTGGACGGTGCCATTGATGTGGACACGCCTGCCTCCGCAGAGGGCGGAAACGGCTGGCAGCCGCTGGGGGAGCTGGAGCTCAAGGAGGATTCCCTGCCCGCCGTGCCGTCGCACGAGGCATCGGAGCTGGGCGCGTGCCCGCACTGCGGCATCATGCTGCGGGGGCGGGAGGTGCCGCCCGCCTGCCCGCACTGCGACAAGGCACTGCACCCCGGCACGAACAACCCGTGGAAAAACGCCTGGTACGTCTGCCGGCAAATCCTCAACTACCGCGGCCGCGCCACGCGGCGGGAGTTCTGGTGTTTCATCCTCTTCTGCATCCTGGTGGAGTATGGCGTGGAGATGCTGCAACGCTCCATGTCGGAGGCATCCCAGGAGGTTGGGGCGAGCTTTCAAGCCCTGCTGACACTGGGGCTGATGCTGGCCTGCCTGTCCGTCACGGTGCGGCGCCTGCATGATGTGGGGCGCAGCGGCTGGTGGGCGGCCCTGCCCGCCGCCTCTTGGCTGGCGATCCTGCCCGGGGCCCTGCTGGTGGACAACTGCTCCGAATCCACCCTGGAGGCCGTCGCCATGGCCATTGTCATTATCGGATTCCTCTCCCACCTCTACATCCTCATCCTCACGCTGCGCGACTCCGAGCCCGGCGAGAACGACTACGGCCCCTCCCTCCTTTACCCCCACACATAAATCAACACCATCATGTACTATTACCTGAACACAGACAAGAAACCCACCGGACCCCACTCCCTGGCGGAACTGGGGGAACTCATGCAGCAGGGCATCATCACCCCCGCCACGCTGGTGGCCCCGGTAGGCGGCGAGAGCTGGCAGCCGCTCGGCACCGTGCTCATGAAGGCGAGCGAGGCCGGTGAGGATCTGCCGCCCGTGCCCGACATTCAGGGTGAGGTGGCATGCCCGTATTGCGGGCAGGAGTTCACCGCCAAGCGCAGCGGCCTGCCGGAGCAGTGCCCGCACTGCGGCACCACGCTGCACGCGCAGAACCGCGGGCTCTGGAGCAACTTCTGCCTGGCACTGCGCCGCATCCCGCAAATACGCGGCCGCTCCACGCGCAAGGAGTACTGGGGCACGCTTCTTTGCTGGATGCTGTTGGGCTTGGCACTGGTCATCGGGCTTCTCATCGGCCTCTCCTTTTGTGTAACGAGCGGCACGATGGAGCTTTCCACCGCCATCAAGGCCGGTTTTGCGGGGTATATAGTGATAGCGCTGTTCGCCTATGTGCTGGGTTTTACGGTGCAGGTACGGCGCCTGCACGATGTAGGCTGGAGCGGCTGGTGGGTGGCGCTCTCCCTGGCGCTGGGCATCGGTTTGGGCTTCCTCGCGGATACCTATACCGACGCGTGGAAACTGGTCAACCTTCCTGTATGGAAGTACGATATCAACACCCCCTGCGTGCGGGAACGGGCCGAGAAAATGGCACAGGAGCCCCTTGCCGAAGGGGAGGAACCCTACACGGCCGAGATGATTATCGAGGCCGCACTCTTGGAAGAATACGGAGATGCTCTCTCTGCATACCAGTTGCAAAGTGCGGAGAAGCAGCTCCACATGAACCCGTGGATGGGGCTGATTACCCTGGGTGGCTACGCACTCAGCATCCTGCTCTTTGTGCTGACCCTGCTGGATTCCAAGCGCGGCAGCAACAAGTACGGCCCCTCCGCCAAATACCCGCTCGGCTAAGTCATGCGCGAACTCTGGCAACATTTCGCCGCCGCCTTCAAGCGGGAGAACTACGCCCGCATGGCCGGCCGCGCCACCCGCACGGAATACTGGAGCTGCATGCTCTTCGCCCTGCTCCTGGGCTGCGTGCCCCTGGCCATTCTGCTGGCGGGCGCGGTGGTATGCGTGGTATCCGCCGCTGCGGGCACGGTGCTGCTCATCGCGGGCGCGGCAGCCATGCTGTTCTACGTGTTCTACACGGCCCTGCCCATGCTGGCCGTCTATGTGCGCCGCCTGCATGATGTCGGCAGCGGCTGGAGCGGACGCTGGATTGCCCTGCAATACGGCATTGTGGCTGTCATCGCCGTGCTGGAAATCGGCCTCCTCCTGCAATTCCAGCTTGAATTCGGCCTGGATGCCACCGAACTCCCCTTCATGCCTCTCAACGATCTCTTCCTGCTGGCACAGGATTTCCAATCCTTCCAGCCGGATTGGTTCAAGCTCTGTTGCCGTCTGGCGGATCCCGCCCTCTCCCTCCTCGGAATCTTCCTCCTGGTGCTCACCCTCCTTCCTAGCGGACCCGACAACAAATACGGCCCGCAGCATTGATTTTCGCCTGTTCATTGCATTTCACCGCGTCAATGCGACAAGATTTTAAGGCGCGGGTCTGCTTGCGAAACTAGAAAAACGCACCTACCCGCGCTCGGCGGATAGGTGCGGAAATGTTTTCCCTGAAATGGGGTGGCGCAATCAGATAAGATTGTCGCGCTCCTTGTCCAGGTAGTACTTGTAGGTGTCCACCTTGAGCTCGCCGCAGGCGGCCTCGTCGCACACGATGATGGCGGCGGGGTGCATCTGCAGGGCGGAGGCCGTCCACTTGTGGGACACGCTGCCGTCGATGATGTGGGCGAGCGCGCGGGACTTGTGGTGGCCGTTGCAGACGAGCAACACCTCCTTGGCAGCCATCACGGTGCCGATGCCGACGGTAAGCGCCTGCTTGGGCACCTGGTTGACATCATTGCTGAAGAAGCGGCTGTTGGCAATGATGGTGTCCGTGGTGAGGGACTCGATGTGCGTGGGGGCGGTGAGGGAGGAGCCGGGCTCGTTGAAGGCCAGGTGGCCGTCCGGGCCCACGCCGCCCATGAAGAGGTCGATTCCGCCGGCTTCGACGATGGCCTTCTCATAGTCCTCGCACTCCTTCTGGAGGTCGGCAGCGTTGCCGTTGAGGATATGCACGTTCTCCTTCTTGATGTTGATGTGGGAGAAGAAGTTGGTCCACATGAAGGAGTGGTAGGACTCGGGGTGCTCCTCGGGCAGGCCCACGTACTCGTCCATGTTGAAGGTGATGACGTTCTCAAAGGAGAGCTCGCCGGCCTCGTACTTCTTGATCAGGGCCTTGTAGAGACCCAGGGGGGAGGAACCCGTGGGGCAGCCGAGCTTGAAGGGCTTCTCGGGGGTGGGGTTGGCTTCCTTGATGCGCTTGGCCACGTAGTTGGCGGCCCAAGCGGACAGCTTGTCGTAATCAGGTTCAATGATAACGCGCATGATGCTTGATTTGGGTTGAGATGAATTAAAAACGCGGTTGGCGGCAACACGCCACCTCCACGGGGTTGATTCTAACACATACCCGCCGCCTTGTGAAGCTTTTTCTTCACCCCTGGCGGCCCTTTTTTCATGACGATGATGGGAATCACACGCCCAACCGGGCGGCAATTTGGGCGGCCAGTGCGCGCGCGTTGGTTTCCGCCGTGGCCGGGAGATGGGTGAGCCATTGCTCACGGCGCAGCCAGGTGCGCTGGCGCTTGGCGTATTGGCGCGTGGCCAGGGCAATGTCGTCCCGCAATTGTTGCATGCGCTTTTCAATACAAACGCAGCTTTCATTGCCAATATCCTGCAGATATTGGCGGATATGGCTAAGGCCGAGTGTTTTATCAGCCGTGGCGGACAGCGTTTTTCCTGCCAGTGCGGAGACTTCGTCCAGCGCGCCGCCGCGCAGCATGGCGGCGGTTCTGCGGGCAATGCGGGCATCCAGCTCCGGCGTTTCGCGGGCAATGGCGAAACCCGGCCCGGCGGGCTCATGCTGCCAGTTCTGCTGCCAGTAGGATAGGGGCTTGCCGCCCAGCAGCACAATCTCCAGGTTGCGCACCACATAGCGCGGGTTCTGCAGGTTGGTGGCGGCTGCCCCGGCGGGGTCGGCCTCCTGCAGCCGCTGCACCGCTTCCTCCGGCGGCAGGGCCTGCAGCTCCGCACGCAGGGCGGGGTCGCTTGGCGGTGCGGGGGAAATGCCGTGGCTGATGAATTTCACATACAAGCCGGAACCGCCCGTGACAATGGGCCGCTTGCCCCGCGCGGCTATTTGGCGTATGGCCTCTTGCGCGCGGCGCGCGTGCATGGCGGCATCGTTGTTTTCCGCCACGCCCATATCACCCACCAGGTGGTGCGGCACGCGCGCACGCTCCTCCGCGCCCGGCGCGGCGGTGAGGATGGGTAGCTCGCGGTACACCTGGTAGGCATCCGCGCTCACAATCTCCGCATCCCCCAACAGTTCCGCCAGCTCCACCGCAACAGCCGATTTCCCGGACCCCGTGGGACCGAGAACAAAAATAGGCTGGGAGGTGTGTTTCATGGGAACAAACTGCCCGACCACCGCAGGGTGGCCGGGCAGGTAAATGGATGCGCGACCCTTATTTGTTCCTGGCGTGGAATTCCTGGAGGGTGCAGACGCCGGGGGTCTTGTTCTTGCTGTGGAGGATGGCAGCGGCGCAGGCTTTGGCACTGGACATATCCGTGGTGTAGGAGATGTTGCTGGTGACGGCTGCGGCGCGGATGGCAACCTCGTCCTCACGGGCGTCGTGGGAGCCCGGGGTGTTGATGACGAAGGCGATATCGCCGTTCTTGATGCGGTCCACAATGTTGGGGCGGTGGCCCTCCAGCACCTTGTAGGCACGCTCGCATTCCACACCGTTTTGCAAGAGGTGGATCATGGTGCCCTTGGTGGCGCAGATGTCGAACCCGGCCTCGGCGATGTTGCGCGCGATGGGCAGGATGTTCGCCTTGTCGCGGTCGTTCACGGAGATGAAGACGAGCCCTTCCTTGGGCAGCGGGTTGAAGGAGGAAATCTGGCTCTTGAGGTAGGCCACCTCCGGGTCGTCGTCAATACCCATCACCTCGCCGGTGGAGTGCATTTCCGGGCCGAGCACCACATCGATACCGGGGAAGCGGTTCCAGGGGAACACGGCCTCCTTCACGGCGTAGTACGGGGGAATGACCTCCTCCGTGAAGCCGAGGTCCTTGAGCTTCATGCCGCTCATGACCTTGGCGGCAAGCTTGGCCAGGGGCACGCCGATGGACTTGGAGACGAAGGGCACCGTACGGGATGCGCGCGGGTTGACCTCGATGACGTAGAGCTGCTCATCCTTGACAGCGAACTGGCAATTCATGAGGCCCTTCACGTTGAGGCGGGCGGCGAGCTCCTTGGCGGCGCGGTGCATCTCACGGTTCATGGCCACGGAAATACCGGCGGCGGGAATCATGCAGGCGGAGTCACCGGAGTGGATGCCTGCGGGCTCGATGTGCTGCATAATGGCGCCGATGACGCTCGTCTCGCCGTCTGCAATCACGTCCACGTCGATTTCCATGGCGTTCTCCAGGAAGCGGTCCACCAGCACGGGGCGCTCCGGGGAGGCATCCACGGCCTCGCGCATGTACTTGCGCAGCTCGGCCTCATCATACACAATCATCATGGCGCGGCCGCCGAGCACGAAGGACGGGCGGACCAGCACCGGGAAGCCGATGCGCTTGGCCACTTCCACGGCCTCCTCCTCGTTGGTGGCGGTGCCGGCCTCGGCCTGCTTGAGGCCGATTTCATCCAGCAGGGCGGAGAAGTACTTGCGGTCCTCCGCGAGCTCGATGCTGCGGGGGCTGGTGCCGATGATGGGCACGCCGCGCTCCTGCAGGGCGGCGGCAAGGTTGAGCGGGGTCTGCCCGCCGAACTGCACGATGACGCCGCAGGGCTTCTCCTCATCGCAGCTGTTGAGCACCTCCTCCAGCGTGAGCGGCTCGAAGTAGAGCTTGTCGGAGGTGTCGAAGTCCGTGGAGACGGTTTCCGGGTTGGAGTTGACCAGGATGGTCTCGTACCCCAGCTCCTTGAGGGCGAAGGAGGCGTGCACGCAGCAGTAGTCGAACTCGATGCCCTGGCCGATGCGGTTCGGGCCGCCGCCGAGAATCATGATCTTCTTGCGGTCCGTTTGCTTGGCCTCGTTTTCCTCACCGTAGGAGGAGTAGTAGTAGGGGGTGACGGCCTTGTAGGCACCGGCGCAGGTATCCACCAGGCGGTAGGTGGGCACAATGCCCTTCGCCTTGCGCTCGGCGCGCACCTCGTCCTCGGAGCAGCCGCGGGCGTAGGCAATCTGGCGGTCGGAGAATCCCAGCTCCTTGGCCTGCTTGAGATCCACATCCTTGAGCTTCATGCCAACCTCCGCCAGCTCCAGCAGCTGGTCCAGGAACCAGGGGTCAATCTGGGTGAGATCGTGCACCTCCTCCAGGGTGAAGCCGTGGGTGAAGGCGGTCTGGATCCAGAAGATGCGGTCTGCGTTCGGGATGGCGAGCTTGGCGCAGATTTCCTCATGGGTGGGGTTCTGCGGCTCCTTGGCATCAAAGCCGAATCCCCAGCGCCCGGTTTCCAGGGAGCGCAGGGCCTTCTGCATGGATTCCTTGAAGGTGCGGCCGATGCTCATCACCTCACCCACGCTCTTCATGGAGGTGGTGAGGCGCTCGTCCGCCTTCTTGAACTTCTCGAAGGTGAAGCGCGGCACCTTGGCGACCACGTAGTCCACCGTGGGCTCGAAGAAGGCCGGCGTGTCCTTGGTGATATCGTTCTTCAGCTCGTCGAGCGTGTAGCCGATGGCGAGCTTGGCGGCAAACTTGGCAATGGGGAAGCCCGTGGCCTTGGA
>JAZUGI010000158.1:0-58921 GCA_045641125.1 Akkermansia sp.
GTCCGTTCCGTTCGTTTTGACGCTGAAGAGGAAGAGTGCATTTTTTACAGTATATAAGACCGGCAAACGGATTTTTTACCGTACCCGTAAATGACGGAGGGTGGTACCTGACGTTTAAAATAGACTGTGCTTTCTCAAAAAGCTCTTCGGATATAGGCATGCGCCCATTCTAGCACAAGCGGCGGGGGCTGTACAGGGTGCAATGTGCAATGCGTGCCGAAACCGGGACGCAAAAAGAGCCAGGCGCTTGCGCACCTGACTCTTTTACGCTCCGGCGGTTGGGATCGAACCAACGACCTAATGATTAACAGTCATCCGCTCTGCCGCTGAGCTACGCCGGATTTGCTCTCCCCGTGAACGGGGTGCGGGCGGATATTACTCCTCTTCCCGCTCTCTTGCAAGCTTTTTTTTGTACAAAAAAGATTTTTTTTGCAAGGAGGCTGAAAAAAACGCTTACAGGCGGCAGCCGCGCTGCCGCAGAATGTGGTCACACAGCACGATCCACGCCATGGCTTCCACAATGGGAACCGCGCGCGGCAGAACGCAGGGGTCGTGCCGCCCGCGCCCGCGCAGCAGAACGTTCTGCATCTCGTCGTTGAGCGTGTTTTGGGGGGTAAGGATGGTGGCGGTGGGCTTGAAGGCCAGGCGCATGTTGATGTCTTCCCCGTTGGAGATACCGCCCTGGATGCCGCCGCTGTTGTTGGAGCGGGTGCGCACGCGCTTGCCGTCGTGGTAGTAGAGGTCGTTGTGTTCGGAGCCGGTCATCGTGGCGGCGCGGAAGCCGCTGCCCACCTCAAAGCCCTTGCAGGCGGGGATGCTCATCATGGCGTGGGCAAGGGTGGCCTCCAGCTTGTCGAACACGGGGTCTCCCAGCCCCACGGGGCAGTTGCGCACGGTGCAGCCCAGCACACCGCCCAGGGAATCCCCGGCCTGGCGCGCGCGGCGTATGAGCATGGCCATTTGCGCGCCCACGTGGCGGTCTGCGGTGCGCGCTTCGTTGGATTCCACCTCCGCGCGCTTCACTTGCTGCGGCGGCACGGGGCACGCTATATCCCGCACGCTTTCCACCCAGGCCAGGACATCCAGCTTGGGGCAGAGCGCCTGCGCCACGGCCTTGGCCACGGCACCCGCAGCCACGCGGCCTATCGTCTCCCTGGCGCTGGCGCGTCCTCCCCCGCTGAGCGCGCGGATGCCGTACTTGGCGTCATAGCAGAAATCCGCGTGGGAAGGGCGGTAGGCGTGCGCCATCTCATCGTACGCTGCTGGGCGCTGGTCCACATTGCGCACCATCATGGAAATAGGGGTGCCCAGGGTCAACCCGTCCTGCACGCCGCTGAGGATTTCCACGGTGTCCGGTTCCTTGCGCTGGGTGGTAAGCTCATTCTGGCCGGGCCTACGGCGGTCCAGCTCCTGCTGAACCATTTCCGCCGTGAGCGCCACGCGCGCGGGGCAGCCATCCACCACCACGCCTATCCCGGCACCGTGGGATTCTCCCCAGGTGCACACCTTGAACACGGATCCGAACGAATTAGACATATTCGCGGTCTATTATACCCGTTTTTCGCTCCTAATCAAGCCAGAAACGCGCGCGCTAATCCCGCAGGGCGGTGGGCGGCACCACCATCACCCCGTCCGGCCTCTTGTAGGCGGAGTGGCTCATGCCGCAGACCACCAGCAGGGCTGAGGGGGCGTTTTCCGGATTGTAGGCCAGAATGTCCCTTTGGATGCGCAGCAGGTTCTGCGCCGCAGCCTCTATCTCGTGCGCGCCCAGCTTGATTTCCACGGCTATCCACCGGCCGTCGCTCCATTCCACGATGGCGTCTATCTCCTTGCCCTTGTCGTCCCGGTAATGGTACAGGTTCCCCTCGCGCGATTCTGCGTACACGCGCAAATCGCGCTCCACCATGGACTCGAACAGGAAGCCGAAGGTGGTGAGGTCCCGCAGCAGCTTTTGCGGCGTTGCCTGCAGCAGCGCGCACGCCAGCGAGGGGTCCGCCAGATGCCGTTTCTCCGCCTGCTGTACCGCCGCCTTGGAGCGCAGCTTCAGCGGGAACGGCGGTTGGTTGTCCGTGAGGAACAGGCGCGCCAGGATATCCAGGTACTCGGCAATGGTGTTCACTCCCAGGTCGTCGTCATCGTGAGCCTTGATGTCACGCTTGAGTGCGGCGTTGCCGACGAGGGTGCTTTCATTGCGCGCCAGGCTGCGCAGCAGCAGCTTCATTTTGCCCAGGTCGCGCCTCACGCCGTCCATGCGGTACAGGTCGTCTTTCAGCACGGCATCCAGATAGCGCATGGGCAGTTTGACGGCTTGCCGCAGGGAGAGCCCCAGGTTGCCGGGCCACCCGCCGCGCATTACCAGCTCTATCAGGCGCATCAATGACACTTCTCCCGTCGCTTGCGCGGGCAGCTCGCCTTCCGTCAGGGAGTAGAGCGACACCTGGCCGCTGGAATCCCCGCTCTCGAAAAGCGACATGGGGCGCATGCGCAGGGAGACAATCCTGCCCGCACCGCTGTGCATGATGCCCTTGTGCACCGGGGTGGCCGACCCCGTGAGCAGGAAGAGGCCGCGCTCCCCGATTTCGTCCACGCGGTAGCGCACGGCATCCCAAATGGCGGGCACTTCCTGCCATTCGTCCACCAGGTGGGGCCTTTCCCCTTCCAGGGCAGCGCTCGGGTTCATTTGAGCCATCATGCGGTTGTTGAAATTGCCTTCCGGATTTCCAAGGGAAATCACGCTGGCTGCATGATGCTCTGCAGACCACGTTTTGCCGCACCATTTCGGTCCCTACACGCAGACTGCCCCGGCAGCGGAAAGAAGCTCGCTAATCAAGCTGTCTTGTAGCCTGGGTCTGTATTGTTTGTTCTTCATTGTCTTTCTGTGGCTCATGTTACATGAAACGGCATGCATTGTCAAGCCTACAGTGAGATTTTTCTAAATTTTACAGTGAGGTTTTTCTGGATTCTGTAGTGAGACTTTTCTGGATTCTACGGTGAGATTTTTCTGGATTCTACGGTGAGATTTTCCCGGTGTGGGCGGGCCCCGGTTCACCCCAATTCGCGCCCAGCGGCTTGCAGGGCCAGGTGAATGACGTCATCCATATCATAGTAGCGGTATTCCGCGAGCCTGCCGCCGAAGATGTGCCTGGGTTCGCTTGCAGCCAGCGCCTGGTAGCGGGCGTAGAGTTCGGCGTTGCGGGAGTCGTTCACGGGGTAGTACGGTTCATCCCCGGGGTGCCATTCCCTGCTGAATTCACGGGTGACGACAGTTTGGGGCTGGGTTCCGAATTCAAAGTACTTGTGCTCGATGATGCGCGTCCACGGGGTTTCGGAGTCGGTGTAGTTCACGGCGGCGCGGCCCTGGAAATCCGGTTGGTCCAGCACCTCGGTCTCGAACCGCAGGGAGCGGTACTCCTGCGTGCCCAGGCGGTAGCCGAAGAACGCATCGATAGGCCCGGTGTACACCACGCGCGCGGCGAGGGCGTCCCACGCGGCGCGGTCCACCAGGTAGTCCTGCCCCAGGCGCACCTCGATTCCCTCCAGCATGCGCTGCACCATGGCGGTGTATCCGCCCATGGGAATGCCCTGGTGGGGGTCGTTGAAATAGTTGTCGTTGTACTCAAGGCGGACAGGGAGACGCTTGATGATGAAGGGTGGCAGCGCCGTGCAGGGGCGGCCCCACTGCTTTTCCGTGTAGCCCTTGATGAGCTTTTGGTAGATTTCGGTGCCGACGAGGCTGATGGCCTGCTCCTCCAGGTTCTGCGGGTCGGCTGGGGCTTCGCTGCGCTGCTGCGCGATGCGTGCGGCGGCTTCTTCCGCGGTGGTGACGCCCCACATCTGCCGGAAGGTGTGCATGTTGAAGGGCAGGGAGTACATCTCGCCGCGGTAGTTGGCGAGCGGGCGGTAGACGAAATCGTTGAAGGTGGCGAAGCGCAGCACGTATTCCCAGACCTCGTCCATGTGGGTGTGGAAGATGTGCGGGCCGTAGCGGTGCACGTTGATGCCCGCCACGGGTTCCGTGTACACGTTCCCGGCGATGTGGCTGCGCTTGTCGATAACCAGCACGCGCTTGCCCGCGGCGGTGGCGCGCTCGGCAAACACCGCGCCGAACAACCCCGCGCCCACTATCAGGTAGTCATACTCCATCATTCGCTTGCGTTAGTACAACCCCATCCAATCCCTCAACCAGGCATCGATCTGCACGCCGAAGACCAACCACAGCCCCGCCGCCAGGATTAGCGCCGGGCCGAAGGGCATCGGCTTGCCGAAGCCTACGCGCGACACCACCGCCAGCGCCAGCCCGATGAAGCTGCCCGCCACCAGCGAGAACAGCACGCCCTCCCAGCCCAGCAGCGCGCCGATGCCCATGGCAATCCACGCATCCCCGCTGCCCATGGCCGCCTGCCGCGAGCGGTACCCGGCGCAGGTTCCGGTAAGGGATTCCACATCCTCCAGCGCCACGCGCGTGCCGTCCGCCAGCACGGCGGCATCTGCGGAAAAAGCGATATCGCCCGTGCCGCCCCGTCCGTCCTCCAGCCCGCCCTGAAGCAGGGTGAGCGTGTTGGTGGATTCCGCGAACACGCGGCTCCAGCGCAGGCTTTCACCATCGGCAAAATCCAGCACAATGTCATCCTCCCCCTCCGCCTGGTGGAGCTTCCACCCCTGCGCTGCATCAAAATTCCTGTGTCTCCTGCCGAAGGCGAGCGTTCCGGCCCACCCCACCAGGCGGAAGAAGGCAAATCCCACCACCGCGCCCAGCAGGCTGAGCAGTATCCCTTCCTCCGGCTCCAGCGCATCCCCCGTGAACCACGGGGACAGCAGCGACACCAGCACGCCCGCCGCGGCCGCCACTACCATGAGCACGGGCATTACCACCATGTGCTCCCAATCCGTGCAGAGCGTGGCCAGCATGGCCGCCACCCATGCGCACAGCAGAGCCTGCGTGATGATGTCATCCACCGCAAAATACCACGCCACCAGCCCGAAGAGCAGGGCGGTGGCCACCTCCACCAGCCAGTAGCGCACGGAGATGGGCGTGTTGCAGCACGCACTGCGCCCGCGCAGCATCAGCCAGCTCAGGATGGGAATGTTCAGGTACCACGGGATGGGCTCCTTGCAGGTGGGGCAGAACGAGCGGGAGGGCTCGTTCACGCTCAACCCCAGCGGCAGGCGGTAGATCACCACGTTCAAAAAAGACCCGATGCACGCGCCGAACATGGCGAAGAACACCGGGAACAGCCAAGGTATCTCAGCGGCCACATTCTGCGTGGCGTTGTACAGCATTTCCATCATTTCCGCTATTCTACCACATTCGGGGGACGCTTCTCAAGACACAAAAACACACCTGCACAGTATGCAGGTGTGCCTTGTAACAACCAAATGAAAAAAAGGTTTTTGGCTAGGCTCAGGCCTTGGCGGCACGGGCCTTCTTGATGATGGAGGCCACGGTCACGGACGGACGGGCGCCGTTGGAAATCCACTTGTCGGCCTTCTCCACATCAATCTCGTAGTTGACTCCCTCAGCCATGGGGTTGTAGGTGCCGAGCTGCTCGATGAAAGCGCCATCGCGGCGGTCACGGCTGTCGACCACGACAATCTTGTAGAAGGGACGGCCCTTGGAACCCTGGCGGTTAAGACGAATTGCTACCATAATGTTGAAGTTGATTTGAGGTTGTTATTGCGGCTTTGGGCGGTGTTGCCGCCAAAGCGGGACACCAAGATACCACCCGCGTGCCACAAAGTCAAGCAAAAGGATGGGATTTTTTTCCAAAGCCGCAAAAAAAACCGTTTTTTCTGCGGAATCAATCCTCCAGCACGCCGATGAAGGGCAGGTTGCGGTACTTGTCGGCCGCATCCATGCCGTAACCCACCAGATAGCCGGGCCCTGTGTGCAGGGCCGCAAAATCCGGCGTGAAAGCGCAGCTGCGGCGCTCTCCCTTGTCTACCACCACGGCGCACAACACCTCTGCGGCGGACAAATCCACCACGGCTTGGCGGATTTTCCGCAATGTCATGCCGGAATCGGCCAGGTCGTCCACCACCAGCACGCGGCGCTCCGCCACCTGCGGCATGGGTGAGAGCCACTTCAGCGTGCCGCTGCTTTCCCGCCCGGCACCGTAGGAGGACACGCGGATGGTATCCAGCCGGTAGTTGGCGGGCAGCAGGCGCAGCAGGTCTGCGGCAAACCAGAGCCCGCCGTTGAGAACAGCGGCCACCAGCACCTCATCCTCCGTGCCGAAATGCTCCAGTACCTCCCGCGCCACGCGCTCCACCCCGCAGCGGATATCCGCCGCACTGAAAATTTGCCTGATGGTTCCTTCTCCGTTCATGACAGCTTGCGGCGCGTGACCAGGTACACTTTGTCCCCGTGGCGCAGCTTGGTGTCTACCGCCACCATGGCCACGGCTCCCTTGGGCGCGGTGGGAACGGTGCGGGTGATTCCCTGCGCATCGTCGCAGCGCACCTCCTGCACATCCACCCGCACAATACCGGTGGTGCAGCCGGTGATTTCAATGCGGTCCCCCGGGGAAAGGGGCTCCGCCTCCAAGCGTATTTCCGCCACCTTGGCCTTGGGGTACCAGCGCACCACGCGGCCCAGGTGGCGGCGCTGCTCCAGGGCCAAGCTGTTGGAGCAGCCGCTCCAGGTGTCCCACTCCTCGCCCAGGTAGTACCCGCCGTGCCAGAATTTGCGGTTGAACACCTGCAGCAGGCGCTCCTCCCACGCGGCCACCTTCTCCGGGTTCCACGTGCCGGCGGCGCAGGCCTCCACGGCCTCTCGGTACACGGCCGTGACCGTGGACACGTATGCCTCCGAGCGCCCGCGCCCCTCCAGCTTGAACACGGATACGCCCGCCTCCACCAGCTGGTCTATCACGCGGATGGTGCAGATGTCCTTGGGCGACATGATGTACTGGTTGTCGATATCCATCTCGAACCCGGTCTCCGTGTCTGTGACGCGGTACTTGCGGCGGCAGAGCTGGAAGCACTGGCCGCGGTTGGCGCTGTGGTTGTAGGCGGCCAGGCTCATGCCGCACTTGCCGGAAATGCCGATGCAGAGCGCACCGTGGGCAAAAACCTCGATGCGCACGGGTTTGCCGCTCGGGCCGCAGATGTTTTCCGCCTTGATGGTATCAATGATGTGCCGGATCTGGGAGAGCTTGAGCTCGCGCGCCAGCACCATCACATCCGCATACTGCGCGAAAAAGCGCACGGCGGACACGTTGCACACGTTTGCCTGCACGGAGATATGCACCTCCAGCCCCAGCTTGTGCGCGTGGGTGATGACCGCCATATCCGCCGCTATCACCGCATCCACCCCGGCGGCCTTGGCGCGCTCCAGCAGGCTTTCCATGCCCGCCAGCTCCTCATCATACACAATGATGTTGCAGGTGAGGTAGGCCTTGGCCTTGCACGCGTGGCACAAGCGCACCACCTTGGGCAAATCCTCCTCCGTGAAATTCACGGTGGAGCGCGCGCGCATGTTGTATGCGCCCACGCCAAAGTACACGCTGTGCGCCCCCGCCCGCAGCGCCGCTGCCAGGGATTCGAACGAGCCCGCCGGCGCCATGATTTCCAATTCCTGCATCACGCCCGGCATTGTAGCCGCCTCTTTCGCCACGGTCAAGGGCTTTTCAAGCGGTTGTTTCCCGCAGATGCGTACTTATAGGCTTGCACGCCCATAACGAAAGGTATACTGTAGGGGAACATGAGCGCGGATCCGGCTATAAACGAACAACAAACACCTGCAGAACACCCCGGTAACCCGGCGGGGCCGGCCACCCAGCGCGCGCGTGACCCGTATTGGGATGTGGTGAAGGGCTTGCTGATTATCCTTATGGTGCTCGGCCATGCCCTGCAGTATGCCGCAGGCGGCAATTTCTGGGGAGACCCGCTGTGGATGGGAATATACCTTTTTCACATGCCCTTGTTTGCCCTGGTGAGCGGGTGTTTCGTTTTCCAGAGCATCCGCCGCCACGGCGGGAAATTCATTGGCCATATCGCCAAGCACCTGCTGGTGCCCGCCATCTTCACCGCCGTGGCGTGCCTGGCAATCAGAACGGCGCTCGCGTATGGGAGCGGGGAGACGCCGGAAGTTCCCAGTTTCAATTTCCTGTATACGGCCTGGTTCCTGGTATTCATCTTTGAATGCGGCGTTTTCACTTGGGTGATGTCGCTCTGCAAGCCCCTGTGGTGGCGCGCGGCCTGGTTTGCCATCCCCATGGCCCTGGCTCTGCTCTGCCCGGGTTTTCCCCTGGCCGGGCAGTTCACTTTCCTGTATCCGTTTTTCCTGCTCGGCGCCTGGGCGCACCACCGGCGGTGGCCGCTGGGGAGCCTGTGGTTCGGGATTGCGGCGGCGGCGCTTTATGCCGTCGTCTATTGCGTCTTCCAAGAGACCTGGTATGTGTACCGAACCCCCTTGGCATCACTGGAGGACACGGCGCATACCGTGCCTATTTACCTGGTGCGTATGCTCGGGGGAATAGCCGGTTGCTTCCTGCTGCTTTTTGTCGTCAAGCGCCTTCCCTTCCTGCTGAAAAGCCGCATCCTGCTAAAGCTGGGCGGCAGCACGCTGGCCATCTACCTGCTTCAAATCTATTTCTGGGATTTCATCTGGCGGCCCTATTGCCCGCATGTCAATTTCTGGCTCTGTTTCCCGCTCACGGTTGCCGTGGTGGCCGCGTGCTACGGCGTCTACAGGCTATGCCGCCGCGTCCCTTCCCTGGGGTTCCTGATGTTCGGGGAACAGAAAGGAAAACACTCGTATTCAGTGGGGTGTGTGGAACGCTGCCACAATTCTCCGGAGTAATAGGGCTCCGCCCATGACTGCTGCGGTGGTGATGCCGGTAGCCAGTATATACCATGCTGCCATTTTGCGAATGGGTATGATATCTTGCCGAATGCGCCTAGCATCAACACCAAATGCATGGTATAGCATCATTGCATATAACGGCTTGTGGACACAACCGCCCATCAGCAGGGTGGGCCATAGAATTCACTTGACTACCCATTCGCAATACGTATATAATTCGGCTGGTATGAATGAGGTCCTGATTTCACATCCATGGAAAGAAGAGAGGGATGGCAGGAGCGCCGTTTGCTGCACGGTGACAATGGATGGCAAAGTGAAGAAATTGTGGATAGAGGTGTCGCCTTCATACGGGAAGTACCTGGTGACCGAGAGGGCGGATGCCTTTTTGGTGGCGGCCCTGCCGATGATAGCGCGCCGCGGAGGGCGTGTGCGTGTGGAGGCTCCCGTTTCCGGCTTGCTGCTGCACAACCTCCGCAATCTGCTTTCACCCTGCATGCCTTTGCTGGATTCAGATTTTTCCGAACTGCACATTGAAGCAGAAGCGGAGGAAACAATGATGCATCCGCACGGACAGCACCACGTGGGGACGGGCTGCAGCTGCGGGGTGGACAGCATCGCCTCGTACCTGATGAATTCCCGCCACAACAACACTCCCGAGGAAATCTGCGTGGATACCCTGGCGTTTTTCGATGGCGGGCAGCATGATGACCTTGACCACGATTTGCCTCTTGAAATGAAAAAAGAGAGACATGACACCATGTATCCGAGAAGATTGAAGCTTGCGCTGGATTTTGCAGGGGAGGTGGGGCTGCCGCTTTTGGAGATCCGCTCGTCGTTCTCTTATTTCCACGATGGTTGGAAGCACATCAACCTGCATACGTTCAGGGATGCGGCATGCGTCTTGTCCATGCAGAAGTTTTTTTCCGCCTACCATTTTGCATCAGCGGTTCATGTGAAGAATTTCAAGTTCTCGATGTCAGATCCCGCAATGAGTGAGGAATACTTGTTGCGTTGCATGAGCACAGAGAGCACGCGGCTGTATTCGTCTCTCGCCGCCTCAACAAGATATGACAGGACCAAGCTGCTGAGCGACTTTGGCCCGGCTCAGAAGATGCTGAACGTTTGTATACACGGAGCCCCCAATTGCGGGAAATGCTTCAAATGCGTGCGCACAATGCTGCAACTGGATCAAATGGGTAAGCTCGATGCGTTTGCAAGTGTGTTTGACGCATCATACTACCGCTCCACCAATGCCAAGGAGAAGGCCGTGATAGAGCGGGAAATCATGAACGACAGACCCTACAAGGATGAATTCTTGCACTATGCCGCACAACCCGGCGTGAATCCCCATGCCGTGTTCAATTATGATAGCCTGATGCATTTGTACAAATGTGCTCCCTATCGCAAGCTGGTGATGCGGCTAAAAAACAATCCCAGAATGGTGTTGCGCCCCATAAAGCGTTTTGCAAAGTGGGCTTTTAGAACGAACAAATAGGAGGCTCTCAACCTTGGTGTCGCCGCTATTTGACCAGCTGCGGGAAAGCTGTTTTCGTCCCGGACAGGGGATTGAATCTGCGAAAAAGCTGGATTCCCGGCGTGCCATTTGATACAATGGCAACGCTTCGAATGAAGATAGGCATTGTCACGCTTGAACGCTACTGGATGCTGCGCAACTACGGCACCCTGTTGCAATGCTTTGCCCTGCAAACGGTGCTGCGGCGCTTGGGGCACGAGCCCATGCTGGTGCAGCGCCTCCATGCGAGGGAGCGGGCTGGCAAAAAGGCGCGGCTGATGCGCTTCCTGCAGGATGCTATGCACCCTGCATCTGCTTGGGAGCGCGCGCGAAGTCTCCGTTCGTTCCATTCATTTATGCGGCGGCATGTCTCCCATACGGCTCACTGCTATACCGATGCCGAGCTGGAATTCCCTCCCCTTGATGCCGAATGTTTCATCTGTGGCAGCGATCAGGTGTGGAGCCACTGCGGGGAAGCAGCCTTCCTCTCCTTTGCGCCCCCCGGAAGGCGGATTGCCTACGCGCCGAGCGCGCCTTGGGCGGAATGTGATGATGCTTGGAAAGCCCTGGCCCGGGAATTTCTACCCGGGTTCGCCGGCGTTTCCGTGCGGGAGGATACCGGGGCGGAGCTGCTGAGCAGTCTGGGAATCAGCGCCACGGTGGTTGCAGACCCCGTTTTGTTGCTTCGACCGGAGGATTACGCGGAACTGATGCCCGCTTCCCGCCGTAGCAAACCCTACATGCTGGTTTACGCCCTCAACCTCTCCGCGCGGCAGGATATATTCTGGGATGAAGCGAAACGGTATGCCGCGGGGCACCACCTTGACATAGTAGTGGTCGCTCGTCAGGGCGCGGAAAGGCATTTCCCTGCAAGCATGCTCTGCACCCCCGCGCCAGGCGAGCTGCTGCGCCTGTTTGCGGATGCCGCCTGCGTGCTCACCAACTCCTTCCACGGCACGGCGTTCAGTTCGCTGTTCGGCAAACCCTTTGCCACCATCGCACAACTCGGGAAGACAGCCACCCAGAACCCACGCTTCCTCACCCTTTTGGAGCATACCGGGCAGAAGCGCAGGTTGGTGCAGGATGCCACACAACTGCCGGAGTTGCTCGGCTCTCCCAGCCTGGATGCCGCGCCGGCCCTGGAGACCTGGCGCGCAGAATCCTTCCAATTCCTCCAATCCGCCCTTCAAACGGTGCAAACACACCAATTATCATGAGCAAACTGAAACAAGTTATCGTCAATTTGCCGGGCATCCGCCCCTATCTGTACGCACGCCACCGCCGCTGCTGCAATGCCGCCGTGGTGGACATGGTGCGCGCGGACTCACAGCGCGTGCTGCAGTTCGGCGGCTTCTGCCACCAGGAGCAGGCGGATGCGTTGCTCTCCAACATAGGTATGGAATACCACAAGCTGGAGAAAGGGCTCACCATGCCCAATTTCCGCCCTGGATTCGGTCAAGCCGCCGTGCGCGGGCTCATTGGCCTGGTGCGCCAGTACGCCGCGCAATTCCCCATGCCGGCCTTTGAGGTGCACCATGCGCTTGCCGTGCTGGCGGAATACCGTGAGGTGAATGCCGCCTATGAAGGTGCGGTGGCGCTGGAGCTGCAGGCGGAGCTGGATGCCTTGCTGTCGGAATTCCCCGTGCAGCCCTCCCGCCAGCCGGTGCTCAGCCCCGGGGAATTCTGGGCTGCGCGTGATGCCGCCTTCCCGCAGTTCTCCGCCAGCCGCCACTGCGTGCGCGCCCTGGCCGGCCCCGCGCCGCGGGAGGATATCCTAGCCGCCGTGCAACTCGCCTGCAACGCTCCCTCCGCCTGCAACAGGCAGTACGTGCGCGTGCACTTCTATGAAAAACCAGCCAAGGTGCAGGAAATCCTGGCCCTGCAAAACGGCAACCGCGGCTTTGGAGACACCGCGCGCCAGCTGCTCATTGTCACCGCAGATTTCCACGGCATGCGCTGGCAAGAGGAGCGGCACGACCTTTACACCAACGCCGGCATCTTCCTCATGAACCTTTGCTACGCCCTGCACTACCACAAGGTGGCCCACTGCCTGCTCAACTGGTCCGAAAACGCGCAGAAAGATGCCACCCTGCATGAACTGGCCGGCATCCCCGGGCAAGAGGCCGTTGCCTGCATCCTTTCCTGCGGCAAGGCGCCGGATACCATCAAGCTCACCTCTTCCCCCCGCAAATCTGCGGCCGACATACTGACCATCCACCATGATTAACGTGGCCGCTTTGCCCATAGTACTGGCCGCCGACGCCAATTTTTCCGTTCCCCTGGCCATAGCCGTGGAATCCTTGCTGAAGACGGCAAGAGAAACAACGCGATACGATATCTACGTATTGGACGATGGTGTGCTGGAAATGGCAAAACGGTACATAGAAACCCTGAAAGACAGCTTTGATTTCCGCATTACCTTTTTCCCCGTGCAGGAGGTTGTGCAGGGCGTGGCTACCAAGCACTACTTCCCGCGGGTGAGTTTTGCTCGGTTCTTTATTCCCCATCTGTTGCCGGAGGGTACGCAGAAGGTGTTCTACTCAGATGCCGACGTCATGTTCTGTGATGACTTGTCAGACCTATACGGCATGGATATGCAGGGGTATGCCATGGCCGGCATACAGGAGCTCAGCATGATTGCCACAGAGCACCGCTCCTTCCTCCGTTACTGGAGAGACACCTTCCACCTGGACCTGAAGGAGGAAGGCTGGTGCTACTGCAACTCCGGCAATATCCTCTTCAACTGCCCCGTATGGCTGGAGCGCGGATACACGGAGCGAATCATGGAAATGGCATGCGGGGAACAGGGGGACAAATCCCATTTCCCGGACCAGGATATCATGAACGCAGTCTGCTGGCGGGACATTGCCCCCATGGACCTGCGCTATTGCATTATCCCCCGCTATGCGGACCGCTACCAAACACCAGACCCGGAAACCATATACGGCGGCCTGTGCCGTTATTCCCCGGAATACATGCAGGAGCAGTACTCCACCCCTGCGCTCATCCACTTTGCAGGGCAAAAGCCCCGCGTGCTGGAGGGTGCCCGCTACCCGCTGGAGCAACGCTTCATCGATTTCTGGGCAGAATCCGCCTGGCGTGACTATATGCCGTACAGCCCGCGCATAGGCTCCATGTCCCCCTCCCGCTTCATCAAGCTGAACGTTCCCATCTCTTCCCAGCTGGGAGTTCTGCGCAAGGAACTGCTCAAATACACCGTGGCCTCCTGCCTGCCGCTGCCCAAGCGCAGGCATTACGCAGGGCAGAGAGATGCAATCCGGGGCGTGCTCGGAAGAGTCGGGAAATAGAGGCTCAGCTCAGCAGGAAGCGCACGCCTTTCACTTTGAGCAGAAGAGCCGTGGCTCCCCAAGAGATGCAGTAGGTGACGACAAAATACAGAAGCGCGGCCAGGGTGGGTGAAAGCACCCATGCTTCCGGTAGCATGGCAATCACGGGATACATAACAGCCAAATGCACTAGGTATACCCCGAACGATGCCTTGGAGGCTCCGCTGAAACACTGGGTTTCGGAACTTGCAAACATCACTTTGAACAGCAGGAACAGGCATGATGCTGATAGGTAGAAGCAGGGATTCTGCGTGTACCAGGTGGAGCCAGCAAAATAACTGCCCAGTATCGCCGCCGGCACTAGGACAAGCAGAGCGGCCAGCGCTTTGGCGCCGTATTTCTCTACCGGCCAGCACGATATCACATATCCCAAGAGGAAGTATAAGGCATAGCCGTTCAGGCTACCGCATGAGCTTAGGTTGGCCGCCAGTGAGCACGGTGGAAACTGCAGCAGCAACATAACCGCTACAAGTGCAAACCTGCCGCCGTTTCCCATGTGGTGAAGCCCGCGGCTGATGAACGGAGCCAGCAGGTACAGCCCCGTGATGGTGTACATAAAGCCCAAGTGGTGCGCGTGACCTGTTTTTGCCGGGAACAGGCCGTTGGTTTCCGTTAATGCGCGTGCAAAGGAAAGCCATGCCGTCTCCCCGTTGCAGGCATTGTACACGGCGTTGGTGAGCACGCTCCAGCAGAAAATGATGAGCAGGAACTGCGGAATGCGCTTCCTGTAGAATGAAAACGCATCCATTTGCGCTGCGCGCGGCACAATCAAGGCCCCGCTGATCATCAGGAACAGCGGCACCCCCATGCGGTCCACGCAGTATAGCTTGTGCGCCAGGGAACCGCCCGCGCCCGCAAACTCGTGGGCATGGGTGAATACCACCAGCAGAATCGCCAATACGCGCAGGGCGTCCAGATAGACAATGCGTTTGGGTTGGGATATTGCGGGGGCGTAATCCATTGATTCTCGCGTGAATCCTACAGCATTCCCAATACACTAGCAAGTCTTTTCTGTTGAAATTCGTTCAATATGTAAACGCGGGGGAGGCACTCCCCTTGGTGTTCGCTCCGCCCCTCCTTCAGTGTGAGATTTGCTGCAACGTGTTGATTTTTTGTATCGCTGGTTGATGCCTATGGTATTGGGAACACTGTAGGCCTGAAGCGCGAGCAAGTTCCCGGGGAGCGGCATGCAAATTGGTAAGCGGCCGCTAAAGCTTTGCGTTTTTTTGCAGGGTGACACCAAGCGCTTTCAGTATCGTGCTGTGGCAATCATAAATGCGACATGCTACTGGAATACCCAGAATGCGGTATGTGTCCCGGTTGCGGTACAGCATGTTGCCCACTCCTGCGAGAGTGCGGTACTCTGGTTCCCGGCGGCGTGTGAATACGGGAATACCGGCAATGTGGGTTATCGTGCCAGATGCAGATATGGTTCGGTGCACAATCCCGCCGCAACGGACCTGTGTGTATGGCTCTTTCCTTCCTGTCGGAATGGATTTTTCGGCATACATCCGTACAAACTCGTCCGAGCTCTCTTTCTCCAACAGGCTCTCCACCAACCTGCGTCTATCATCGGGCAATGTAGAAAAACCCATGAGAGCCAATTGTGAGAATTCCTCTTTCAGCCGTTTCAGGTATGCGGGTCTGGTCTCTTCACTTATCCTGGCGTATGTCCACAGCATCCCTCCGGTCGCCATGTCGCAAAATGCAGTCTTGGCACGTTCCCATATTTGCGGACGCTTTTCCAATTCCGCCCGGATATACCGGAACTCCTCCATGGCAGCGTACGGCTTGCCCACCGTGTTGTGGATGGAAGAAGCCGGGTTGTCTATGCGGTACATGTATACCACGTCCGCAATCAGCATCATGCGTTTGGCGCACAGGGTGGAAATGCAAAACATGCCGTTGTCCTGGTAGGAGGCTCCCGGTGTTTCGTTGTGCCTGATATTGTTTGCGCGGAGGTATTCCAAGCGGTACAGGCCTGTCCATGTATTGGGCGCAAATCGCAGGAATCGGGGGTGGTCAAGCGGGCAGAACACCACTTGGTCGGCAAAATGGTCCCCCTCGTATTTGTACACCCGCTCCCCCTTCTCCTGCCAGAAATGGCACACGGCACCGCGTGCTATATCCAAATCGTGCTCTTCCGCCGCTGAATACAGCGCCTCATAGGCGTGCGCGGGCAGGAAGTCGTCCGGCTCCAGTATGGCCAGGTATTTGCCTGCAGCGGCATCCATGCCGCGGTTCATGGCCTTGCCGTAGCCGCCGTTCGGGCCGTCCAGGATTCTGAACCGCGAGTCCCGCGCCGCATACTCCTGCAGGATTTCCAGGCTGTTGTCCGTGGAGCCGTCGTTCACGCATACCGCCTCCCAGTTTGTGAATGTCTGGGCGAGCAGGCTGTCCAGCGCTTCGCGCAGGAACTTGGCGGCGTTGTAGGTGGGGATGACAACGGAGATGGCAGGTGCGTCCGGCATGCCCTGTACCCTACCATGAGACACGGCCAGCGTCAAGTTTGGAATTGACTTGCCCCGCGCTCTGGCATAGAGTGGCGGGGATGAAAGAGGTACAGTATGATTACCTGGTGGTGGGAGCGGGGCTGTTCGGTGCCGTGTTCGCGGAGCGGGCAACCGCTGCGGGCAAACGGGTGATGGTGGTGGACAAGCGCCCGCATGTGGGCGGCAACGTGTATACGGAGGAGGTGGCGGGAATCCAGGTGCACCGCTACGGCGCGCACATCTTCCATACCAATGATGAGGGGGTGTGGCAGTACATCACCCGCTTTGCAACCTTCAACCGCTTTACCAACAGCCCCGTGGCCAATTTCAAGGGGGAGCTCTACTCCCTGCCGTTCAACATGTACACCTTCAACAAGATGTGGGGAGTCACCACCCCGCAGCAGGCGGCGGAAAAAATTGAACAGCAGCGCAGGGCAGCCGGAATCACCGAACCGCGGAACCTGGAGGAGCAGGCCATCAGCCTCGTGGGGCGGGATATCTATGAAAAGCTCATCAAGGGCTACACGGAAAAGCAGTGGGGGCGCCCCTGCGCAGAACTGCCCGCCTTCATCATCAAGCGCCTGCCCGTGCGCCTCACGTACGATAACAACTACTTCAACGCTGCACATCAGGGAATACCCGTGGGCGGCTACACCGCCATGGTGCAGAACATGCTGCAAGACATAGAGGTGCGCACCGGCGTGGACTACCTGGAGCACAAACAGGAGCTGGCCGCCCTGGCAGGCAAGGTGGTGTATACCGGACCCGTGGATGCCTATTTCGGCTATTCCCTGGGCACGTTGCAATACCGCTCCGTGCGCTTTGAGACAGAGCTCCTTGATATTCCCAACTTCCAAGGCGTGGCCGCCATGAACTATACGGACCGCGAAACACCCTGGACCCGCATCATCGAGCACAAGCACTTCGAATTCGGCACCCAGCCGCAAACCGTCATCAGCCGGGAGTTCAGCTCAGAATGGCGCCCCGGGGACGAACCCTACTACCCCGTGAACGACGAGCGCAACGCCGCCCTCTACGCCCGGTACAGGGAGCTGGCAGTTGCGGAACCGCACACCATTTTCGGCGGCCGCCTGGCGGAATACCGCTACTATGATATGGACGCAGTTATCCGCTCTGCCCTGGATGCGGCCGAGCGGGAACTTTCAGATTAGCGCTGCCGCCCAAACAGGCGGCGGCCGCAGCAATAGTGCACATCCCCCTGCGCGCTGTGAGCCACCGTCCACAGCTTCAGCGGGCCAAGACCGTAGCTGTCACGGTTGGCATAGATGCCGTGGAACAGGCGTGCAAGGCACCCCTGCCGCCATGCGCGCAGCGCCTGCACGGAATAGCAGTGCCGGCAATCGGATATGCTCATATCGCATGCCAGTTGCCATGCCTGCGCGCGCATGTCCTCCATCATTCCCGCCGGCAGGTAGAGCTCCGTCTGGCTGTAGGCTATGTTGAACAGGTTCACCAGCGCCGCTCGCCACGTTTTTTCCTTCCCGTGGCGCACGTAGTAGTCGTATGTGCACCGGGCCATTTTCAAATGATCCAGGGCTCGCGGGGTCTTACGGGCGCTTTGATTCATGGTGGAACCATCCCGTTGCAGGTAATGGTAAAAAGTCTTGTTGATGCCGTACATCGTGCGGCAGCAGCTCATGGCCATGAAATAAAATGCAGCATCCTCATACAGCATTCCGCCGGGGAATCGCACATTCCCCTGTTCCAGTACGGAGCGTCTATACATCTTGCCGGCTACATAAACATAACAGCCGCCCATGAGATCCACACTCACGGCATGCTCCCCTATATGTCGCACGGCAAAGCCTGCCTCCATTTCCCGCTTCTGAGGGCTATCCGGCAACCCCTCAATGCATAGACTGAAGAATACAACGTCAATTTCTTCCCCCATACACTGCGCACACAGTTCACAGGTGTCAAAATCCAGCCAGTCGTCAGAATCCACGAAGAGCACATATTCCCCCTGGGCCGCATCCAGCGCCCGGTTGCGTGCCACAGCCTGCCCCGCGTTTTCTTGAACCAGTGCTTTCACCCGTGAATCCCGTGCCGCATATTCCTCCAGAATAGACTGTGAACCATCCGTGGAGCCATCGTTCACACAGATAATCTCCAAATTGCCGTAGGTCTGCCCGCACACGCTGTCCAGGCACTTGCGCAAATATGGCTCCGTGTTGTACACGGGGATGATGACAGTGACAAGGGGCTTGGAATCCGCAGTTTCCACTCGGGCATGATAGCAGAGTAGGAGCAGGGACGCAAGGGTTTTGCGTTGCCGTGGCGGAACAGGACAGGATGAAGGCAGGCCGTGAAGGGCTGCGGGAAAAAGCGGGCACCGCTATGGGCGCCCGCCCCCGTGAGGGCTGCGCGGCGCAGGGTGCTGTGATTGTTGCTTGGAGGGACGGCTGGTAGATTGGCGCGGATGAATACCAATTCATTTGAGCTGCCGCGCACCAAGATAGGGCTGGGCGGCGTGAGGTTGATAAATGTGGCCGCCGCTACGCATCCGGAGGCTGCGTTGAAGGCGAGGCCGGGTATGCACCCGAAAACCGGAAAACCATACGGCAAGCCGCTGGGAAACACCATATCCAGCGCCCAGGCTGCGGAGCCGCCGGGCGCAGTGGAGTGCCGCGCGGCATGGTGGGATGGCGGCAGGCGGTGAAACTGCTGGGGCGCTCCCGCTCCACGCTGCAGCGGCACGCCCAAAAGGGCAGGGTGCGCACGGAGCGTGTGCGGCAAGTTACGGGGAGCGGTATACAGACCCGGTGCTATTACAACGTGGCAGACCTGAAAAAGCTGGCGGCATACCTGCTCCTTTGCTGTGAGCAGGAGCTAAATCGCCGCAAAAGCGCCACAGGGGGTACGTGACAAGGCGCGGATCAGGTCGGTGCCGACACGTTTTCCCTGTCATGTATGTAATGTTGAAGCTACAGAGCAGAGCGGCGCAAGGGTTTTCTTTTGACTATGCATCCGAAGATTGAGTATACATCCTCATGGTCAACTATCACGCGGCAACCTGGAATGGGACTTGTGTACAATGGATGCCGCCGTCGGCAGATAACTGGGATTCCGAACAGGCTCCATCTGGTAAGCGCGGCAGTGTTGTACTTTCCCGCCAAGGGAATGTATAGGAATCGGTATGCAATCTTTTCTGCGGAACGGAAGATGAAAGGCGTGTTTTTCATCGGTAAGGCATTCAAGCGCTGTCGGATATGGCCCAGTTCCTGTTGTGCGGTCTGTTGTAGTGCCGTGTGCGCAAGATAGGCTTCCGGTGCCTGTAGGATCAGGTTAAGGTCCCGGCGGGCGTATTCAGGGATGCTGCCGTATCCCAATGGATTGAGAGCAATCATTTTTTCTCGCAGCGTGCTCAAAAACTCCCGTTTGGCGTGGTCGGCCAGACGGGTGCAGAACCACAGCATGGTGGCAAAGAACTTTGCCACATACGTTTCCTTGAGCCCCTCCCACAGCGCGGAATCCTGTTCCAGCTTTTCTCGTATGTATTCAAACTCCC
Organism: Akkermansia sp.; assembly: GCA_045641125.1. GTDB lineage: Bacteria > Verrucomicrobiota > Verrucomicrobiia > Verrucomicrobiales > Akkermansiaceae > Akkermansia. The sequence continues at coordinate 19,688 of JAZUGI010000158.1, forward strand.
CATAGATGCGAGGCACTTTGGAATCCGCCGTGTTGATGGAGGAATTTGGGTTGTCTATGCGGTACATGTACACTATATCATCCATCAGGATAATGCTTGCTGCGTATGCATAAGAGAGTATGAACATGCCCGTGTCCTGGTAGGATGCACCAGGTGTTTCATTGTACTTGATCCCGTGTTTGCGCAGCAGGGAGAGTTTGTATACACAGCACACTGTGCTCGGAGAAAGTGTAAAGAGCTTGGGCATTTTCAATGCATTCAGCAGCTTTCCTTTGGGGAGAGAATTCTTTCTAAAGTCGCAAGAGGTTTCCCCTCCCCGATTCCAAAAGCGGCACAGAGTTCCGCGTGTTATGTCTGCCCCGCTTTCCCTTGCCTTGGTTATCAGCGTCTCGTACGCGGCCGGGGGTAATATGTCGTCTGGCTCAAATATCGCCATATACTCCCCCCGTGCTGCATCCATGCCGCGGTTCATGGCTTTGCCGTAGCCGCCGTTCGGGCCGTCCAGCACGCGGAAGCGCGGGTCCTGCGAGGCATACTCCTGCAATATCTCCAGGCTGTTGTCTGTGGAACCGTCGTTCACGCATACGGCCTCCCAATCCGTGAATGTCTGGGCCAGCAGGCTGTCCAGTGCTTCGCGCAGGTACTTGGCGGCATTGTATGTGGGTATAATTACAGAAATGGTGGGCATTATTCCAAAGGGGCTAGGGTTAGCATTCTTCCGGCATTTTCGGCAAGGCGGTGCGTTCGCCGTGGTGCCAGGCCAACCAGGCGGAGGCGTAGTTAAGCGCCATGCGTACGCATTGCTGCATATCCAAGTAGCGGTAGCAGCCCAAGCGCCCTATGAAAGAGGTGTTTTCAGCCTGTTCCACAAGAGGTATGTAGCGGGCCATAGTCTCCATGTCCGCAGCCATGCGCTTGGGGTAGATCTTGTTCATGCCGCGCGTGCATTCCGCGCTGAATTCCTGCATCACCACGCTTTTTTCATGCTTTTCCCACGGGGAGAAATAGTTGTGCTCGTGGGAGCGCGTGTAGGGTACGCTCAAATCGCTGTAGTTGATGCAGCCGCAGCCCTGCTGTTCAAAATCGCCGCGGATGATGTTGAAGGTGACGGTGCGATAGCCTAGGTCTCCACGGCTGTAGTTGAAAAACTCATCCAGCGGACCGGAATAGAACATGTGCAGAAAATCCTTCTCCATGCCGGGCTCGTACGCATGGGCGCATTTCACCTCGATGAGCGGGTGGCTCGCTATGTTCGTAATCCACTGCGTGTAGCCGCTCATGGGGAAACCCTGATAGCGGGAGAAGTAGTAGTTGTCCTCATAGTTGAAGCGCACGGGGATGCGCTTTAGGATGTCCGGTGACAGTTCCTCTGGGGAAACGCCCCATTGTTTGATGGTGTATCCCTTGAAAAACGTCTCATATATTTCCCTCCCTACCATGGAGAGCAGTTTCTCTTCCGCATTCCGGGGGGCTGTTATGCTCTTGTCCCGCTGCTCGTCAATGAAAAGGCGCGCCTCTTCCGGCGTCATCCGCTTGCCGAACAACTGGTTGATGGTGTGCAGGTTGATGGGGAAGGAGAACAAACCGTGCGCGTTGCTCGCCTTCACACGGTTCACCCACGGGTGAAACCTGTCGAACTTCTGCACATAGGCCCACACTCGTTCATCGCTGGTGTTGAAGATATGCGGGCCGAACACATGCATGTCCACCCCGGTTTCCTCATCCCTGCGGGAATGGCACATGCCGCCTATAAAGGGTGATTTGTCTATTACCAGACTGGCCACGCCGGCCTCCGCCAACTCCCTGGCCACTATACACCCAGACAACCCTGCTCCTACTATGAGTACTCTTTTCATGACAATTGCAGCGCCATCTTACCATATAGTTTGGGCTGCATCAATCCCTTTTCCCTTTACCTTGCACATCGTTCAGGCGCAAGCGGTGTCCGCAGCAGTAGTGCTCGTTTCCCTGCGCAGTGTGCACCACCGTCCACAACGGCAATCCGAAGGGCCCGTAGCAGTCCCGGTTGGTGTATATCTTGTGGATGAGCCTGTTCCAACTACTTTGGATGTTTTTTCTGGCCGTTTGCACAGCTGGCCAATATTGCAGCTCCTTGCACAAAACTCCCGTTCTCTTGCCTATGTTCGCTTCCAATTTGGCGATTTCATCTGCCTTCTCTGCCGGGCTGAAGCGTTCCACAAAGTTACATGAGCACTGAAATGCATATCCCAGCATATGCAGTTTATCCGGCAAAAGTCCGCAGCGTCTGTAAAAATCTGCTACTTTCACCATAATTTTCAAGTGATCCAAAGCACGGGGGGTCTTCTCATAAGCATAACTCATCGTAGAGCCTTTCCTCATTCGGTAAAAATGCAAGCGCTCTTTTAAGTAGAACGCGCGCCGGGTTATACTCATCAGGCAGAAAAAGAAACTCGCATCCTCAAAAAAATAGCCGGAGGGAAAGCGCAATTGGAACTTTTCCAACAGAGTACGCCTAATGACCTTACCCCAAAAAGAGCCATCTGTGAGTTGCATATGCTCAAGCTCTATTTTCTGCAGCCCCTCAAATTTCAAATCATAAAACTCTTGCGTTTGCCGCATCATCTCTTCCTCGGCATCCCCGAAAACTGTGGTTTCCAGCACCAGCATATCGCTATCGTCGGGAAATTCAGCTATAACTCTCTCATAGGCATGAGGTTCAAGATAATCATCTGAATCCAAGCCGGTTACATATTCCCCGCGAGCTATATCCAGTGCCCGGTTGCGCGCCACGGCCTGGCCGGCGTTCTCCTGCACCAGCACCTTCACCCGCGCATCCCGCGCAGCGTATTCCTCCAAAATAGCCTGCGAGCCGTCCGTGGAGCCGTCGTTCACGCAGATAATCTCCAGGTTCCCGTATGTTTGTCCGCACACGCTGTCCAAGCATTGGCGCAAGTACGGCTCTGTGTTGTACACAGGGATGATGACGGTAATGAGGGGATTGGAAGCAACAGTCTCCATGCGTGCATGATACCAGAACAAGTGCAGGCGCGCAAGGGGTTTTGCATCGTTGGTAGACGGGTATGGATGGGCATCGGTGGCGTACGATTGATTGATATGCCGGGAGTGAAACACTCGGAGAGTGTGTTGAATGCGGGGCGGGGCATGCAGACCGTGTGACACTGGTGCGCCGCAAATGACCCGCCGGAATTCGTAACAACGGCTGATGAGACCGTTATTCCGGGGTTATAACAACAAATGGTTTGACTCGCCCTTCCCGCAGGACTACAATCAGGTGGATTTACGACGTGCCCACCTATGGCCGACCCTCTCATATCAGTTATCGTCCCCGTATACAAGACGGAGCCATATTTGCGCAAGTGCCTTAACAGCATTTGCGGGCAGACATACCGCAACCTGGAAATCATTTGTGTGGATGACGAATCACCGGATAATTCCGGAGAGATACTGGAAGAATACGCAAAGGCGGACAGCCGCATCAAGGTTATCCACCGCAAGAACGGTGGCCTTTCCGCCGCAAGGAATTCCGGGTTGGCTGCCGCCACGGGGGAATGGGTGACCGGTGTGGATTCGGACGACTACCTGGAACCGGACATCTACGAAAAGGTTGTGGAGAAACTTTCCAAGCAGGTGGATATCTTGGTGTTCGGCACGCGGATCGTTTATGAGAAAGGCGTGGAAAGCACTAACCTAGAATCCTATTTCAAGCTGCCAGAGGAAGGGGTGATGGAGCAGGGAGATGAACGGATGACACACACAAACGTTTGCTTCTGGGACAAGCTTTGGCGGCGTTCGTTTGTGGAGCGGCATCATGTTTTTTTTCCCGAGGGATTTATCCACGAGGACGAATACTTCTACCGTTGCCTGGCTCCCCTCGCAAAGGGGATATACATCCTGCCCCGTGTCGGCTACAACTATGTGCAGCGCAAAGGATCCATCATGCATAGTGGTAGGAATGCATGGCAAATATGCCAGGCGTATATGCCCATTATCGAAAAGGCAATTGCTTTCCATGTTGAGGCGGGCACCATGGTGTTGGCAAAAGAATATGTGCTTCCCTTTTGGATGGGGCAGTTGTATTCCATTGGTGCCCCGGATTGTCCTCCGGAATGGGAGAGGTTGATCAAAGATAGGAACCGCTCCATCATTTCACGCTTCCGTTTGTTGTGTCTCATGGGGGGGGATATGCGCCTCTATCAGCTCCAATCGTTGCCCTGGTGGAAGCGTCCTTTCATCAAAGTGTACAGCAACAGGATTTCCTACAGGTTCCTCGGCATCCCCTTGTTTTCCGTTGTATATGAAAACAACCGCCCGGTGCGGCGCGAATCCGCTTGGGTGAACCTCTTCAAGCGTTGTCTGGGGCGTTAGCGGGATACCATGTCAAACGGCTGCTCTGCCTCCATCGGCTCTGTCGCCGCCCACTCCCGCCTGGTGAAGCTGCTGCCGATGATGTTCAGCTCGTCTATGAGGGCGCGGCGCGCGCTTTCGTTCGCAGCCTCGGCTATCAGTTCGTGCATGGGGCGGGTGTGGTACGCTCCGTCCCCGTCCTTGTACGTCTTGACCACGCTGAAGGTGTAGCGCACGTCAAGCGGGCCGTCTGCTTTCCTTTCCACATACTGGTGCAGGGCTATGGAGAGGTTCTCCATGCACTTGTCTCTCGCGCGGAGCTCCACACCCAGACGCCGATTTGCACGACAAAAGACGCGCCAGATAACGCGTTGCTGCCCGTTTTTCCTCGTTTTTGCCCTTCCACTCCTCGTTTGAACTCCTCGTTTTGAACAAAAGAAAACCTTGACATGGCAGTAATCCCATCCTACAATCCGCTGCGCGCATGGGCAGGTTGAAACAGGAAACTTTGAGCGGCGCAAAGTGGTCGATGATTTCCAAGTTGACCCTGCAGCCTGTTCAGTTCGTATTCGGGATGATTCTTGCCCGTCTCATCAGCCCGGATGAAATGGGTATTCTGGGATTGACCGGGCTCTTTTTCGCCATTGCCTCTACTTTGAAAGAGGCCGGCCTGGGTGCGGCCCTCATCCGCAAGCAGGACAGGACGGAGGCAGATTGCAACACCGTTTTCTGGTACAACATTGCCGCCAACCTGGTTGTTGCCGTTGTATTCTGGTTTGCCGCCATCTGGTTCGCGGATTTCTTCCACCAGCCGGCCCTGCTGTGGATAACGCGCGTATCCGCCGTGATGATGCTGCTCAACGCCACGGGAAGCGTTCACTGGACCCTCTATGCCGCGCGGCGGGATTTCAAGACACCCGCCATCATCGGCATTGCAACCACCTTAACAGTTATGCCCATCACCATCTACCTTGCATACACCGGCTGGAGCTACTGGGCGGTGGTGGTGCAGGGCGTGATACAGGGCCTGCTCTCCTTGATTGTCATCTGGATTGTCTCACCCTGGAAGCCAAAACTCATGTTCTCCGGGCAATCTTTCCGAGAATTCTTCAACTTCGGCATCAAGCTCTCCCTTTCCGGATTGGTGTGGAACGTGTATGTGGAATCGCGCAAGCTGGTGATAGGCAAGTTCTACTCCCCGGGCCAGCTTGCCCTGTACGATCGGGCAAGCCACCTTTGCCAGATGCCCACCTCCCTTTTACAAGGGCCGATTGACGGCATCATCTACCCCATCCTCTCCACCATTCAAGATGACCGCCAGCGCCTGGACCGCGTGTACAGGCAGTACATGCGGATACTCCTCTGCCCCAACCTCTGGCTGATGGTCACCATTGCCAGCAACGCGGAATCACTGGTCCACCTGTTGTACGGCTCCACCTGGCTGCCCTGCGTGCCCTATCTGCGCATCCTCTGTTGCGGATATGCCTACAGCACCGTTATCCGCGTGAACCACAACTACCTGATGGTAGTGGGAAGGACAGACCTGTTGTTGCGGAGGGAGGTAATCCTGCGCACTTTCGGAATAACCGCAATGCTGGTTGGCGCATATTTCAGCGTTGCCGCCGTCTGCTGGGCGTTTGTTATTGAAAATGCGTTCAACGTTGTATTGACCGTCACCTATACGCTAAAGGTGTCAGCCATGTCCGCCAGGCGGCAGATACGGGATTTCTACCCCTACCTCATCATGGTGGTTCTGGTGAACATTCCCGGCATGGCGTTGGAATATTGCGGCACGCCATACTACATTGCTGCTTTCCTGGGGCCGCTTTCGTCCGTGGTATTGTATTTCCTCGTCCTGCAATGCACCAGGGACGCCTCGTTCGGCATGATTATGAACACCGTCTATCCCTCCAAGGTCTGGCAGAGACTGGAAAGGAGATTCCCATGGTTTGTCAAGTACCGTGAGAAGCATCAGTTCGAGGTCGTTTTGGATTAGCCCCCGTTCCCCTTTTTTATGAACGAATTGAGTGAACAGGAAATAGCAGAGCTCTTGCGCCCTTTGTCCCCCTTTTACTATTGGCCGAATTATGGCAACCTGGGGGATTTGCTCATTGCAGAGGGAACACGGCAGTTCTTTGATAGATACGGGCTGCAATATCGTGAATTCGAGTCCCTTGAAACGGCAGCCCCGTTGGAGGGCCGGGTTGCGCTTGTTGTTGCAGGGGGTGCCCGATTCACGGCAAATTGGTGCTCGGCAGGGGCTGAGGAAGTTATGCTATCCTCCATTGTGGAAACGGCTGTGGTTTTGCCGCACAGCATCAACGGCGTGGATGGGCTGATGGCCGGACTGGGGCCGAATTACCACTTGATATGCAGGGAGCAGCCTTCCTATGACTACTGCACTTCCGTGAATTCCGGCGCGCGTTGCTATCTTGCAGATGACATGGCGATTGCCCTGGATTTGAAAGTTCTGCGCTGCTATTCCCCGGATGTGCCGCCGGAGCTGCTCAATGAAGAGGAAAGGCTCACGCAGTGCTTGTTGAAGGGCGGGTTGCCGGAACGGATGAAGGCATCGGTGAGATTCGCCTCCGTTCGCTCGATGATTCACGGGGAGGAAAAGCACGTGGCTTTCCTATTGCGCAATGATTCGGAAAAAGACGTTCCCTACTGCTCGCCCTTCACCTATGACATCTCAGTCGCCTGGCATACCAGCGGCCGCAATATGCGCTACAACGCAAATATGCTCATGGCGTTCGCGGATGCTGTCCGCCAGGCGGACGTGGTGGTTACGGACCGCCTGCATGTGGCCATCATGTGCTGGAAAGCCGGGGTGGAGGTGTATATGCTGGACAACTCCTACCACAAGCTCAGCGGCGTGTACCGGAAGAGCCTGGGCAATGAGCCGTCCGTTCATTTACTGGAGGACGGGCGGTTCACGCCGGAGCTGGAGCGTGCGTGGAAGCGCCTGAATTCCCCCGCCCGCCTTCTGCGTTTGCAGGCGGGGAAAGCCCGCCGCGGGGTGGTGGGCAAATTGAAAAACGTTGCCAAGCTCCTGTTCCGGCGATGACATACACATTTTTATGAAACAAACTTTCCTAAATTCCTTGGGTCACATGTGGATTAGTGTCAAACTTTTCTGATAATGCTTGTTATTGTGTTGATAATTATGTAAAAACATGGCTATGGATTTGTCATTTTATAAAAAGAAGGTGGAAGGCTGGTGCCGATACGGATTCAGCACAGGCGGTGGAGCTGAGCATGCCGATGTATACTTGGAGTTTCCGGAAAAGTACGACGAGTGGACGGATGGTTCTTATGATGCCATTGTCATCCTTGCGCTGCACCACATCATGCGGCAAGATGAGCCATGCCACATCCACACACAAGTGGACACAAACCTTTTGGAAGGCTTGGAGGAGTACATGAGAATCTGGCAGGCATGGTGTCCGGGCGTATACCATTGCGTTCCCTTGTTGGCGGATGAGGAAGTGGCGCGTCCCAGTAGGCTGGCTGAGCGCAACGCCATCTCCGCCTTTTCTGGCGGCGTGGACGCCAACTACTGCATATACGGCCATAAGAACGGTTTGTTTGGACGCAATTCCCTGGATGTGAGGGCTGCTGTGCTTCTCCATGGCACGGACATAGCACTCAATCAAACGGAGCCGTTTGAATACGTGTTCTCACAATCAAAGGAGAATTTGGCCGCTCTGGGAATAGAGCTTGTTCCGATGCGGACGAATTATCGTTCCCACCCGCATAATTGGGAGCATTGCTTCAATGTGATCATCTGTGCCGCATTGCGCATGTTCGGTGGTAAATTCTCCCATGGAACCTATGCAACCGACAAGACGTGCCACGTGGAGCAGAATCAGCTGCCGTGGGGAGAGAATCCCATAGTCGACCATTATGAATCCACCCCGTGGTTTGCCTTCTATCCGGCGGGCATTTTTGCGGAGAGGACGGAAAGATGCCGTTATATCAGTCAGTTTCCCGCAGCGTTGAAGCACCTGAGAGTATGCTGGCAGCATGACGCCAACGGCAGGAATTGCGGCAAATGTGAGAAATGTCTCCGGACACAGCTGAATTTCATTGCGGCCAACTATCGAGGACCTCTACCATTCAATCAAGAGTTCGATGTACGCCTTCTCAAGGCGTTGCCGGACTGGGAGCCGAAAATATCGCACTACTTCCGGGAAATTATCAATTACCACGAGCACGTTTCTCACAGTCTGCCTAAGAATATATACAAACCGCTTCTCAAAAAGCTCGAGCGTTCGGAGCATGACGTGCATCACCCGTGGTCAAGGAGGCTTCATCAACCCCGCCGAACACTTCGGTATGCGTGGAGCGCGGCAAAACACTGCCTGCGGCGTCTCCTGGGTTAACCGTTATGATGAGGGTATATCCCCTTTGGCAAAGCATCACGCATCGCAAGAGGTTAGATACCACCGTACGGTTTTCTCTATGCCCTGTTCAAAGGGAGTGGCGGGGTGTCAGTGGAGTTGTTGCTGCAGCTTGGGGGGTGAAAGTCTGTCATACACAAAGAATCCTCTTGAAGTGCTTGGCACCATATGTAATAATGAACAAATGATAGTTGCTTTTAAAGTTAAAAACTTTCGTTCGATTGTAGAAACGGCTTTGAGTATGAGCTGCCCCCTCCCTCCGACAAATGCGCCCGGGGAGCGGATTGCTGCGCTGGAAGCAAACTTTGAAAACAAGCAAAATCAATCATTATCGCCGATTGCAGCTATATACGGCCGCAATGCTAGCGGAAAATCGAATTTTTTGTCGGCACTAATCCAACTTCAAAGGATTGTAGAAAAAGGTACTGTGAAAGGATTTTATAATCCTAACATAATTCAAGTCGCGAGTAATCGTACGGAATTTGAAATATGGTATACAAGTCCATCGTTCGATAATAAATCAGAAATCACATTTAAGTACAGGTTGGTCTATCGCGAAGAAGAAATATTGACGGAAATATTGTATAGGGGAGATGAGGCGGTATACATAATAGATAATACATCGGGTACGCAAGACTTTAATGGTATAGCCAACAATGATTATTCTAATGAACACATAGAAAGGTTGCGCAAGACCGAATGTTGCAACGAATCGTCTAAACAGACGCGTCTAGTGTTAACTTGGCTTGCTCAACAGTATACGAATCTGAGTAAGGATATAATTGCTGCATATCAATTCTTTACGCTGCGTTTTTATTATAGGCCAATAAGTTCAGCAAATGCGTATGGCTATTATAGTTTGCTCCATGAAGGGTGGCCATCTGAAGAGGAGAGGCATGATGTGTTGAAAAACATCTCCATGCATCTTGCAAACTTGGATACTGGTGTCTCAAATATTATATGCAACGAGAGAACTGTCGAGACAAATCCAGATATAGATTTGAGTAAAATTCCCAATTTAAACGGAGCAACTCCGGACGGATTGATCAAAGTCTCCAACAATCAGTTGTCTACAGAATTTTATTTTTCTGAACATGTTGACGGCAATGGGAACACCGTCATCCTCCCTCTTTCGGAAGAATCTGCGGGGACTAACATCTTATTTTCACTGCTAGTCTTTATCCTTTATGCTTTTAAGAGCAAAGGAAGCGTTATTGTAATTGATGAACTGGATCGCTCAATGCATCCTCTTTTGCTGAAGCAACTCGTTCATTATTTCACAAATCCTTTAATCAATCGAAACAATGCTCAATTAATTTTCACGCTCCATGACACAGAGCTGCTATCGTCCAATGTGCTATATTCGCACGAATATCGTATCATTGAAAAAAATGCCCGCGAAGGTTCCAAGTTGAGGCGTTTGTCAACAGATTATTACAAAATTGTAGATTTGCGTTCGAATTATTTACACGGTATGTATTCTGGGATTCCACACGTTCGCATCCAACCATGAGTACGGCATCTTCATTTGTTGAAATAGAGGAAGAGGTTGTACGGCCTCTTCAGGTTACTCACATCATCGTCGAAGGTGATTCAGAGGAGAATTACTGCAATCAGATTTTGAGTTTTATCCGCGAGGCTGGTGTTCCCTCTTCTACGTGGAACATCATTAATGCACGTGGGGGAGGATATTCAAACATTTCCAATGCAATAAAGAAGTTTACGGATGACAACCCAAACATTCCATTTATTCTCTGGCTTGATGACGACATAGTTGCGCGTGATGTGTATCGGAATGTCAAAGAATCCCAACGCAATCTCTTGAATAGATACAAAGTTTTATATTCAACGCACAAATTTGAGGATTTCCTCGTAATGCATTACTCGCAAAACGTCCTTGCGGATTGGGATTGCAAATGCAGGAGTTTTAAAAAACTAGTTAATGATTCTGAGGTTGATTATGTGACATATCCTTTTGTCCGTTCGGATTATATGCCGGTTTTTTGTAAGTTTCTGTCTAAACTTGGTGTCACTTATAGTAAGGGCAGCCTTCCTTTTGATTTTTCTGCATCAACCGATAAAAACAGGAGAGAGGCTATATTGCACTTTAAGCGATTGGTCGCTGCGCAAGCTGACAAATCTATATTTTGCAAGTGTGACTTTATTCCTCAAATAATATCTATCTTACAAGATGCCGAAATTTCATTAACTGGTCCTGAGTAGTTTACGCGTATGAATGTTTATTGACCAAGACGTAAAACATCTCTCTATTAGAATAAGCCACACGGAGAGGAAAAAGTGCCCTCATTCTTTCAAAAACCGAATGTGGAGCACACCTGTGATTAGAGACACCTTATGCGGCTAGGTCAATAATTGCTGCATAGACAATAGTAAATTCTTTTACGTATGCTAGTCATGTTGACAGGTTCCCCGTTTGATTTCCCTCTCGCAGTACACGCATAATCCATCTTGCAGAGAATGCAGTTCTTCGATGAGTGCCCGTTTGGCGTTGGTGGCAGATTTGTCAAAGCATACCCAAGCTGCGGAATCTACGGTGCCGTGCTTTTTGATATAGTCTTGCCGGAATTGTTTCAGCCCTTCCGGTTCAGGACCATGGTGAATCTCAATCATGAGCTTTTGCCTTGTTGCGCGTTGCCAGAAACTTCCACAAGTCAACCCGGTCATTCGGAATTTCCACGCCTTTCTGCATGAGTTCCTGACGCAGGGCATCAGCCTCCCCGCTCAGTCCGGCCCTGTACATCCTCTCCATTCGCGTGATGTCATCCCTCTCGGGGATTTCAGGTGTTCCCATAGTATCCATGATACGTTCCAAGGCGAAAGAGGGTGGCTGCGAATATGGGTTGGCTTCAGGGATGCCGCATGCTTCAAGGGAGCCCAGCACCCTGATTTCATCACGCCGGAGAGTGCTGAGCACTTGTGGAGAATGTGTGGTCAGAATAAGCTGAACATTGGGAAAGGTCCGCTTCAGGTCTTCAATGATATGGTACTGCCAACTGGGATGGAGATGGACATCAATCTCATCGATAATCAGAACGCCTTCGCCATCCAAGGGATTTGCGGATGAATATCTGTGCGTAATTGCTAATTTCCTTGCAAAATCCCCCACCAGGGCAATGGCACTCCTGTACCCATCGGAAAGATTATCGAAAAGTCGCAAGTTCTCTTTCTTTCCCCTGATTTTCTCCCTGACGACAAAGCGTTTGGGGTACGGGATAAAGTGGGGATCTTCGTAGGCAAATTGCGTGAACTCAAGAATCGCTCCAAGGCACGGCGGACGGCTTCAAGTTCTTTGCTTTTGAAACAAGGGACATCTCTGCGCGCCATGTACTCGTTGTGTTCCTCTTTTGAAAACCAGTCCAAAAATGCGTCAAAATCGATGCTGGGCTCAAAAGCTCGATCATAGGCTGAGAAAGGATTTGAGTGGTCTACCTTTTTGCGTCCGAAACGCACTCTCCCTCCTTGCTCAGCGCCACGGAAAGGGCCATAAAAGGCAAAGGCCGGGATGGGAGCCTGCTCATCAACTTGCTGATTCAAAATGTTAGCCAATGCCTTGGTTTCCAGCGCCTCATTCAGAGAGACATTGTTCCTGTACATATTGTTTCCCGGTGCTTTTTTCAACCTGGCGCAAATTGTATGCGCATGCTGCCCCGGCGGATATGAAACGTCGCAAACAACCGAAGATACATCGGCATGGCATGTTTTGTCTCTGTCATTCACAGTCTCGCTCCATTGAGTGACATACTTCTTTGCAAAATCGGCCCCTTTGATTTTCCGTCCATATGCGCAGGAGGTGAAGAGCCGGGACAAAGCCACAGTGATAGCCATCAGGACAGTTGTCTTGCCGCTGGCGTTTTCTCCTACGAACACGGTAACCTTGTCGTTCAAATCGGTCTCTAGGGATTTGAAACACCGGAAGTTCTCGAGTTGCAGTCTGGCGATATGCATATATGCTATATGTATTGAAAGATAGTGCTGTGTCAAGCGAAATGTATTCAGGAATGCCGCAAGAATGCCGCAAGCATCAGGTGTCAGTTCATTCGTGAGCTTGCATGCTTTACAGAGGGGGCGTTGTCCATTTGCGCGTGATGGGTCATGTGCCACCTTACGGTTTTCTCTATGCCGTGTTCAAACGGAGTAGCGGGGTGCCAGTGGAGTTGTTGCTGCAGCTTGGTGGAGTCTATGGCGTAGCGGAGGTCGTGGCCGGGGCGGTCCGTCACATGGGTGATGAGGCGCTCGTTGGTGCCGGGGGGATTGCCGAGGAGGCGGTCCGCGGTGGCGGTGAGGATGCGTGCGAGTTGGATGTTTGAGAGCTCGCAGTTGCCGCCGATGTTGTAGAACTCGCCGGGGGTTCTGCGGTGGAAGACGGTGTCGATGGCTTCCGCGTGGTCTTCCACGTAGAGCCAATCCCGCACGTTTTCGCCGCTGCCGTAGACGGGCAGGGTCTTGCCGTGCTGGATGTTTGGATGAAGAGGGGGATGAGCTTTTCCGGGTATTGGCAGGGGCCGTAGTTGTTGGAGCAGTTGGTGACGAGGGTGGGCATGCCGTAGGTGTCGTGGAAGGCGCGCACGAAGTGGTCGCTGGAGGCCTTGGTTGCGCTGTACGGGCTGTGGGGCGCGTATGGGGTATTCTCCGTGAACATGCCGCCGGTGAGGGGGAGGGCGCCGTACACCTCGTCTGTGGAGACGTGGTGGAAGAGCTTTCCGTTCCTGTCGCCGTTCCTGTGGTGCTTGGCTGCCTGCAGGAGGGAGAGCGTGCCCAGCACGTTGGTGCGTGCGAAGGTGAAGGGGTCCTCAATGGAGCGGTCCACGTGGGATTCTGCAGCCAGGTGGATCACGCCATCGATGCCGTGTTCCTTGAACAGGGAACAAACCGTTTCGAAGTCGCAGATGTCCGCCTTCACGAAGGTGTAGTTGGGGGCATCCTCGACATCTTGAAGGTTGGCCGGGTTGCCGGCGTAGGTGAGCATGTCCAGGTTGAGGATGCGGTAGTCCGGGTGCGCGGTGACGAATCGGCGCACCACGTGTGAGCCGATGAATCCCGCGCCGCCGGTGATGAGGATGGAGCGTTTCATGATTCCTGCCTGTGTGCGTAGTGTACCAAAAGCGCCGCCTGTTCAAGCCTGAACAGGCGACGCACAATGTTTTTTTGCGAGGCGAGTGCGGAAGATGCTGCGGGAAAGACTCCAATGCGCCGGTCCAGGGCTTATTGGCGCCCCATCAGCCAGCGCACGTGTTTGAGTTTGAAGAAAAATATCCACACGGCGCAGATTCCAATCACGCACGTATAGGTGGCAAAAAAGAAAAAGGCGTTGGAAAGGGGGCCGTGCGGCTGGAGGTGGCGGCAAAGCCAGAACATGAAAAATCTAAGGAAATATGCGTGGATGCCGTAGACGACAATGCTGTTGCTCCCAAAGAAAATCAATATTCGCTTGAACATGCCGTGAATAAGCTCGGAATAAAAGAGAAAGGCCAAGGAGCCTGATACGGAGACGAGCAAGAGCAAGGGAATTTGAATGGGTGAGATATCTATGGCGGCATCGAAGAAGGGGATCTCCACTCCCAACAGGACAAGAAGAACCATTAGCCATGGATAAAGGATAGCCGATGCACGCCGTGCCTTTTCATACAGATTGTGATGGGTGCGGCAAAAATACCCGATAGCCATGAAGAGGCACGAGCCCAAGCCGTGCCAATAGAAACAGTAATTGACTCCAATCTTGAAGGTGTGAAGGCAAATCCCCACCAGAAACAAAATGAAACATACCTAAAGGTATATGTAAGGCTTGTCACTAGCCTTTAGTATGATATATAGTATAATTTTAGCTATGAGCATTGCCCATAGGAACCAATAGGCCCAATCGGCAAATGGTATTGCCAACTTTATATCGGGCGGAATTGGGTACACGGTGTTGCATACGCATGAAATCAGCCAAAAGACGAAGATTGGGATGAGCAACTGCCTACATTGCCTTAATAGAAAAGAGTTACATGTCCTGTTGATGGATGTGCAGTATCCTGATATGAAAAAGAAACACTGCATGAAGAAGGAAATAATCAGGATGCGCGTGCTCAAGAAGGATTTGATAAGCGGGAAGTCGCCCTCTGTATGGGCGCAACCCCAGTAATAGTGTGAAAACAGCAGGAAGAATATCAAGCCCCCTTTGGCAACATCTAAATAATCAATTCTTTTATTCTGATTTATCATTTGCTGTATTGCGTGGTTGCTGGCGCGTATAGTATGGTTCTTTCTGTATAATTGCATCCAATCCCCCCCCCCTACCGCTCGCCCTAAGCCTACAGTATTTTAAATACTGTAGCAAGGTAAAAAATCGTCATTCCGCACGGCTATGGCGAATACTGCGTCCAATATCTTGCCTGCGGGTATGCGCTCCCAACTCGCATGTTCATAATAACCGAAAATTAAATATATTGTAATACCCCGCACTCCTACAGTATTGGGAATACTGTAGGAGATATATCGGAAATGTGAAACATGTGTATATTGAGGCTGCGCCGCCTGTTCAGGCTTGAACAGGCGGCGCAGTGCGGCATGCCGTAAATTGTCACTCCTTCGGCAGCTCGTCCACGTCCTCCGCGGCGGCAATGGCCGCGCGCTTTTGGGTGGCGGCGGCGTACAGGCCCTGCCTGTATTCCTTGAGTGAGGCGGTGACGGCGGTCACATCTTGCGATGCAAGCGTGTGCAAGCCGTCCGCAGCATCGATGAACGAGTCTCCCTCCGCAAGCCCGCCCGCGTTGATGAGGGCGTTGCGGTCGTACACAATGCCCGCTTCAAAGCCCGCGCAGGGAATCGTGGCGCGTGCATCCAGAGAGGCATCCAGCCGTTCCTGCACAGTATTCAGAGCGTCCTTCTTGGCCTCCCCCAGCTCCCACGCGGTCCACGTCTCCGTGATGAGTTTGGCGGTCTCGTGCCAGCCCTGCGCGTAGTACCTGCCGGGCTGCTCCGTGCGGCGCAGCTCCTTGTAGCCGTGCGCGGCGGCGTAGGCGGCGCGCTGGGCATCCGTGGGATTGCTAATATTCGGCACGCGCCCCATCACGCGGAGCGCACTTGCTTCCAGTTTTGCGTATGTTTTCATGATTTTTTGTGTACACCTTCAAATTGCATATCATAAACCAGGAAAGCCCAGTTCGATACATTGCCATCTGGTTTGTCGGAAAAAATACGAATCTCGTTTGTGTATTCCGTCATTGTTAGTTGCAACGAATACCATTTATTTATCCATCTTGCGTCTGGGGCGGACTTCATGTCTCCGCAAACTATTTCCTCTCCGGTAGCGTCTACGTAACGGAACTGTACATGCGAAGAACGCACATTAATACCCTCCGTCAGAAATTTCACATTGTTGAATTTTACCGGACGTGAAAATTTAATACACAAAGCACATACGTCGAAGCCATCGACAACTTTATCGTAAGAGGTGGCAATACTACCTCTCGTGTCTATTTTTCCATCAAACGCAGAATAACATGAGCTATATTCTGACATGTACGCGGGCTCGTAATAGGTTCCGTCACCTTTAGGGCGTTTGGCTATCGACATTGAGCAGCTGTGCGGCTTGCTCTCGTCAATCCCGGTGTTGCTCTTCAAGACGGGCTGCACGAAAGGCTCCACGCCCCCCAGCGTCCCCATCGGGTTGAATGAAGTCCTAATGCTCATGACTGCGCGGGGGTGTCGTCTTCATACTGCACATTGGCGCGCAGCTTCACGCCATCGTTGCGAAGCGCAATAGCGTAGCTCTTGCCCGCCGTAAGCGTAGGCGCGCTGCCCTCTGCCCACCAGAGCCCTGTCGTCCACGTCACGCTGCCCGCCGTGTAGTCAATCCACAGCTCTGCGGTGCCGTACAGCTCCACGCCAAGCGCGGAGAGGTCTGTGTCCGCAGATACGGCGAGCGTGTACACGTGGCCGTGCAGCAGCGTGGTGGTGGTGCCCAGCGGCTCGGGTACGGGGGCGGCGGGTGCGCCACCGCCTGAAAATTCCTCGCCGTTCAGGTATATCTTGTAATCCGTCTGCCCTACGGCATCCTTGCCGTGCGTGGTGGAGCCCTGGCGGGTGATACCGCTGCCGAAGCACCCGGTTGCGGTGTAGGTGATGGCGTTTGCCGCCTTGCCAGCCGTGGTGGCAGTAAGGGTGATGGTGCCCTCTGTTTCTCCTGCTGCGGGGGTGATGTCGGAGAACTCGCCGCTGATGTCCGTCACCAGCTCTGCCACGGTGTAGTCACCATGCCCGCCGCTCATGCCGTCTTCATCACTGAAAAGGCTTCCAGTCACCACGATGGCGTCATTCATGCCGTATTCCTTGGCTGTAAAGCTGATGCCGGCTTCATCCGCGTCAAGCGTGGCAACGGCAGGGCAATCCTCGCTTGCATTGAGAGCATCCACCACCTCCTGCGGGGTTCTGGCGTCTACGCCGCCTGAAAGATGCGTGTCGGGATTTGTAAATGGCGAATACGCCAACGCTAGCACCTCCAAGCTGTTTCCCGCAGAGCCAGGGTATTCTGATTTTGCCGTGAGCAGGCATTTCCCATCCGCTTCGCTCGCCTCAACCTCTGGCGCATGGGGCCAGTTGTCGGCATTGTTGATTGCGGATACAAGCGAGTCAAGAGTCCATCCTTCTGAGTTGTCTGCGGAAAAACTGTTCAGGTCCTCTCCGCCTATTGCCAGCGCGAACTCAATACCCTCCGGAATGGAATCTTTCATAGTAAGCAGCGCGCTGGCGGCAACGGCAGGTTGCGCTTCAAACTCGATGGCTTCATGCTCGCCAAAGGCGATAGTGCCAGCCGCCGTGGCATCCTGCAGGGCAACCCAGCCCTCCGCATGCTTGTGCGGGTTTTCCAGTTCTACGGATTGCCCGTTGGAATCGGTGAGCGTGCCGCCCTTGGCAAGGTCGCCAAGCGTGAGCGTGCACACGGCTGCCACGGCATCTGCTGCGGCGTGGCCGATGCGGAGGTCCGCCGTCCATTCCTCTCCGCGCGATTCGGAGTAGGGGGTGAAGCTCGGAGGGTTCTGGGTGACGGTGGCCTCCCCGGAAACATCGATGGATTCCATGTCCGCAAAGAGGAAATGCTGGAAATTTGCGGGCAGGTGAATGGAGATGCCGTTGGAACAATCCACATCACAATCCGCGGTGGAGCTGATGGTGTACCACAGGTGTGGCAGGAGTTTGTAATGCATAGCGCCTCCCAGTAGAGCGCATGCGGGGGTGAATGGCAAAGGCCGCGCACGTTTCTGTCATTCATGCCCGCCCCCAATATGGCGTCGCGGCGGGGATAAAAAGGAGCGGCTGGAAAGCCGCTCCTCTCACATGCTCGATGGGGGACTCGAACCCCCACGGATCGCTCCATTAGATCCTTAGTCTAACGCGTCTACCAGTTCCGCCAACCGAGCAAGGTTGATTGCACTTGGTGCAGGGAAAGTATACCCGCCCGCGGTATCCAGTCAAGCCTTTTTTTCCAAAAAACGAAAAAATGTGGGCGAAAATGCAGTGCAGACGCTCATCTGCCTTGAAAAACGGAGCAGGGCGGATATAATACGCGCGTACGGATATGCACGCGAGTATACTAGCACAGGCGGCCGCGCAGACAGACTGGGGGCTGCTGGATCTTTTCGAGAAGGGCGGGCCGCTGATGTGGCCGCTGCTGTTTTTGTCTGTGGTGGCGCTGATGGTGTTCCTGGTGTGCCTGTGGACCACGCGGGAGGCGGCGGTTCTGCCGGTGAAGATGGTTCTGGAGGTGGAGAACCGCTTCCGGCACAAGGATTACTCCACCATACTCGCCATGTGCGAGCGGGACGGTTCCAGCTTTGCGCGCACCATGCACGTGATAGTGCTGTTCATGCAGCGCAACCCGCGCGCCGGCATAGAGGAGGTGCGCGAGGTGGCCACGGCGGAGGGCTCCCGCCAGGCGAACATCCTTACGCGCCAGATCAACTGGCTGTCGGACATTGGTGCCATTGCCCCCATGATCGGCCTGCTGGGCACGGTGGTGGGCATGATGCGCGCCTTCATGGAGATGGCCGCAGGGAATTTCGAGGGCGTGAAGCAGATGCAGATGGCAGGCGGTATCGCAGAGGCCATGATTACCACGGTGGGCGGCCTGGTGCTGGCCATTCCCAGTGTGGCGGCGTATGTGTTCTTCCGCAGCCGCATCCAGAAGCGCATCACGGATATGGAGGTGGCCATCACGCATATCCTCACGGTCATTTCCGTGCAGATGGACCATGAGAAGCGCCTGAGCGAGACCTACCGCCTGGGCCGCGGCCACGAGCGCATGGACGAGGACGAATAACGCGCGCAGGGCATGAAGTTCACCAGCAAAATCCCGGAGCCCATCGGCTTCCAGCTTGCACCGCTGCTGGATGTGGTGTTCCTGCTGCTCATCTTCTTTGTGGTGACCCAGAAGATCATCCTCAACGAGCAGGACCTGAAGGTGAAGGTGCCCACCGCGCCCAAGACCTCGGAGGAAACCTCCCGCGCCATCGACGAAATCATCATCAACGCCCGCGAGGAGAACGGCGAGCTCGTCATCACCATCGACCGCGAGGTCTTCACGCGCGAGGCGCTCCTGCACATGCTGCAGCGCATGGTGAAGGTGAACGAGAACGTGCCGGTTCGCCTGCGCGGGGATGCGGGCATGCCGTGGCAGAAGATGGCGGATGTCATCACCACCTGCACGCAGGCCGGCGTGTGGAACGTATCCTTCTCCAGCAAGATGCCGGAAGCGCAACCGGCGGCCAAGTAACCCCTTTCCCCCATTTATCCACCATGAAGAAAGCCATCCTTCCCACCCTGGCGCTCGCCGCGCTCGCGGCGCCGCTGCACGCGCAGTACGGTGCCCCGCTGCAGGCGGACATGCAGGCGGATTCCTTCGCCATAGCCGAGCAGCTGTACGCACAGGCCCGCACCCTGCATGACCCCGCGGACCGCGCGGCATCCATGCGGCGCGCGGCAGAGCTATTCGGCGAGTACGCGCAGCGCTACACCAACTCCAACCAGCGGCAAAAGGCCATGTACTACCAGGCGCTCTGCCTGGCGGAAGCCGGGGACCTGGCGGCCTCCAACGCCAAGCTCGGCGTGCTGGCCAACACCTTCCACGGCGAGTACGCCGCCTCCGCCGCCTACAAGCTGGCCACCCAGGCCAACGAGCGCATGATGTGGGACAAGGCCCTGGGCTTCTACCGCATTGCCGTGCGGGAAACCCAGCGCCAGGAGCTGCGGCATGATGCCATGTACCGCTGCGGCAACGTGCAGATGCAGATGGGCCGCCGCAAGGACGCGGAAGAGACCTTCCGCAGCCTGCAGGTGCTCAAGGGCGTGAAACCGCTGCTCCGGCAGTCTGCCGTGTTCGCCATAGCGCAGATGAAGGTGGAGGACGGCGACGACAGCGCGGCGTACGCGCAGTTCCGCAACCTGCTGGGCATGCCCGGGCTGGATGCGGAGATAGCCGGCAAGGCCACGCTGCAGGCCGCCCGCCTGGCCGCCCGCCTGGGCGAGAACGAGGAATCCCAGCAGCTCTACGCCAAGCTCACCGGCATGCCCGGCATGGCCAAGTATGCCGCAGAGGCCCAGCTGGAGCGCATTGTGGCCCTTTTCAAGGAGCACAAGTATGATGAGGTGGTGCGCCTGGCGGAATCCGCCAAGGCTGCGCCGGATGATGCCGCCAAGGCCGCGCGCCGCGCCGTCATTGTGGGCCAGAGTTGCCTGGAGCTCAAGCAGTACGAGCGCGCGGTGGATTGGTTCTCCGCCGCGGAGAAGGCACAGCCCAACACCGCCCTGGCCGCGGATGCCGGCTACCGCAGGATCATCTGCGCCCAGCAGGTCAAGGGGCAGAACTTTTTCCACATGGCGGAAAAGTACCTGGGCACCTACGCCGTGGCGGGAACACCCACCGCAGACCTGCCGTGCGTGGATTTGGTGCGCCTCATGTATGCAGACCGCCTCATGCTTTTTGATGCGGATGC
This sequence comes from Akkermansia sp., assembly GCA_045641125.1. Taxonomy (GTDB): domain Bacteria; phylum Verrucomicrobiota; class Verrucomicrobiia; order Verrucomicrobiales; family Akkermansiaceae; genus Akkermansia. The sequence goes on from JAZUGI010000158.1 coordinate 40,431, forward strand.
CGCCGCACGCCAGTTTGATGCCCTGCACATGGACCAGATACCGGAGGTTCTCCGCGCGGATACCGTGTACAAGAAGGCCTGGACAGCCGCCCAGGGCGACAACTACGACCCGCTGCCCGCCCTGGAGCATTTCATCTCCACCTACCCGCAGGACGCCCGTGTGCCGGATGCCCTGGCCATGCGCGGCGCATATTACGCCAAGACCCACCGCGCCGCCCAGGCCTTGGCGGATTTCGACCGCGTGATACGCGACTACCCGCAGTCGGAAGCCTGCGCCGTGTGCTACCAGAAGGCCGCCCAGGCCTGCGCCAACTCGGATTCCAAGCGCATGGTGCAGTACTATGAGGGTCTCATCAAGTTCTACCGCGAGCTTGTGCAGCGCGGCGGGCACGACAAGCCGGCAGCCGTTGCGGAAGCCCACTACAACATTGCCTGCGCCCTCTACGATTCCGACCCCGCCAAGGCCGTGCCCCACTTCCAGGAGGCCCGAACCATGAACGCAGAGCAGTACGCCTCCCTGGTGGATTTGCGCCTGGTGCAGTGCTATTTCAAGATGAAGGATACGGACAACCTGCGCCAGGCGCTCAAGGAGCTCAAGGTGGGCAACCCCTCCACATACGAGGGCCTGCCGCCCGCCATCCTGCGCTGGTGCGGCTGGTCCTGCTTCCAGGCCCACAACTACCCGGATGCCCACACCTTCCTCACGGATGCCCTGCTGCGCGAGCCGCGCGAGAAGTACACCGCGGCGGACGGCAAGCAGTATGAGCGCGCCAAGGTGGAGCCCATCGTCTGGAAAACCCTCGCCAAGACCCGCCTGGAGCTGCGCCAGTACCAGGCCGGCCTGGAGGCCGCACAGTTCTATGTCTCCATGGAAACGCAGCCCTACCGCAAGGCGGAGGGCATGTGCGACGAGGCCCAGTTGCTGGTGGCGCTCTGCCGCACGGAGGAGGCCAAGAAGGTGTGCGAGGAAGCCATAGCCATGGGCATTGACGGCCCCATCAAGTCCTCCCTCTTCCTCACCATGGGAGACGCCTGGTACTCCGAGGGCAAGTACGCGGACGCCGCCAAGTACTACGGCCGCACGGCCAATGTGGTGAGCGACAAGGAGCTCAAGCCCCTGGCACTCTACAAGATCACCTGCGCGCTGCTCAAGTGCGGCAAGGAAGGGGAGGCCCAGCCGTACGGTGATACCCTGCGGGATGAATTCCCCGGCTGGAGCGCCCCGCCGAACGTGCGCGAGCTCATGGAGCGCGCCCCGCAGGAATCCAAACCCGCCCCGCAGCTAGCCCCAGACCAACAGTAACGCATGTTTTATTCCAAGGAGGAGAACCGCCGCAAGGGCTGGTACCGCGTGTTCCGCATCGGCAGGCGCCAAATGGTGGTGCTCTGCGTGCTGCTCGGCCTCTTCTTCGTGGCCCTGCTGGCCGTGGCCGTGAGCTACCACCTGCGCGCACGCGACTACGACACGGCGGAGGTGGTGCGCGGTGGCGGTGCCAGCGTGCTCTTTGATTCTTCCGGCAAGCCCGTGGCCAACCTCACCGGGGATTTGCCGCAGCCCGTCACCTGGCAGGAGCTGCCGCAGAACCTCGTCAACGCCTTCGTGGCACGGGAGGACGAGAACTTCTTCGACCACGGCGGCGTGGTCTTCAGCTCCGTGGTGCGCTCGCTGCTCCGCAACCTCTCCACCATGGAGTACAAGCAGGGTGCCTCCACCATCACCATGCAGCTCACCAGAAACGTCTTTGAGCTGCAGGGCAAGTCCCTGGACCGCAAGCTGCTGGAGGTGGCGCTCGCGCAGCGCGTGGAGGATGCGTACGACAAGCAGACCATCCTCTGCCAGTACCTGAGCCGCATCTATTTCGGGCAGAGCCGCTACGGCCTGCGGGATGCCGCGGCATACTACTTCGGCAAGGAGGTGCGCAACCTCAACCTCGTGGAATGCGCCACGCTCGCCGGCCTGGTGCGCGGGCCCTCCATCTTCAACCCCGTGGCCAGCATGGAAAAGGCCATGATCGTGAAGCGCGAAACGCTGGACCGCATGCTGGATGCCGGAATGATTTCCCAAGAGGAGCGTGATGCCGCCGTGCAGGCCCCCATCGAGCTGCACATCGGCGCGTCCGCAGAGGCCCCCGGCAGCGGCTCCTACCCCACCATGTGGGCCGGGCGTGAGCTGGAATCACTGGGCGGTGACCTCCTGCAGGGCAACCGCAGCCTCTCTGTGGCCACCAACCTGGATTTGGATATCCAGACCTATCTGGAGCGCGCCGTGGAGGCCGCCCTCGTAGCCGTGGAGAACCCGCACGAATTCCCGGAGGCCTGGCAGGACAAGGATGCCACGCCGGAGGCCGCGCAGGCCCAGAAAACCGCCTGGAGCAAGCTGCGCCGTCCGCTCACCCTGCGCCGCCGCGGCCTGGACAACAACTTGGCAGGCCTGCTGCAGTGCTGCGTGCTGGTGGTGGATTCCCGCCGCGGCTGCAAGGGCAATGTGCTGGCGCTTGTGGGCGGCCGCAGCGCGCTGGACGGCGTGGACCGCTGGACCCGCAAGGTGCAGCCCGGCCGTGCGGTGGCACCGCTGGTGTTCAGCTGCGCCTGCCTGCCCGGCGGGGAGGATATGCACATTGTCTCCAAGGATGCCGTGCTCACCGGAAAGCGCATCGGCTACGGCGTGGTGCGCAACATGTTCGAGACCCTGGACCTGGACCTGCAGCTGCCGGAACAGGAGCAGGAGGAGGATTTGTACGCGGGCAACTTCCGCATGAAGATGGTGGATTTGGCGCGCCTGCTCTTTGATATGCAGAACCTGGGCCGCGGCTACAGGCTCAGCCTCACCAACACCGTGTGGAGCAAAAACCGCACCGCCCTCTACGCATACGAGCCGGAGAAGGCCCCGGAATACATCCGCCGTGAGAGCGCCCAGGCCGTGGCCGCCATTCCCCCGTTCATCACGCAGGACGACCGCTCCGTGGTGCTCAACGAGTCCTTTGCCGGAAACGGCGGCCAGTTTGTGATGATTACGCGAGAGAAGGGCGTGGCCGTCTTCGTGTGGATGGGATTCGACGACCCGTCATCGGAGGTGGCGCGCTCCAGGGAGATGCCGCGGCTGTTGCAGAAGGCCGCCGCCAACCTGGCGCGTGAGGTGTTTGAGCAGGCCCGCAGCGTGCTGCGCGCCAAGTCAAAGGCAAAACAGCAGGAATCATGAGCGATTTTACCCCGCAACCCTACCTGGCCGCCGCAGAGAACGCCGCCCGCGTGGCCGGAACCTTCCTGCGCCACCATTTCCACTCCGTCAAGCAGGTGGATGAGGAACTGGCGCACGATATCAAGCTGCGGCTCGACAAGGACACCCAGGCCCTTATCACCCGCGAGCTCCTGGCCGCCTTCCCGGATACCTCCATTCTGGGAGAGGAGGGCGCCGCGGGGGATGAAAAGGCCCTGTGCCGCTGGATTGTGGACCCGCTGGACGGCACCGTGAACTACTTCTACGGCATTCCCATCTTTGCTGTGAGCATTGCCCTGCAGGTGGCGGGTGAACTGGTGCTCGGCTGCGTGTACGATCCCATGCAGGATGAGATGTTCTCCGCCGTGGCGGGCGGGCAGGCCACCTGCAACGGCCGCCCCATCCACGTCTCCGCGCACACGCAGCTGGCGCAGGCCGCCGTGTTCTGCGGCCACGGCGCGCATGACGGCTCCGGGGAGGTCGGAATCCGCCGTTTCGCGCACATCTCCTCGCAGGTGCGCAAGATGCGCATCCTGGGCTCCGCTGCGGTCACGCTCTGCTATGTGGCGGCCGGGCGCATGGATGCGTACATAGAAGACCGCATCTCGCTCTGGGATTTCGCCGCCGCGCGCGTTATCCTGGAATCCGCCGGCGGCGTGCTGGAATTCACCCCCGCGCAGCCCGGGGCGGTGCAGGGGGCCGTGCTGGCCTGGAACGGCCTGCTCCCCCTCCATGAAACCCTTTCCTCCCTCTCATGAATACCCGACACCCCGATAAGAAAAAATCCGTGCGCGCCCTGGCCTGGGAAGGCCTGCAGCGCTGGAGCGGGGGCGGCATCTTCGCAGAGACCATCGTCTCCCGCGCCGCCCAGCAGTATGCCCTCTCCCACGCAGACCGCGCCATGCTCCAGGCGATTGTCTACGATACCATCCGCCAGCTCTCCTGGCTGGACCACCTGCGCCTGCGTCTGCGCCCCGGCAAGCTGGAAGACCCGCTGCGCTGGCTGGTGCTCATGGGGCTCTGCCAGCTCTTCGTTATGCACCAGGCGGAGCACGCCGCCGTGTGCGAGACCGTGGCGCTGGCCCCCAAGCGCGCCCGCGGCGTGGTGAACGGCATCCTGCGCAACGCCATCCGCCGCCGCGCGGAATTCGAGCGTGAGCTGCCCACCCTGCCGCCCGCCCTGCGCTATTCCTGCCCGCAATGGCTCGCAGACCGCTGGATCCGTGATTTCGGGGAGGAAACCGCATGCGCCGTCATGGAGTGGAACATGCTCCAATCCCCCCTCTGCGCCCACGTGAATCCGCAAAATCCGCCGCAGTCCATCCCTGCGGATTGGGAGCCCCTGCCGCATGCCCCGGGCTGGTTCCGCATTGCAGGCCCCGTGCCGCAGGAGGCTGTGAAGGCCGGCCATATCTACATGGCGGACCCCTCCACCCGCTACTGCGTGGAATTCCTGGCCCCGCAGCCCGGTGAGCGCGTGCTGGACGCCTGCGCCGCGCCGGGCGGCAAATCCGTGGCCATGCTGTACGCCACCGCCGGCAAACTGGACCTTTTGGCCACGGATGCCCAGGAGCACCGCCTGCCCGCCCTGCGGGAGAACCTGCAGCGCGCCGCCGGGCATGCCGTGCCCGTGGAGGCCTTTGATTGGACCCGCCCCTGCCCGGAGAAGTGGCGCGGCGCGTTTGATGCCGTGCTGCTGGATGTGCCGTGCTCCAACACCGGCGTGCTTCAGCGCCGCGTGGATGCCCGCTGGCGCCTGAGCGGGGAGGAAATCACCCGTCTGGCCGCCTTGCAGCGCCAGATTCTGGAGAACGCCTGCGCCGCCGTGCGCGCGGGCGGCCGCCTGGTGTACTCCACCTGCTCCATAGATGCAGAGGAGGATGCCGCCGTGGTTCAGGCCTTCCTGGCCGCCCACCCGGAATTCTCCCTGCAAAAGGAGAACCTGGCCCTGCCGCACCTGGAGCACGCGGATGGTTCCTACGCCGCCCTCCTGCTGCACCGCCCCGCGTGAGGACACAGTGCGGGAGAGGTAATCCACCCCGCGTCCCAATGTCTCTGCACGCAACCCCGCATTGCGGGGTGGGTAACGTCTCCCGTTGCACGTCTCGGCACCGTTGCCGCGCAACGAGCGCAAAGTGCAATTAGGCAATTGACTCCACACACGCCATCCTGTAGAATGTGAAACATGGGGCACACGTTTTATCAACACGATGCGCATGTGGTGTTTCATACCGGTTGGCGAACCATCCGGGAATCTGATCGAGCGCGTCTGCATGCGTATATAGCAACCCTCGCGATTTCTCACAAGGTGCGCCATGTCGTCATCGGCGGCACCTGCGACCATATTCATTTGCTGGGCAATTTTCCCTTGGACCAGGCACCGGCGGACATAGTCCGGGGCATCAAGGCGAATTCCTCCCGCTGGCTCAGGGGGCTCAACGATTGCTATGCGGATTTCGCATGGCAGCAGGGCTATGGTTTCTTTTCCGTAAGTGCTTCAATGAGGAGGATCGTTGTACGATACATCGAAAACCAGGAGCGCCATCATCGGAAGGAAAGCGCGGCCGTCGAGTATGAAAAATTACAACGCCTGCACGAAACGGCCGTCAATGAAAAAGAATTCCCGGCGATATACAGGGTATAGTCCGGCATTTCCGTGCGATTTGTTCGCGCCGAAGGCGCGCACCCTAAACCCGCCCAAGGGCGGGTGACTATAGGATAGCCCCAGGCGGAAGCCTGGGGGACACCCCGCGTCCCAATGTCTCTGCACGCAACCCCGCAATGCGGGGTGGGTAACGTATCCCGTTGCACGTCTCGGCACCGTTGCCGCGGCTCCACTATCCCGCAATGCTTGATTTTTCACGCATTTTGCACTTTCTGCAAAAAAATGCTGGAATTCGCACCCCGCTGGAGTATAATCGGGGAACACAGAATTCCCAAGTAGTATACAGACATGATCACCAAGCAGCTTACAGTGCTCAACAAGCTCGGAATACATGCCCGCCCCGCAGCCCAGTTCGTCCGCGTCGCCTCCAAGTTCAAGTCCGGAGTCAATGTGGAGAAGGACGGTGAGAACGTTGACGGCAAGAGTATCATGGGTTTGATGATGCTGGCCGTCGGCTGGGGGGCCGTGATTAACGTGTCAGTGGAGGGCGAGGACGAAACCGAGGCAATGAAGGCATTGGAAGATCTCGTCAACAGCAAGTTCGGTGAGGAGTGATTGCTCCGCGCCGTCCGCTTGCCCGCCCGACACCCACGTTCCATGACGCCCGATGTTGAAATCCGCTTGAAGGGGTTGCCTGTTTCCCCCGGCATCTCCATGGGTGTCCTGCGCGTGGAGGCGCGCGGGTGCTCCGCCCCGCCCCTGCACAGCATAGGCCCCGCAGAGGCCGCCCACGAGTGGGAGCGTTTCGAGGCCGCGCTCTGCCGCACGGAGGAGGAGCTCGACCACCTGCGCGAGCGCGTGAAACGCGTCTCCGGTGACCCGGAGGCCGCCATTTTCGATGCCCAGCTCCTCTTCCTGCGGGATTCCATGGTCATGAAGACCCTGCACAAGGAGTTTGACCGCCGCATGCAGAACATTGAGGCCGTGTACTACGCCGTGGTCCAGAATTTCATGGAGGCCATGCGCCATGTGGATGATGCCTATCTGCGCTCCCGCGTGGCGGATATGGAGGACGTGCTGCAGCGCGTGCTGCGCAACATGACCCCCGCGCCCAACGCTCCCGCCAGGGAGGACGGCTCGGATACCTACCTGCTGGCCGCGTTCGACCTCTCACCCAGCGATACCGCGGACCTGGACACCACGCGCGTGCTCGGCATAGTGACAGAGGTGGGCTCCGCCGTGTCCCATACGGCCATCCTGGCGCGTTCGCTCGGCCTGCCCGCGCTTGTGGACATCCCGGAATTGATGCTCAAGGTCACCACCGGCCAGCGCGTGATTCTGGACGGCTTCTCCGGAGAACTCATTCTCAACCCCACAGCGGAAACGGAGAGCCGCTACCGCCGGCTCCAGGCGGAAAAGGCCAAGGCCTACCAGGCTCTCGTGGAAATGCGGGATTTGCCCGCCGTTACGCGGGATGGACGCCGCATCCGCCTGGCCGCGAACGTGCAGTTCGTGCATGAGTATGATGCCGTGGTGCGCTGCGGCGCAGAGGGCGTGGGCCTCTACCGCACGGAATTCTTCCTGCTCGGTACAGGCTCCGGCCTGCCGGACGAGGAGGCCCAGTACCGCCACTACCGCGAGCTCGTGGAAAAGTGCGCCCCGCATGAGGTCGTCTTCCGAACCCTCGATTCCGGCGGCGACAAGCTCCCCTTTGAGAATTCCGACACCAAGGAGGAGAACCCCTTCCTCGGCTGGCGCGGTATCCGCGTCTCCCTTACCCGCCCGGAGGTCTTCAAGCAGCAGCTGCGCGCCATCATGCGCGCCTCCGCCCACGGCCGCGCCGCTGTCATGTTCCCCATGGTCTCCGGCGTTACGGAGGTCAAGGATGTCCGCGCCATCATCGACGAATGCCGGGATGAGCTGCGGGCGCGCGGCCAGGCCTTTGACGAGCACATGCGCATCGGCATCATGATAGAGGTGCCCAGCGCCGCCATGATGGCAAACGTGCTCACCGACTACGTGGATTTCTTCTCCATCGGCACGAACGACCTCACCCAGTACACCATCGCCGTGGACCGCGTGAACTACCGCGTGGCGCACATGTTCCGCCCCACCCATCCCGGCGTGGTGCGTCTCATCAGCCACACCATAGAGGCCGGCATCCCCACTGCCATCTGCGGTGAAATGGGGGGAGACATCTCGCTCGTGCCCCTTCTGGTGGGCTTGGGCGCCAGTGAAATTTCCGTGGGCACCCACCTCCTCCCGCTCATCCGCTTCGCTATCCGCCACCTGGATTACGAGGAGTGCCGCAGCATGGCGCAGCAGGCTCTCCAGGCCTCAGACAGCAAGACCATCCGCGCCCTCTCCAAGGCCGTTGCCCTCAAATCCTACCCCAATCTCTTCGATTGAGGTGTGAATGGCAGACGATGGGTGAAAGCCAATATGCTTTGGCGGCAGCTTACAGTTGAATTCCCAGTTGTTCCGGGAGTGCAATCCTGGGGCGCTCGGTGAGAATTTCCCCGCTGCGGGAGCCCACGGCCACGGTGTGCTCGAAATGCGCCGCCCAGGAGCCGTCTGCGGTCACGGCGGTCCAGTCGTCCTCCAGCACCTTCACGCGGAAGGAGCCGAGGGTAATCATAGGCTCGATGGCGAGAATCATGCCGCGCTTGAGGCGGGGCAGGGGGTAGTTCGGCTTGTAGTTGGGGATGGCAGGGTCCTCGTGCAGGTGGCGGCCCACGCCGTGCCCCACGTAGTCCCGCACAATGCCGAAGCCGAAGGGCTTCACGAAATCCTCGATGGCGGCGCAGAGCTCGCTGAGCGGGTTGCCCTGCTTGGCCTGCTCAATGCCGCGGAAGAGGGCTTCTTCCGTCACGGCGAGCAGGCGGCGGGCTTCCTCGCTCACGTTGCCCACGGCCACGGTCATGGCGTTGTCTCCGTACCAGCCGTCCACAATGGCCCCGGTATCCAGGCTCACGATATCGCCGTCGTGGATGACGCGGGGGCCGCCGATGCCGTGTACAATCTCCTCGTTCACGGAGATGCAGAGCTGGCCGGGGTAGCCGCCGTAGCCCAGGAAGGCGTTGCCGCACTTCTCACGCTTGAAGAGCTCTGCGGCGTAGTCGTCTATCTCCTTGGTGGTGATGCCGGGCTTGATGATGGGCATAAGGTCCATCAGGATGCGCGCGGAAACCTCCCCCGCCTTGCGCAGTTTGGAGATTTCATTGGGGTTGCGTACTGGAATGCGGTCACTCATGGCGTGTTGAATCAGGATTGAATGTTTGAAAGTTTCCTGCGCGGGAACGTGGTGAGCGTTCCCGCGCACGCCAGTCATTCTACCCGTGCGGCGCCCCCGCGTCAAACACGTTTTGCCCGCCGGCTCCGGTTCCTGAAAGAAAAACCTTGCGCCTGTGCGCCTAGAGGTGTAAAGAGAGATATCATGAAAGCGTTCCGATTCCTTCTTGCCGCCGCCTGCCTTTCCCTTCCGCTCCTTGCCGGGGATGAGGCGCCCATCCTGGTGAAAATGAACAATGGCCGCGCAGAGGTGTACACCGTGTCCGGCAGCTATGTGCGCACCATCGGCTCCGGGGATGTGGTGCAGGCTTCCACCAACGGGCAGGAGATTGCCATCCTGCGGCAAAACGGGCGCGTGGAGCTCTACAGCCGCGGCGGTTCCTACCTGCGCACGCTGGGTTCCGGGGATGTGACGGCCGTGCAGATGAGCGGGGATTCCGTGGCGCTCACCCGCCAGAACGGGCGCGTGGAAATCTACGGCATCAACGGTTCCTATAGGCGCACGCTGTAGGGGCGGGGCTTGGTTGCACGCTAGGCGGCCAGGCTCATGAGGGCGGCAGCCACGTCTTGCAGGAGCTCCCAAATGCTTTGGGCGCAGGCCAGGAAATCCTGCGCGTAGCCGGAGAAGGTGATGATGTTGAAGACGCGCAGGATGACGAGCATGATGCCGATGTTCATCAGCAGGATGATGAGGGCGGAGAGCACGGCCCCCTTTTCCAGGAGGTCCGGCTGCTCGCGCGGCATGATCCAGAGGGTCCAGTACACGTGGAAGGACCACCAGAAGCCGAATCCCGCGTAGAACCAGGCGTTGTATTCCTCAAAGGGGTAGAGCCAGTTGCCGAGGGCGAGCGCGCCCATCCACACGAGCATCCAGAGGGGGATGAAATAGGGTGAGAGGGCAATGAAGATGTTGTCGCTCTCCGTTTCCACATACCCGCCGCTGGCATCGAACTTGAAATCGCGCACTGTGCCGAAGCTCAGGAAGATGGCAATGGCGTGGGTGAGCTCGTGCCCCAGCACGTAGAGGTACATGAGCAGCGGCTCCAGCAGCTTCATCACCGTGAGGGAGACGAACACCAGCACCCCCATGGTGGTGAACCACACGGGGTCGCTCATCCAGAACCCGCGCTCTCCCAGCGCCGGGGCTGCCTGGTAGAGCTGCATGAGCAGGGCAAACACCATGACCACGGAAAGCGGCAGCAGCACCAGCAGGCCCAGCAGCAGGCGCCAGGTGCGCTGCCAGCCGTGCGGCAGGTCCAGATGCATTTCCTCCGCGTACTCCTCCTGAATCATGAGGCGGTGCAGCACGCTGCGCGGGGCGGCCTTGAGATTGGCCATGCGGTTGCGCATGCGGCGGCGGAAGCGCATGGAGGGGGTGAGGATGTGCTCCGCCTCCGCCGGCTTGTCCACCGGCAGGCGCCACGAGCCGAATTCCGGCTCGCTCTTGCGGCGTTTCTGGCGGGTGGATTTCATGGGCTACTGCGCGGGGCGGATATCCTGAATGGAGATGGAGACGTAGTTTCTGCCGTTCCAGACGTTGCGCTCAATGGTGAAGGCAATGTCCCAGGGCGGGTCCGGCAGCTGTTCCTCCGCCCCGTTGAAGTACATGGCGTAGTGCTCGCAAAGGCCCTGGCGCAGGCAGAAGCGCAGGTGGCTGCTGCCCAGGTGGCGGGGCGGTGCGCAGGGCATGACCCCGCGTGTCATGAACACGGGCTGCGGGTTGGAGTTGCCGAAGGGTTCGAGCAGTTCGTAGCTGTCCAGCAGATCCACGCTCAGCTCCGGGAAATCCACCTCTGCATCAATGTGGAGGGTGGGCAGGCTCTGCTCCGTTTCTGTGCAGGTGCGCACAAACTCGTCGAACTTCTCTCGGAAGGCGTCTATCTGCTCCTCACGGATGACCAGGCCGGCCGCCATTTCATGGCCGCCGCCGGAAACAATGCAGTCTGCGGCGTACTGGAGGGCCTGCACTAGGGAAACGCCGGGCACGGAGCGCCCGGAGCCCTTGCCCAGCCCCGTTTCATCCAGCGAGATGACGAAGGCGGGCTTGTTGAAGCGGCGCATGAGCAGGGAGGCCACAATGCCCACCACGCCGGGGTGCCAATCACGGGAGCCCAGCACAATCACGCGGCTGTCCGGCGAGTGCGTGCGCGCCAGCATGGCGAGCGCATCGTTGCGTATCCGCTCCTCCTCCTGCTGGCGGGCGCGGTTGAGCGCATCCAGGCGCTGGGCCAGGGTGTCCGCCCGCTGCGGGTCCGTTTCCATGAGGAGGTTGAGGGCATCCATGGGGCTGTCCATGCGGCCGGCGGCGTTCAGGCGCGGGCCGATGCGGAAGGAGACATGCGCGGCGTTCGGCACGCGGTTGAGCCCGGCCACGCGGTTGAGCGCCTGCAGGCCCACGTTGCCGCCGCGCGCCATCACCCGCAGCCCGTGGCGCGTGAGCAGCCGGTTTTCCTCCACCAGCGGCACAATGTCCGCCACGGTGGCTATGGCCACCACATCCAGATACTGCTTGAGGTCGAAATCCGTCAGGCGGCGCGTCTTGAGCAGCGCGTGCGCCAGCTTGAAAACCACGCCGGCGCTGCACAGGTAGGTGAGCGGGCTGTCCTCCTCCAGCTTGGCGTTCACCACGGCCAGCGCGGGCGGGCGGCCCTGCGCACCGGACTCGTGGTGGTCCAGGATGATGACATCTATCCCCATGTCGCGCAGGGCGGCCACCTCGTCCACGGAGGAGGTGCCGCAATCCACGCAAAGCATGAGCTCCGGCTTGCGGCCGCAGGTCTCGATGGCGTGGCGGATGCCCTCCTCGCTCAGGCCGTAGCCCTCCTTGGTGCGCACCGGGATGAAGTAGTGCACATCCAGGTCGTAGGCGCGCAGAATGGTGTAGAGAAGCGTTACGGAGCTCACGCCGTCCACATCGTAGTCTCCATAGATGCAGACGCTTTCCCCGTTGTCCACCGCGCGGAAGATGCGATCCACGGCGGTATCCATCTCCCGCAGGGAGAAGGGGTCCCCTAGGTCCGCGAGCCTGGGGTTGATAAATTTCTGGGCCTGCTCCCGGCCGGAAATTCCCCTTTGGGATAGAAGGCGCCGCACCAGTGGCGGCAAGGCGCTGTTAAGTTCTTCTCCATAGTCTTCATTTCCGTCCGTTGGGGAGAACTCCCAACTGAACTTCGTACTCATGCGGAGAGTCTACCATCCCGCCCCCCGAGCGTCAAGGACATTGCGCGCGTGCGCGTGGGGGGGATGCGCACCAGATTTGCATTGAAATTCCCGCCGAAGTCTGGTATCCTGCGCCGCACTTCCACCATGGCCTCCAAATTCAATATCAACTCCCTGAACACAGCGCAAAAAGAGGCCGTGCGCACGCTCGGCGGCCCGGTGCTCATCCTGGCCGGGGCGGGCACGGGTAAAACGCGAACGGTCACCTGCCGCATAGCGCACATGATAGAGAAGGGCATAGCGCCGCGCGGCATTCTGGCGCTCACCTTCACCAACAAGGCCGCCACCGAGATGGCGGAGCGCGTGGCCGGGCTGGTGGATAAGCAGGCCGCCAAGGAGATGACCGTGTGCACCTTCCATTCCCTGTGCGTGAAAATCCTGCGCCAGGATATCGGCAAGCTCGGCTACAAGGAGAATTTCTCCATCTACACCGGGAGCGACCAGACCGGGCTCATCCGCCGCCTTATCATGGAGTACGGCGCGCTCAAGGAGAAACTGGACCCCAACCAGGTGCTGGCGGACCTTTCCCGCGTGCGCAACGCCGGGTTGGAGGCGGACCAGATAGAGGACGACCTGGTGGCGGCCATAGCCAAGGCGTACCAGCGTGAGCTGAAGGCGCAGAACGCGGTGGATTTCGATGACCTGCTCATCCTCACGGAGCGCCTGCTGCGCTGCTACCCGGATGCGCACGACAAGTGGAACAAGCGTTTCTCCCACATTACGGTGGACGAGTTCCAGGACACGAATTCCCTGCAGATGAGCCTGCTGCGCCAGCTGGTGGGTCCGGAGCACAATGTGTGCGTGGTGGGGGACGACGACCAGTCCATCTACGGCTGGCGCGGCGCGCAGATTTCCAACATCCTGGAGTTTGAGAGCTTTTTCCCCAATCCCACCGTCATCAAGCTGGAGGAGAACTACCGCTGCACCCGCCAGGTGCTGGATTGCGCCAACGAGCTCATCCGCCACAACATCGGCCGCAGGGAGAAGACCCTGCGCACCACCAAGCAGGGCCAGTACCCCGTGCGCCTGGTGGCCATGCCCGGCTCTGAGGAGGAGGCCGCTTTCATTGCAGAGGAGATGCAGCAGCTCCACCGCCGCGGCGAGCTCAAGTGGGAGGATATGGCCGTGCTTTTCCGCGCCAATGTGCAGAGCCGCCAGCTGGAGGCAGCCATGCGCGAGCACAACATCCCCTACCGCATGGTCGGCACCAAGAGCTTTTTCGACCGCAGGGAGGTGAAGGACCTCATCAGCTACCTGCAGGTCATGGACAACCCGGATGCAGACCTGCACCTGCTGCGCGTGCTCAACACGCCCGCACGCGGCATCAGCACCACCACCGCCAACCTGGCCATCACCCACAGCCGCGAGCACCACGCCAGTCTCTGGCATGCCCTGCGGGACGAGACTTTCCTGGCAGACTGCTCCGCGCGCTCGCAGGCCAGCATCCGCGCCTTCACCACCATGGTGGAGCGCTACCAGGAGGATTTCCGCGCCAGCAGCGTGAGCTTCCGCGAGACCCTGCAGGCCCTCATGGACGAGATGGAGTACGAGGATTATGTGGGCCGCACCTGCAAGACGGACGAGGAGCGCATGCAGCGCCTTGCCGCCATCAACGATATCCTGGAGTCCATCCACAACTTCTGGACCCCCGGTGCCAAGCTGGCGGATTTCCTGGAGAAGATGTCGCTGGACAACGACAAGGATGACGACGATGACCTGGAGAAGAAGAAGGGCGTGTGCCTGATCACCATGCACGCCGCCAAGGGGCTGGAGTTCCCGCACGTTTACATTGTGGGCGTGGAGGAGGGCCTGCTGCCGCACACCCGCTCCGTGGACGAGGGCTCCATGGACGAGGAGCGCCGCCTGTTCTATGTGGGTATCACCCGCGCGCAGGAGCGGCTCACCATGACGTATTGCGCCTCCCGCAGCCGATACGGCAAGGCGGAGAAGTGCGCCCCTTCCTCCTTCATCCAGGAAATACCGGCCAAGATGTACGAGTTCACGGACTACGACGCCATGCTGGACACCGAGGCCACGGAGGAGGATTGCGATGACTTCTTCTCCTCCATCAACGAGCTTCTCGGCGACGATTGATATCCCATATCCCTGCGCAGTTGTGTGGAAAGTGAAAGGCCCGCGCGGCATGGTGCCGAACGGGCCTTTGCGTTGAATGCGGGCGGCGCGTGTTACACGATACCCTGGTCAATCATGGCATCCGCCACCTTGACGAAGCCGGCAATGTTGGCGCCGGCCACGTAGTTGGTGTAGGCGGCATCGCTGCCGGTGGAGAACTCGTGCGCGTGGGCGTAGGCGTTCTCGTGGATGTCCTTCATGATGTTGAAGAGCTTGGCGTCCACCTCCTCTGCGGTCCAGTTGAGGCGCTGGCTGTTCTGCGCCATCTCCAGGCCGGAGGTTGCCACGCCGCCGGCGTTTGCCGCCTTGGCCGGGCCAAAGAGAATCTTGGCGTTCAGGAAGTTGGAGATACCCTCCAGGTCGGTGGGCATGTTGGCGCCCTCCGCCACCAGCTTGCAGCCGTTCTTGATGAGCGCGGCGGCCTGTGCGCCGTTGATTTCGTTCTGCGTGGCGCAGGGGAAGGCGCAGTCGCACGGCACGTTCCAGGGGCGGTCGCCCTCAAAGTACTTGGCACCGGTGAAGTGCTCCGCGTACTCCTTGATACGGCCGCGGCGCACGTTCTTGAGCTCCATGACCCAGGCGAGCTTCTCGGCGTCGATGCCGTCCGCATCGTAGATGAAGCCGTTGGAATCGGAGAGGGTGACCACCTTGCCGCCCAGCTGGGTGAGCTTCTGCACTGCGTACTGGGCCACGTTGCCGGAGCCGGAAACCAGGCAGGTCTTGCCTTCCATGGAATCACCGCGGGTGGCCAGCATGTTCTGCGCAAAGTAGGAGACACCGTAGCCGGTGGCCTCCGGGCGCATGATGGAGCCGCCCCAGTTGCGGCCCTTGCCGGTGAGCACACCGGTGAACAGGCCCGTGAGGCGCTTGTACTGGCCGAACATGTAGCCGATCTCACGGCCGCCCACGCCAATATCGCCGGCCGGCACGTCCGTGTCTGCGCCAATGTGGCGGTAGAGCTCGGTGATGAAGCTCTGGCAGAAGCCCATGACCTCTGCATCGCTCTTGCCCTTGGGGTCGAAATCGGAGCCGCCCTTGCCGCCGCCCATGGCGAGCGTGGTGAGGGAGTTCTTGAAAGTCTGCTCAAAGCCGAGGAACTTGAGGATGCCCAGGTTCACGGAGGGGTGGAAGCGCAGGCCGCCCTTGTACGGGCCGATGGCGCTGTTGAACTGGACGCGGTAACCGCGGTTCACGCGGACGCGGCCGTTGTCGTCCATCCAGGGGACGCGGAAAATGATGGAGCGCTCGGGTTCGACGATGCGCTCGAGGATGCAGTTGTCCTCGTATTTCTTCTTGGAGTCAAGAACGGGAGCGATGGTGGACACAACCTCCTGCACAGCCTGCAGGAACTCCGGCTCGCCCGCATTCTTGGCGGCCACTTCTTCCAGAACCCTTGTGGTATAGTTTGACATTGTGTTGTTTGCGGCTGGGTTTCACCGCCCGCGCATTCACGGAAAACAGGGGGCGGCGTTCAACCGCGCGGCATTTTAGCAGATTGGAAAAATCAGGAAAGTTTTTTTCCGTTCGCTGACACAAAAAATTGCCGGAGGGGGTGAATCCGGGCTATCTGGCGCGCTCGTGCATGTGGAAGGCGTTCTCCATGAGGTTGATGCGCGGTGCCTGCCCGGGCAGCAGGAAAACCTCTATAATATCGAAGCGGTAGGGCACTTCCCGCCCGAGCATGCGCAGCCAGTTGCGCGCGCCGCGCCGGATGAGGTCGCGCTTGGTGCGGTCCACCATGCGCGCCGGGGTGCCGGATGCGGGGCTGGTGGTGCTTTTCACCTCTGTGAACACCAGGGTTTCCCCGGTGCGGCAGACGATGTCCACCTCACCCCCGGAGCCGATGCGGAAATTGCGGTAGAGGATGCGGTAGCCGTGGGCGCGCAGCCAGGAGGCAGCTACCAGCTCGCCGTAGCGGCCGGTGAACTCGCGCGGCGGCGGGGTCTCAGAGCCCCAGGGGCAGCTCCATTTGTGCAACAGGCGCAAACGAGCGGCGATGGTGTACCGTAATTCCATGGGCGTGTATGGCGGCCAGGTGCTCCTTGGTGCCGTACCCCGCGTTGCGGGCAAAGCCGTAGGCGGGGAACTGCGTGTCCAGCTCCTGCATGATACGGTCCCTGGTGACCTTGGCCAGGATGCTGGCGGCGGCAATGCTCAGGCAGCGCGCATCCCCCTTCACCAGGTTGCGGGAGGGCAGGGGGAAGTTGGGCACGGGCAGGCCGTCTATGATGCACAGCTGCGGCAGCGGGGATAGCCCCTGCGCCGCGCGTGCCATGGCCAGGTGCGTGGCGCGCAGGATGTTCAGGCGGTCTATCTCCTCCACGCTGGCCTGTGCCACGCTCTTTTTCACGGCGGGATCCTCCATGAGCGCGGTGTAGAGGGCCTCCCGCTTTTTGGCGGAGAGCTGCTTGGAATCGTTGAGCCCGGGCAGCTCGAACCCCGGCGGCAGGATGACGGCGGCGGCCACCACGGGGCCGGCCACCGGGCCGCGCCCGGCCTCGTCTATGCCCGCCACGGTGGAGAAGCCGTCTGCGTGGGCCTCCTGTTCCGCCTGCATGTCCGGGCTACTCATGTTTTTTTGCCTCCTCTCCTGCGGGTTGCGGGTTCTTGCCAATCTGCTCGCGGATGCTCTCCGGCAGCGGGTCGTCCGCCTTCAGGTGCTGCAGGGTTTCGATATCCCGCAGGTAGCGGCTGATGGGGGTCTCCACGCCCTCGTTCTCCATGCGCAGCACGTGCATGGCCTCCAGGTAGGTGTCGAACGACCGCGTGTCCGTGTGCCCCAGGTGGGTGATTTCGTACCAGTCCAGGTAGTCCCGCCCGCGGGTGGCGGCGGCGGTGTAGGCGCGGCGCAGCTCCCTGAGCGGGCCCAGGGTGTTCTGCGCGGCGTCCGGGTCCTTGTCATCCATGAGTGCGGAGAGCACGCGGCAGTAGTCGATGACGATTTGGCGGTAGGCGGGGAAGGCGGTGGCGCTCAGGGCCACCAGGCGCTCAATGTTGGGGCGCAGCAGGTTCTCCCAGCCCGGCACTTCCATGAGCTCGTACGCGTTGTCGATGCTCACGGTGCGGGCGGTTTCCGTCTCGGGGTCGAAGTAGACCACGGTGAGGGCGTCCGCCAGCTGCTTTTCGGATTCCAGCGGGGCGAGGGCATCCGATGCCTTGGGCAGGGAGAGCGCGGCGAGCTCCAGCGCCCACCACTTGTCCAGCATGTCGTGGTTGGTGGCGAGCTCGCTGAAATGCGCGGCAATGAACTCCTTGGCGGGCAGGTCCGTGGTGGCGGCCTCCTCCAGCATGCTGCGGAACTGTTCCTTGCCGTTGGGGCAGTCCAGCAGGCTCATCACGAGCACGCCGCAGGAGACATCGTAGATTTGGCGGGATGCGGCATCCAGCCTGCCCGGCTGCTCAATGCCGATGATTTCCTCCGGCGGTATCATTTCCGCGCGGTCGTACAGGTTGCGGTAAAGGTTCTTGTCCGCCTTGCCGCTGCGCCAGAGCATGGCCTGCTGAATGCCGCTCACCAGCCACTGCGGCAGGTTCACCTCATCCGGGAACGCATCCCCGGAAAGCCCGCGCAGGGCGCGCTCGTAGAGCACCATGGTGATGATGGCGTCGTCCAGCCGCTCCATGTCGATTCCACCGCCGGGGTGGATGCGTATCTGGAAGTTGGGTGCACCGCCGATGATGTTCACGCGCAGGCGCACGGGGTTGCGCACGGGCTGGTCCGTGGGCTGGCCCACCAGGCGGATGGAGATGCCGTTCTTCCAGTCGCGCGGCAAATCCAGCAGCGAGCACAGGCGTGCGTACACTGCATCCGCGTGCGTGGCAATGGCCCCCATGCGCAGGGAGTCTCCACCGCTCACGGAGAAAAGGCGGGACTGGGAGATGACGTGCTGGTCCTTCTCCTGTTTGGCGGGGGTGGCGGTGCGGGCGCGCTCGCGCTCCTCCGCCGTGGCGTTCAAGCGTTCCAGCTCCTGCTGCTCGGTGGTGTCCTCCTCCAGCCAGGAGGGGGTGACGCCATCCGCAGTGGTG
>JAZUGI010000159.1:0-1668 GCA_045641125.1 Akkermansia sp.
ACCGCGCCGCGCGGCTGGGAAGGCGCGGTGCAGGAGGATACAGGCGTGTATACCGACGGCTATGTGCCCGATGGGTACACGGTCGCGCCCACCCCCGCCGGGGACACGCCGGATGGGGACGGGCAGGGAACCAAAACCCCGAACCGCACCATCTTCAAGACCTCTGTACGTAAGCCGTTCTTTGTTGTCAGCGTGCTGCTGAATGTGATCCGCGTGCTGGGCATCCTGGTGGTGGTGGTCGGCTTTGCCGCGCTGGGCGCGGTGGTGGGCATTGCCCGCGGATATGTGGATACCGCGCCGGAGCTGAATCTCGCCGCGCTGGACGGGCAGGCCCAGACTTCCTTTATTTATGACTGCAATGGCGAACTGATCACCGAATACAAGGGCACGGAGAACCGTGTGATGATCTCCCTCGGCGCGATGCCGGTCATGCTGCGCAATGCTTTTGTCGCCGTGGAGGACGCGCGCTTCTACAGCCATAACGGTGTGGACCTGAAGCGCATCGTGGGCGCGTTTGTGTCCAACCTTTCCTCCTCGTCCACGCAGGGCGGATCGACCATTACCCAGCAGCTGATCAAAAACACCCTGCTGTCGGCGGAGCAGAGCTACAAGCGCAAGATCCAGGAAGCGTGGCTGGCCATGCAGCTGGAGATGAAATATTCCAAGGACGAGATCCTGGAAAGCTATCTGAACACGATCTATCTGGGCGAAAACTACTATGGCGTGCAGACCGCGGCCGAGGGATACTTCGGCCGGAGCCTGGGCGAACTGACCCTGCGGGAGTGCGCGATGCTGGCCGGGGTCACCAACAGCCCCTACTACTACAATCCCCGGCGCAACTTCTTCTACCGCGCCAAGGAAGGCGTCAACTATCCCGAGATCACCAACAAACGCACCGACTATGTGCTGCGGTGCATGTACGAAAACCAGTTTATCACCTACGAGCAGTATCAGGAGGCGCTCAACCGCTCCACCGCCAAGGTGCTCAAGGAATCCCCGACTGACGGGGACGCCATGTATCCTTATGCCCACTATGTGGAATACGCCGTGAGCGAAGCGGTGGACATCCTGCTGCAGCTGAACGGGCTGGAGAATACCTCCGTCAACCGCGCCGCGATGGAAAACAAGCTGCGTACCGGCGGATACCGCGTCAAGCTGGCGCTCGATCCCACGATCCAGAGCACCGTGGAGGATACGCTGACCAACTGGAGCAAGTATCCCAGCCTGCGGGACCCCAGCGACAAGGTCTACCGCGCCCGCAACGCGGACGGTACCTATACCGAGATCATCCAGCCGCAGGCGGCCGCGGTGGTGCTGGATTACCGCACGGGTGAACTGAAGGCCATTGTAGGCAGCCGGGACAAGGTGACCGCCCGCAAGACGCTGAACCGCGCCACGGATATGAAGATGCCCGTGGGCAGCTCCATCAAGCCGATCTCTGTTTACGCGCCGGCGCTGGAAATGGGCTGCAGCCCGGCCAGCGTGGTGTTCAACATGCCGCTGCCCATTGCCGGCTGGAAAGACGCCAAGGGCAACGATGCCTGGCCCACCAACTATGGCGGCGGCGGATATGTAGGCCCCGAGAGCCTGCGCGAGGCGATGAAGAAGGGCCACAACACCGCCGCGGCGTATACCCTGCTCAACTATGTGTCCGTGGAGCGGTCGGTG
>JAZUGI010000160.1:0-13670 GCA_045641125.1 Akkermansia sp.
ATGTGTCCCAAAGATTGAGTTTGTCTTTTTCTACGCATTGATAGGCAATCGTTAGGTAAATCGTCCAAAATTGAAGCCTCCTCCTTTGAATTTTGTCAGTAAAGGCGACCTGAGACGTGCAACCGGAGACGTTATCCACCCCGCAGAGCGGGGTTCGGTGTAGAGACGTTAGGGTGGTGGTTACCCCCAGTGCTTCCGCACTGGGCTAACTTTGAGCCGCCATTGGAATGGCTCCACATATAGCGCGCCCTTTGGGCGCGTTCCTACGTAATGCCCCGCCTTGCGGGGCATGCGCTGGCGCGTGCTTGAAGCATCCTTTCATCTGGCACGGCCCATTACTGTTGCAGCCATGCGAACGTGCTTTCCACCCCGCCTTGTGCGGGGTGCTTTCCTTTATAGAGCCACGGGTGTAAACCCGTGGGATAACGAGCGTGCAAGTGTCTCCGCCGGGGAACCCCGCCTCGTCGCGCCTCAGCGTGACGGACGGCGGGGTGGCTCCGCTATCCGGTTGCAAGTCTCTGAACCTCCAAGATGCGCTTTGCGCTTTCCACCCCACCCCCAAATCCACATGTTCCCCAAATTCTTTGGGACACACGTGCGGGTGGACGCATTCCCGTGATTTTACCCTTTATTCCGCCTGCGGATTGTGCTATCATAAAGGGCAATGAACGACGCAGAGAAACTTATTATCATCGGCAGCGGGCCGGCCGGGTACACGGCGGCCATCTACGCCGCACGCGCAGACTTGAAACCGCTCCTCTTCACCGGCGGCCAGATTGGCGGCCAGCTCACCACCACCACGGAGATTGAAAACTTCCCCGGTTTCCCGGAGGGTATCATGGGGCCGGAGCTCATGTTCAACATGAGCCAGCAGGCGGAGAAATTCGGCACGCGCTTCGCGTTCGAGGAGGTGCTTTCCGTGACGCAGGAGGCCTGCAGCGGGCTCTTCACCGTCACCACTTCCGGCGGTGCCTACCAGGCGCAGGCCGTGATTGTTGCCACGGGTGCCACGGCGCGCTACCTGGGTATCGAGGGCGAGAAGGAACTCATCGGCCACGGGCTGACCGCCTGCGCCACCTGTGACGGCGCGTTCTACCGAGATGTTCCTGTGTGCGTGGTGGGCGGCGGCGACAGCGCCTGCGAGGAGGCTTCCTTCCTCACGCGTTTCGCCTCCAAGGTGTATCTCATCCACCGCCGCGACCAGCTGCGCGCCAGCAAGGCCATGCAGCAGCGCGTGCTGGAGAACGAGAAGATTGAGCCGCTGTGGAACAGCACCATTGCCGCCTATCACACGGATGAGCAGGGCGAGCTTGCCTCCGTGACCCTCAAGGATACCGTGAACGGCGCGGAGCGCGAGCTGGAGGTGAAGTGCGTGTTCATGGCTATCGGCCATGTGCCGAACAGCTCGTTCATCGGCAATCTGGCAGAGGTGGACAAGGCCGGGTTCATTGTGACCGCCCCCGGCAGTACGGCCACCAAGACGCCCGGCCTCTTTGTGGCGGGCGATGTGGGCGATGCCGTGTACCAGCAGGCCATTTCCGCCGCCGGTATGGGCTGCCGCGCCGCGCTGGATGCCGAGCGCTACCTGCTCTCCCTTTCCTGAACCAAACGCAACAACAACTCAACAACCGTTATGAAAACATACGCTCCCATACTCGCCGCCGCCGCGCTGGCGCTCGCTTCTTGCAGCACGCAGTCTCCCGCGGTGCGCCAGGCCCAGGCCCTCTACAACGCCGGGCAGTACGACAAGGCCATTCCCCTGTTCCTGCAGGAGGCCTACCAGGACAATGCCGAGGCCCAGCTCATGCTGGCCAAGTGCTGTGATTTCGGCCACGGTGTGCCGCAAGACGTGACGAAGGCCGCGCAGTGGTACCGCAAGGCTGCGGAGAACGGCAACGCCAACGCCCAGAACAACCTGGGCGGCTGCTACTTTGACGGTGCCGGCGTGCCCAAGGATTTGGGCGCCGCCTTCTATTGGTATGACCGCGCCGCCAAGCAGGGCAACGCTTCCGCACTCAACAACGTGGGCCTCTGCTACCGCAACGGCGAGGGCGTGCCCCAGGATGCCCTGAAGGCCGCACAGGCTTTCCGCAAGTCTGCGGAGGGCGGCAACGCCAACGGCATGTACAACTACGGCCGCTGCTATTTCCACGGCCTGGGTGTGCCGCAGGACCTCCTCAAGGCCCGTGAGTGGATCACCAAGGCCGCGCAGGCCGGGCACAAGAACGCTGCCGCCTTCATGGGCGACCAGGGTTGGAACTGATGGATGCCACCACCCAGGATGCACCGCGCCGGAAGACCCCGTGGGGTTCTTTCTGGAGCCTGGTGGTTATCCAGTGCATGAACTCCCTCAACGAGAAGGGGGTTCAGTTCCTGCTGATTGCGCTGGGCATCTGGATGGCACGCGCGCTGCAGTACCCGCTGTCTATCCTGATTGTGGTGCCCTTTGTGCTGTTTTCCCCGCTGGCGGGCTGGCTTTCCGACCGCTATTGCAAGACGCGCCTGCTGCAGAGCATGGTGCTGCTGCAGGTGGTGGTGCTGGCCGGCATGACAGCGGGGCTGTACCTGCACAACCTGGAGCTGGCCGTGGGTTCCTTTACGGTGTTCTGCGTGCAGGCCATGTTTTTCAGCCCCGCCAAGAAGGGGCTGGTGAAGGACATGGTGGGCACGGAGAACATAGGCTTTGCCAGCGGCATTTTGGAGATTACCTCCATGTTGGCGCTGCTGGTGGGGCAGATAGGTGCGCTCTCCGTGGTGTACATGCTGCTCAAGGAATGGGGGCGTGATGCCGGGTGGGAGGCCGCCGCGGTGCCGTGTGCGTGCTGCGCGGGCGGCGCGGTGCTGGTGTTCCTGCTCAGCCTCTCCATCCCGCGTTTCAAGCCGCAGAGCACCCGCCCCTTTGAATGGAGCCTGCTCTGGCAGCATTTCACCCAGCTGCGCATGCTTTGGCGCGTGCCCGTGCTGCGCCACAGCGAGATTGGCATCGGCTACTTCTGGTTTATCGCGGGCATCATGATGCTCATTGTCCTGCAGATGGCGGCGGAGGCGAACCCGGTGGCCTCCTCCGCGGATTTCATGCAGGTGCTCGGCCAGCAGAAGGATTCCGCCATCCTCTTTGCCTGGTTGAGCGGTGGTGCCATTGCGGGCGGCCTGGTGGCCTCCGTCATCTGTGCGCGCGCCATCCGCCTCTGGGTGGCGCACGCGGGCGGCATCGGCATTGTGGCCGGGTGCGCCGCGCTCGCCCTCATTCCCTATGGTGAGCCCCTTTTCTTTGTGGCGCTCACCCTCACCGGCTTTTCCGCAGCTGGCTACCTGGTGCCCCTCAACGCCCGCCTGCAGGACCGCGCGGACGACGACAAGCGCGGCGATGTGATTGCCGCCGGCAATTTGGTGGATTGTTTCATGGGCATTGTGGCGGTGGTGCTGCAGGGTGCCATGATGTCCGCCGGTATTTCACCGCAGTGGCAATGCGCCAGCCTGGCCCTGCTCAGCGCCCTGGTGGCGTCCTTCCTCTTCTTCGGAAAGGCGGAGTAGGGGCGCGGTATTTGAAAATCGGGGGGGCGTCAGCTTCTGCGCGACTCCCGAACCTTGCGCAGCGCGAGGGCGCGCAGTGGGGGCGGAAGGGCAGCGGTAAGGGCTTCTCCCAAGGCGGGGTGGCGCAGGATGATTTCGCATGCGCACCAGGCGACCGCCAGGTCGCTGTACCTGGCACCTGCCGGAACGGTTGGCAAGATTGCAGCCACCTGCGCCGCCCGGCTTTCATCCTTCACAAAATGGTTCAGCAGCATGACAATGCCGAACCGCCGCCGGTATTCTTTCCGGTGGCGGGTGTAGGGCAGCAGCCAGCCCCACGCCAGGTCCCGTTCCTGCGCGGCGAATGTGTAGGTGGCGCAGCAGGAATCGCACAGGCTCCAGTTGTCCAGGCGCGGAACAATGCGGTCGATGCATGCCATGTGCTGTTCCGCAGGGATGCCCGGTATGTACCCCGCCACCATGCCGTGGAGCATGATTTCCTCAAAAGACGCCCGTGCACCCGGCAGCCGTGACAACAGCGCCGCCGCGTGCGGGCCGCGGGCAACCCGGCGTGCCAGGCGGCGCAGGGTGGGGATCCGCACGCCGAGCAGGGGATGCGTGTTGTCCGGCAGCAGCCTTGCGGCAAAGCGAGCGTATGCCGGTTCTGCGGCCTCCCGCAGCGCTTCCAGGATTTCCTTGCGCGGCATGCCGGTACAGAATGCGCCGAAGGTCAAAAACGGAGATGCCCGTCACGCTTTCCTCAGCAGCTGCGTGAGCTCGAACTGGAAGGCCTGCAGCTCCTCCGGCGTGGGCTTGCCGGAAAGGTCGCTCCAGCCGAAACGCCCCATGTTGTCGATGAGCCAGGAGCCCTTGGTGCCGCTCGGGAACACCACCTTGCCGGAGAGCACGGCCCCGGGTATCTGGATTTCATCCAGCGAGATGGCGGGCTTGCCGCCGGGGGCGGGGGCAGGGGATTCCGCCGGCTCCTCCGGAGCGGGGGATTCCTCCTTCTGCGCGGGTTGTTGCGGCTTGGCGGGTTCCGGTGCGGCGGCAATCTCAATGCCGTTGTCCAGCAGCAGGAAGCGCACATCCATGTAGGTGAGATGCACGCCGCATTCGGAAGCCAGCAGCTTCTGGATGCCGTTCAAATCCGTACCCTGCGCCGCCCATGCGCGCACCTGTTCCAGCTGCTCCGCCGTTACCTTGCTCATGCCCGCCATCCTACCACACCCGCCGCAGGACGTAAAGCTCCAACCACGCAATGCGCCGCGCCGCGTGCGTTCGCTGTGCGGCAGGGGTGAACTTTGTGCTTGATTCTGTGCGGGAAATGGGGTTGAATAGACGGGATATGAAAACATTTGCCTTTATGATGGTGGCGGCCTTGGGTGCCGCCCTGCTCAGCTCCTGCGGAGAGTGCCCGTGCAATGCCAATCACAGCGACTATCTGCGGGATGTGCCCGTGACCACCAGCCGCTCCTTCAATTAAACGATGTCGTTTGAGATACGCGAGAAGCCGGACAAGCTGGAGCGTGCCCTGCTGGTGAGCATAGGCATGCCGGGAGAGCTGCGCCGTGAGCGGGCCGCACTGCTGGCGGAACTGGAGAACCTGGTGGAGAACCTGGGCATCGGCATTGCCGGAAGCCGCCTGGAGTTCACGCGAGAGGTCCAGGCCAAGTACATCTGCGGTATCGGCAAGGCGGAGGAGATACGCGACTGGGTGGAGGAGACGGATGCTGATGCGCTCATCTTCGACAACCTGCTCACTCCCTCCCAGCAGCGCGAGTGGGAAAAGCTGGTGGGCGTTCCCGTGGCGGACAGGGAGGAGGTGATTCTCGACATCTTTGCCCAGCGCGCCCGCACGCGGGAAGCCGTGCTGCAGGTGGATTTGGCGCGCATGCAGTACGCCTTGCCGCGCATGGCCGGCATGTGGAAGCACCTGGACCGCCAGCGCGGCGGCTCCGGCGGCGGCAAGGGCGGCGGTGCAGCCGCACGCGGCGAGGGCGAGAAGCAGATTGAGGTGGACCGCCGCCTCGCGCACGACCGCATCGAGGCTATCCGCGACGAGCTGGAAACCGTGCGCCGCCAGCGTGCCACCCAGCGCAAGGAACGCATGCGCCAGGGGATTCCCACCGCCGCCATTGTGGGCTACACGAATGCCGGCAAATCCTCCCTGCTCAACATGAGCACCGGGGCCGGCGTGCTTGCCAAGAACATCCTCTTTGCCACGCTGGACACCACCAGCCGCAAGATTGAGCTGCCGGACGGCCAGCCGCTTGTGCTCACGGACACCGTGGGCTTCATCCGCAACCTGCCCACGCGCCTGGTGGAGGCGTTCAAATCCACCCTGGAGGAGGCCGTGCTGGCCGATTTCCTGATTCAGGTGGTGGATGCGAGCGACCGCGAGGCGCTGCGGCACTATGAGACCACTTGCGAGGTGCTGGAGAGCCTGGGCGCGCACGGCAAGCCCATGATTGTGGTGTGGAACAAGACGGACCTGATACCGGAGGAGCAGCGCGAGGCCCAGCTGGAGGCCCTTGCCGCCAAGGTGGATTGCCCGAGCCTGCCGATGAGCGTGGTGCGCGAGCAGGGGTTGGATACCCTGTATGCCGCCTGCACCGGCGTGCTTGCCGGCCGCGTGGAGCGCGCCACCTACCGCATTCCCCAGGCAGAGAGCCGCATCATCGCCATCATGCACCGCGACGGCAAGGTGCTCTCCACCGACTACGAGGGGAACGACATCATCGTGGAAGCCATTCTCCCCAAGGAATTTTCTTCAAGAATCCAAAACTACAGAATATGAACAGCAAGAAAGTATTTGTGCTGGCCGCAACCGCCGCCCTGGCGCTGGGCATGCTGCCCTCCTGCTCCCACAAGGGCGTGGGCCCCAGCCACCGTTACAAGAGTGCGGATGAATGGGAGCGCGCCACGCGCCACCAGAAGAAGGCGTACACCTTCGAGGATTTCATCGCCAGCCCGAACTACACGCTCAGCCGCGATATCTGGCACGGTGCCGCGCTGAACGACTATGCACCCGCGGAGTCCTATGTGATTGTCCTGCTCAAGGAGCAGCGCGGGCGCCTGTACATACGCGGCCGCATTGCCATGGATTTCCCCATCTGCTCCGGCCGCGTGGGCGGCAGGGAGACGCCGCGCGGCACTTTCCGCATCTCTGAGAAGAAGGAGTTCTACCGCTCCCACTCCTACGGTTCCTACATGGATGCCAACAACAACTTTGTGAAAGGAAACGCCGTGGCCGGCGTGCCCGGCCCCAAGGGTACCCATTTCGAGGGCGCGGACATGCCCTACTGGATGCGCTTCAACGGCGGCGTGGGCATGCATGTGGGCAATGTGCACCGCGTGGGCCAGTCGCACGGCTGCGTGCGCGTGCCGGAGGAGGCCTGCAAGATTGTCTTCAGCAAGATGGGGGTAGGCTCCAAGGTGATTGTCAAGTAACTCCCGCCCGTTTCCCATGGTCACGTGCCTGTACTCCGCCACCGTCTGCGGTATCGAGGGCCTGGAGGTCCGCGTGGAGGTGGATGCAGAACCCGTCAAGGAGATGGGGCGCACCCTTGTGGTCGGGCTTCCCGACACAGCCGTGCGCGAGAGCGTGCAGCGCGTGAACTCCGCCCTGGTCAACAGCTCCTTCTACAAGCCGGGGGAGATGGCCGTTACCGTGAACCTGGCCCCGGCGGATGTGAAGAAGCAGGGCCCCGGGTTCGACCTGCCCATTGCCCTGGGCGTGGAGATGGCCATTCAGCAGAACTGCCCCAACGTGCCGGATGTGCACCGCCGCCTGGTGCCCCTGCAGCTGGAGGAATGGTCACTGGTGGGCGAGCTGGCGCTGGACGGTTCCGTTCGCGGTGTGCGCGGTGTGCTGCCGCTGGCCATTGCCGCGCGCGATGCCGGGCGCAAGTACCTGATGGTTTCCCCGGAAAACGCCGCAGAGGCGGCCGTGGTGGAGGGAATAGAGGTTTACGCCGTGGACAACCTGCTGATGGCCTGGGACGTGCTGAGCAACCGCGCGGCCTTCCGCCCGGTGCAGCCGCAGGTGGCGGACGATGCGGAGCTGCGCGATATCGACTTCGATGAAATCAAGGGCCAGCCGTATGCGCGGCGCGCCATGGAGATAGCCGCCGCGGGCGGGCACAACCTGCTGATGTGCGGCAGCCCCGGCAGCGGCAAGAGCATGCTTGCCTCCCGCCTGCCCACCATCCTGCCGCCGCTCACGCATGAGGAATCCCTTTCCGCCAGCAAGATTCATTCCGTGTGCGGGCTGCTGCCGCGCACGGGCGGCCTGCTGCGCCGCCGCCCCTTCCGCGCGCCGCACCACACCATCTCGGATGTGGGGCTCATGGGCGGCGGCACCAATATCACCCCCGGTGAAATTTCCCTGGCGCACCACGGCGTGCTCTTCCTGGATGAGCTCCCGGAATTCAACCGCCGCACCCTGGAGACCCTGCGCCAGCCGCTGGAGAGCGGCTCGGTCACCATCTCCCGCGCCAGCGGCAGCATGGATTTCCCCTGCGCCTTCATGCTGGTGGCGGCCATGAACCCGTGCCCCTGCGGCTACCTGGGGGATCCCCGCCACGCATGCCGCTGCTCGCCGGGGGATGTGGCGCGCTACCGCAAGAAGATTTCCGGCCCGCTGCTGGACCGCTTCGACATGCTAATCGAGGTGCCCCCGGTGGATCCGGCCAGCTTGCTGGGCAAGCCGGACGGCGAGCCCAGCGCGGCCATCCGCGCCCGCGTGGTGGCTGCCCGCGAACGCCAGCATGCGCGCTATGCGGGAACCGGTATCACCTGCAACGCACGCCTTTCCGGCAAGATGCTGCGCAAGCACTGCCCCCTCACCCCGCAGCAGCAGGAGCTCCTCTCCCAAGCCGTCAACCAGTTCGGCCTTTCCGCCCGCGCCTTCGACCGCATCCTGCGCGTCACCCGAACCATCGCGGATCTGGCCGGGCATGATTCCCCCTCCGCAGATGACCTGCTGGAGGCCATCCAGTTCCGCCAATTCGAATCACAATTGCACTCATGAGCGATAACTCAGACCCCCAGCTTCTCCCCCTCAGCATGGTCATGACCTGCTACAACGTCGGCCGCTACGTCAGGGAGGCCATCCTCTCCTGCCTGCAGCAGGACTACAAGGGCCCCATGCAGCTCGTCATTGTCAATGATGCCTCCACAGACAACACTGCAGAGGAAATCGACAAGGTGCTGGCCGGGCACGCGGCCGGGTGGGATGTCTCCGTGTTGAAGCACGACCGCAACAAGGGCGTGGCCACCGCCACGGATACGGGCTGGGCCGCCGCCAAACACCCGTGGATTGTGATGGTGGATGGCGATGATATCCAGTACCCGGACCGCTGCACCAAGACCGCCCGTATTGTGGCGGAGCACCCGGAGCTCACCATGATTGTCATGAGCGCGCAGAAGTTCAGCGATGAAAACCCGGATATGGGAATCCTGCCATACTGCGTGGAAAACTACAGGGAGGAGATACCGGCGCTGCACATCCTGTCCACCCCGCAGGACCGCGCCAAGAACTACCTGCACCGCGGCCGCAACCCGCGTTTGAACGGCTTCGGCTGCTCCATGGCCTTCCGCCGGGACCTCTACGAGAAATGGGGCAACCTCTGCCGCGACTGGGAGGACGACGGCCACTACGCTCAGGACCCCGCTTGGGAGGTGCGCGCCTTCTTGACGGGGCCCGTCTGCGGCAGCAGTGAGCTTGCCTGCCGCTACCGAATCCATGAGAACAACATCTTCAGCCGCAAGGAAAAGTACGATTATCCCGGCATTCTCGCCCAGGAGCGCGCCAAGGTGAAATACGCCGCCTTCCGTGAGCGCACCAACATTCACATGCTTCAGGATGTGGAGAGGGCAGGGCATGACGGCCTCACCGAGTGGAGCGAAGATGATATCCGCGAGCTGGAACTCTTTCTCATGCGCAAGCTGCACGGCACTCAGGTGCGCGCCAACTGGTGGAATGTCTCCCTCTATGAAAAAATCCACCGAATCCGCAGCCACAAGGGCAAGGCGGATTTCCTGGTGCGTGATTGGGCCCTCCCCCGTCTCTTGCCGCTCCATGTCTTTGCCGCCATCCGCTGGTGGAGAGAGCGCGCCAAGCGCAAGGGATAGCGGAGCCGCCCCGCCGCCATGCGGCCGCCTCCGCTACGCTTCCGTCTCCGCGTGGCTCTGCGCGCCACTGCAGCGCCGTGCCATATGAAAGGATGCTTCAAACACGCGCCGGCGCATGCCCCGCAGGGCGGGGCATTACGTAGGAACGCGCCGGTGGCGCGCTAATTTCGAGCCTCCCAAGAAGCTCTACATTTTTTTACCCCACGGCAGAGCCGTGGGGTTGAACTTGCGGGGTGGATGGCATCTGACAAATTCCAAAGAGAGGGTGTATTTTTACTTCTTCTCCGCGTCCTCCTTCAGGTAGTCCTGCTCCTTCGTGAGCGGTTCGCCCGCCTTGCGAATGCCCTCCACCAGCAGCTTGTCGATGGCGCGGGCGGCTGGGAGAACGTTGAACGTGGGATTGTCCGTGAACACGCCCACCGCCGTGTTGCCGCGGGTGAAGTAGATGCTGCGCTTCTCGCTGCCCTTCACGGGCAGGCCGTCCTCGCCTATCAGTTGCCTCATGCGGATGGTGTGTTCTCGTGCCACGCCTTCGGCAGACTGCAGCATAGCGGGGAGCTGTTCGCAATTGTACTTGTGAGACAGGGCGATTTCTGTGGACAGGCCGCCGAAATTGTCGTCAAAGACGCGTTCCGGGTAGGTGTACATCATTTTCATAGCCTGGGTGCTGCTGTATGCATTTGCCATGCTGACATGGACGCGGGATTTGTCGCCGAGGCAGAAATCCCACTCCACAATCTCCCCGTTGTCAACGCATTTATGCAGATGGACAACTGCGCCGGACTGTTTGGCAATGAGGGTTTCCAGTTGTTTGCGAAGCTCCTTGAATCCTTGGGCCCGGTCGTTTACGTTGGGCACCCGCCCCGGTTTCACAAGGGGGGCCACCCCCATGGCTTTCATGGTCTTACTCGGGTTGCCGTAATACCCGGACCAGCGCCACTGCCTGTTTAGCCAATTTTGGTCTTCCAACCGTCTCCTTTGCCGTATCTGCTGAAGGAGCTCTACGCGGCGATCCATTTCGGGGATGTTGTACGTCAGGGGAACATTGTCTCCGTGGTAAACATGAAGCAGCAGCTTACCGAAGCCCAGACACTCTTCGTTGGAAGGGAAAACACTGTTTTCTGCCGGCTGAAATCCCCAGTGGGTGATACTCTCTTCCCCCAAGGTTAAATACTGCATCCTTGCTCCTTTATGGTATACTGAGGATATGACAAAATTCGGTCGTTTTGCTTGCTTGGGTACGCATGATGTTTCGATATATACATAACCATCGCTTTCCTTAACCCTTCGGCCGAAAAACCAACGGTCATTCCACGGTACATTCAATTTCGGTGTGCCTCCTGCAGATCTAAGGGTGTTTTTATCATTTTCATGCGCTTTGCTTTGTTCAAGAAGCATGTTGAGGTCCGCTTCAAAAGCCTCCAACGAAAAATCTTCAACATCAAAAGAAGCAACGCATCGCCCATCACAATCTAGAAGAGTCTGATTAAATACGATATAATCACCATACTCAACGCCGTTCAATTTTTCTAATGAATTATTTTCTGCGAAACTGACATATGTTGATACAAAAATTAATAGATAAAAAATAAATGTTTTATAAATCATTGTTTGCTTGATTTTTTTTGTGTTGTTTGATCAAGTATGCAATCTCTAGTCATGAAATTCAATGTTATATTGTATATGTAGAGATTTATTTGATTTTTGTTTCTGATATGGGGTATAAATAAATTTTTGTTATAAAAGAATAAGTTTCGAGTAATTCGTTTTCTCGCTTGCAAAATATTCTTGGATTTCTCTTATATTTGTAATCCTCGTCGGCATCTGACAAATTCCAAAGAGAGGGTGTATTTTTACTTCTTCTCCGCGTCCTCCTTCAGGTAGTCCTGCTCCTTCGTGAGCGGTTCCCCCGCCTTGCGCATGCCCCGCAGGGCGGGGCGGGCGGGAGCTGGCCTAGCGCAGTTCCGTGCGCATGGAGAGGGCGCGGAGCAGGGCGGTGAAGTGAGAGTAGTCGTGCTCGCGGGCACCGGAGGTGAGCACGAAGGCGTATTCGCCCATGCGGGCATCCTCTTCCGCGGCGTTGTGCAGGCGCAGTTGAATGACCTCCTCGGAATCTGTCTTGCGGCCGCGCAGGCGGGCCTCCAGCTCGGCGGCGGGAAGATAGATGTAAAGGTCTGCAAAGGCGCGGCGGATGGTGGGGTCCTGGCAGGCGCGGATGCTGGCGGCACCCTGCACATCGATATCCATGACCACGTTCTTGCCGGCCTGCAGGAGGTCCACAATGTGGGAGCGGAGGGTTCCGTATGAATTGCCGTGCACGGTGGCGTGCTCCAGGAATTCCCCGGCGGCCACCTTGGCATCGAAATCCTCGCGTGAGAGGAAATGGTAGTCCACGCCGTCCTGCTCCCCCGGGCGCGGGGCGCGCGTGGTGCAGGAGATGGAGTAGGTGGTGAGGCCGTCTGCCTCTGCGCGGCGGCAGAGGGTGGTCTTACCGCAGCCGGAGGGCCCGGAAACAATGAGAAGAGTTCCTAGCATGATGGTATGGTGTTATTCAATGTTCTGCACTTGTTCGCGCACTTTTTCCAGCTCTGTCTTGGCGTTGACCACGAGCTGGGCGAGCGTGGCATCGTTTGCCTTGGAGCCGGTGGTGTTGAGCTCGCGGAAGATTTCCTGGCACATGAAATCCAGCGTGCGGCCCACGGGCTCGTCCTTTTCGCAGATTTTTTCAAACTGGTCCAGGTGGGATGAGAGGCGCGTCATCTCCTCCGTCACATCGCAGCGGTCCGCAAAGAGGGCAATCTCCTTGACGATGCGCTCATCGTCCAGCGGCAGGGGCAGCCCGCATTCCTGCAGGCGTTTCATGAGGTTGTCCCTGTACCGTTGCGGCACGCCGGCGGCGCGCTCCGCCAGCTGCTCTCGGAAGCTGCGCAGGGTGGCAATGCGTGCCAGCAGGTCGCGCTTCATGTTCTCTCCCTCCTGAGCGCGCAGGGTGAGAAAGGCTTGCAGGGCCTCTTTCAGGGCGGCGATTACCACGGGCTGCACATCTTCCGGGTTGATATCGGATTCCGTCTGCTCCCCGACAATGCCGAGGCGTATAAGTGAATCCAGCGTGGGCTCCAGGGAATCATCGAGGGTGTCTACAAGTTCATGGAGGCAGCGTTTGAGGGAGGTGAGTTTCTCCCTGTTGATGCTGATGGTGCCGGAAGAGCCGGCGGCGGCTGCCAGGCTGATGCTGACATTGACCCTGCCGCGTGAGAGGGCAGCGGCCACGGTTTCGCGCACGGGGGTCTCCAGTTCTGCCCAGGCGCGGGGCAGGGCCACGGCGATTTCCGCCTGCTTGCGGTTCACACCGCCGATTTCCACGCGCACGGCGTGGTTCTTGAAGGGAGCGGAAGCCGCTCCGAATCCGGTCATGCTGTTCATAAGGGGGTGCCGATGATGTCGATGAGCTGGGCCTCCAGCGCCAGCTGCTCGTTCACGTTGAAGTTGAGGTTGGAGCGCAGGGATTCCAAGGTGCGCATGCGGCGCAGCAGGTCCTCCACGGGGAGGGCCTGCGCCAGTTGGCGGATTTCCGGGGTGAGCGGCTCCACATCCGGCGCGTGGCTGGCCAGCAGCACGGCTTGGCCGAAGCACAGGGAGAGCAGCTCCATCATCTGCTCCCGCTCGCCGAGGTATTCCGTTTCGATAAGCGCGGCGGTGGCATCCTTTTGCCGGGCCTCCCAGTCCTTGATGTCCGTACCGGCGGCAATCTCCTTGGCCTCTGCCTTCACGGCGGCGTTCAACTGGTCTGCAATGGCCTCCTTGCGCTCGGCAAGCAGGGCCTGGATATCCGTCCGCAGGGCCAGGGCGGCCACATCCGAGCCGATGTTGCGGAGCGCGGCCGCCACGGCTGGCAGGAAGAGGCGCTGCACCTCGCTGAGGTGCAGGCCGCTGTCCGCCGCGCGCAGGTTGAGCCGCACGCAGCGGGAAAGGATGGTGGTGAGCAGGCGGCTCGGCTGCTCCGTGACCAGGATGATGAG
>JAZUGI010000161.1:0-12000 GCA_045641125.1 Akkermansia sp.
GCCAGCCAGTCGTCCGTCTCCGGCAGTTGCGCGGCGCGGGCGAACATTTCCGGGCGGGTGATGCGGGTGAATATCAGGTGGTGCATATTCACCATTGGGATGGATTTCACACCGTAACCATCCGGTGTGTTGGAGGACCAGTAGCGGATGTGCAGCTGGCCGTCTTTCGTCTCTGTTCCAAGGAAGACCACCATGTGGCCGCGCTCGTTGCAGCCGATTTCCTCTGTCCAGAAAAATTTGAGGAAGTCCCCGGGGCGCGCCAGGCGCACGTCTTCGAAATTGCGGCCGGCCTGGAGGTCGTGGATGAGCTTGGCAAAGCCGGGGCCGTTGGCATTGGCGCGTCCCCAAATGCCGATGCCGTCCTTCTGCTCCGCTATGTCCAGGGCCTGCCAGGCCTGGGGCGGGAGATGGCGGCGGATATGCTGCTGCCACAGCTCAAAGGCGCGCAGCAGCGCCACATAGCACGCGGCGGAGCAGAACGAGGGTTGCGCCGCCGGCAGCTCCACATGCAGCCGCTGTGCCTGCTCATCCCAGTACACAGCCTTGGAGGAAAGGCTGCGGATGGTGTCCGAGTTGGCCTTGTAACCGCCGCCGACCGGCATTTCCTTGCACGCCTTGAGCACGAAGGTGGAGAAGGACACGGCCTGCTGCCGCGCCGGCACGCGTGCGGAGGTGCGCCGCGTCTTGAGGGCGGTTCCCTGCGCGCCGCTGATTCCCGCCCCTGCCGCGGTATCGCACAGCAGGGCCAGGCAGCAGATTACGGCGGCGGGTGTCACTCTCACGGCGGCACAGTATACCAAGCCCTTCCCTCCAGTGCAAGCATCTTGGTATTGCATGTGGAGGAGAGCCGGTGCGGCTCAAAAATCCTTGGGGCACACGCAGCCTGTCGGTTCTTTCCGGAAAAATCGGTTGCAGGGAGGGGGAGAGGGGCGTATACTGGCGGTAGAAAAGCAAACCGTTATGCATACACTCCGCTACACGCCGATTTCCGCCACGTTCTACAAGCGCAACCGCGACCGCCTGGCCGCCAAGCTCCCGGAGGGCAGCCTGGTGGTCATCCATTCCAACGATATCTACCCCACCAACGCCGACGGCACGCTGGCGCACCACCAGAATGCCAACCTGTTCTACCTGACCGGGATTGACCAGGAGGAAACCGTGTTGCTGATGCGCGTGGGCAAGAAGGGCCGCCACCAGGATACGCTCCTGCTGCGCGAGACGAACGAGAAGATTGTGATATGGGAGGGCGCTCGCCTTTCCCAGGCCACCGCCACCAAGATGAGCGGCATCAAGGATGTGCGCTGGACCCAGGAGTACAACGCCCTGCTGGCGGAATGGGTGCCCACCGCTCCCGCCGTGTGGCTGGAGGTGGATTGCCACCCGCGCCGCTACACCTATGTGCAAACCCGCAACGAGCGCATGAAGGCCGCCTTGCAGGCCTCCTACCCGGATGCCAAAGTGCAGAGCGTGTACCCCATCCTGGCGGAGATGCGCCTGGTGAAGCAGCCGGAGGAGATGAAGCAGCTGCGCGAGGCCTGCCGCATCACCGGTGAGGGCTACGTGGACACCCTGCGCTGCGTGGTGCCCGGCATGGGCGAGTGGGAGATAGAGGCCCTGCTGAGCGCCGGCTATATCCGCCGCCGCGCGCGCAAGTTCTCTTTCCTGCCCATCATTGCCAGCGGCCCGGATACCTGCGTGCTGCACTACATCTCCAACCACAAGAAGTGCAAGGACGGCGATCTCATCCTCTTCGACATCGGCGCGGAATACGGCGGCTACGCGGGCGACATGAGCCGCACCGTTCCCGCCAACGGCACCTTCACCCCCCGCCAGCGTGAGGTGTATGAGGCCGTGCTCGCCGTGCACAAGTATGCCTGCAAGATCATGCGCCCCGGCCTGAAGAAGAACGACTACGAAATCAAGGTGCGCAAATTCATGGCCAAGCAGCTTGTGAAGCTCGGCCTGCTCACCCAGGAACAGGTGGACAAGGAGCGCAAGAACCCCACCTGCGTGCGCAAGTACTACATGCACGGCACCTCCCACCCGCTCGGGCTGGATGTGCATGATGTGGGCCCGGACAACCCCGTGTTCGCAGAGGGCCAGGTGTGGACCGTGGAGCCCGGCATCTACATTGCGGAGGAGGGCATCGGCATCCGCATTGAGACGGATGTGCTCATCCACAAGGACCGCGTGGAGGACCTCATTCCCAACGCCCCGCTGGAGGTGCAGGATATCGAGGATATCATGGCCGGGCGCAAGTAGGTCGGCTGCGGCCTACAGCGGCATGCGGAAGCGCCTTCCCGCCGGGAAGGCGTACTCGCTGCGCCGCGCATCCCAGTGCAGCAGCAGCATGGCTCCCAGCAGAATCAGCCGCAGGACCGTATCGGTGGGGTAGTCCACAATCTCGTGCGTGGTGCCCAGGCAATTGCAGCTCAGCTCCAGCCCGCGCATCCACCCCTGCATGTAGAAGAAGACGAACACGGCGCACATCACTATGCCCCAGAGCGTGGCCCCGCGGTAGTGCCACTTGGTCAGCAGGCACACCGCCACCACCAGCTCCATGGCTATGCCCACGCAGGCCAGCGGCGTGCTGCACCACAGCGGCAGCACATCGCTGCGCATGATGAAGTTCGCCGTGTCACCCACCTGCGCCACCTTCATCAGCCCCACCACCAGGAAAAACAGCCCCATGCCCACCCGCAGCAGGGTGGTCATCCAGTGGCTTTGCTCTTCCGTTCTCACGCCCCGCATTCTAATCCATCTGCCCCGCTCCATCAAGCACAATGTCTGCCGTGCCCGCTGTACGCGCGCGAACATTGACGCGCGGCAGGGAATCGTGTACAATACGCGCATGACAAGCTACACGGCACCGGCAAAGATCAACCTGTCGATCAGGGTGAGCAGCAAGGAGCGGGAGGACGGCTACCACAATGTGGATATCCTGATGGCTCCCATCGACCTGGGCGACACCCTGGAGTTCAACAACTCCCGCACCACCACACTGGCGTGCGAGATGCCGGGCGTGCCCACGGATGAGAGCAACCTGGTGTTCAAGGCCGTGCGCGAGTTCGAGAAGGTGTACGGCCGCAAAGCCAAGCAGCGCATCAACCTCATCAAGGCGGTGCCGCACGGCGCCGGGCTCGGCGGCGGCTCGTCGGATGCCGCCACCACGCTCAAGGCGCTCAATGAAATCCTGGGCACCAACTACGCGCCGGAGGAGCTGCAGGCCATGGCCGCCGCCATCGGCAGTGATGTACCGTTCTTCCTCAACCCCGTGGTGAGCCGCTGCACGGGCCGCGGGGAGATTGTGACGCCCCAGCCGGAGCTGGCCGGCTGGAGCCGCCCGCTGGTGCTGCTCAAGCCGCAGTTCGCGGTCTCCACCCCCTACGCGTACAAGAACCTCACCTGCTCGCGCCGCCTGAAGAACATCAACTACGGCACGCAGAAGCTCGACGACATCAATTTTGTGAACGAGCTGGAGCGCCCGGTGTTTGCCAAGTTCCCCGTGCTGGCGGCCATGAAGATGTGGCTGCTGGAGCAGGAGGGTGCCCGCGTGGCGCTCATGAGCGGCTCCGGTTCCTCCCTCTTTGCGCTCACCGACACTCCGGAGCAGGCACGCGCCATTGCAGAGAAGGCCAAGCAGGAGCTGGACCCCACGCTCTTTGTGCACTGCGGTGTGGTGAACCCCCAGCCCTGAGCACCGCATGGATTTGCAGACCCTTGATTCCCGCATCCTGTCCGTTGCAGAGGATTGCGTGGCGGGTTTCCACCGCCGCCCCTTTGCCGCCGTGGCATCCGCCAGTGGCGTGGAGGAAAGCGTGGTGCTGGAGCGCTTGAAGGCCCTGCTGGAGCAGGGGCGCGTGCGCCGCGTGCGCCAAACCCTGCTCTCCACCAGCCTGGCAGAGGGCGCGCTGGTAGCCTGGAAGCTGCCGGAGGATGCCCTCCACCCCGCGTTCGACTGGCTTTCCGCAAACGACCCCTTCACCGGGCATATCGTCATCCGCCGCGCAGACCCGCCCACCGCCCCCGGGGCGGACTACCGCCTGTGGACCACGCTCAAGGTGCCGACAGGCGGCGGTTCCGTGCAGGAACACTGCCGCATGTTGGCGCGCTGCACGGGCGCGGAAAATTGGGTGGTGATGCCCGTGGTGGGTATGTTCACGCTGGGTGTGGGGCACACCCGCCGCGCCCGCCTGCAGCCGGGGGACCGCATACCGGAGCCGCCGCGCATGCAGGTGCCGCAGCGCCCGCAGCTGGGCGAGGAGGATTGGCGCGTGCTGCTCTCCCTCAAAGAAAGCCTGCAGCCGCAAGAGTTCGTATCCTGCCCGTGGGAGGCGCGTGCCGCTGCCATCGGCATGGATGCAGAAAGATACTGCCGCGTGGCCGAATCACTGGATGAGCGCGGTGTCATCGGCCGTTTCGCCGCCTTTCTGGACCACCGCGGCGCGGCAAACAAACACGCCGGCACGGGCTATGCCGCCCTGTTCCACTGGGCAGTGCCGCCGGGCATGGAGGAGCGCGCGGGCGAGGCCATAGGCTCCCATATCTGCATGACCCACTGCTACTGGCGCAGCGGCGCGGAGGAGGTGTTCGGCGGCGCACAGATCATGGGCGTGGCGCATGCCGCCAGCCGTGAAATGCTGGATGCCCACAAGGCCGCCATGGATGCCTATCTGGCGGAGCAGGGCATCCCCCTGCTGCACACGGTGGCTTTCCGCAGCGAGCGCGCGGAAATCCGCCCCAGCGAAATTTCACCTGTCGTGTACGCTGAATGGCGGAAGCTCCACGCGTGAATTGCCTTGCCTTTTGGGCCGGGCGGGCATACACTCCGCGCATGTTCCACCGCCGCAAGAAAACGGATGCCCCACCGGGGACGCCTAAACGCAGCCGCCGCTGGTTCCTGAAAGGCCTGGTGGGTGCGGGCGGGCTGACCGCTGCCGGGTTCGGCGTGGATTGGCTGCTGCCGCGCACGCTCTGTCGCCCCGGCGAGTGGAACGGCCCCGTGAGCGACCATTTCAACGGCACCTTCTTCTACAACCCGGAGCCGCACACTCCCTACACCTCCGGCAACTTGATCAACTGGTGCCGCGACCGCTTCTACAAGGGAGACTACCCCGTGGTGGAGGAACGCCGCTTCACCCCGCAGCCAGCCAAGGCGGTGGACGGCCGCAACTGGGAGGCCACGCTCGTGAACCACTCCACCTTCCTGCTGCGCATGGCCGGCATGAACATTCTCACCGATCCCGTGTGGAGCGACTACACCAGCCCCGTGCAGGGGTTCGGCCCCAAGCGTTGCCGCCCTGTCGGTATCACCTGGGAGGAGCTGCCGCGCATCGATATCTGCCTGCTCAGCCACGACCACTACGACCACTTCGACGTCGCCACGCTGCAGCGCCTGCGGGAGCGGGACAACCCGCTGTTCATCGTGCCGCTGGGCCTCAAGAGCCTGTTGGAGTACCACTGCGGCAGCTGCCGCGTGGAGGAGCATGATTGGTGGGACACCCTCAGCGTGGGCAAGCTGCGTATCACGCTCACGCCCGCGCGCCACTGGAGCTCCCGCTACCGCACGCAGGACTCCCGCAACCGCTCGCTCTGGTGCGGATTCTGGCTGGAATCTCCCGGCGGCCCCAAGGTGTATTTCGCGGGCGACAGCGCGCGCAGCACCTGTTTTGAACGCATCCGCAAGCGCCTGGGCGCGCCGCATGTGGCCATCCTGCCCATCGGCCAGTACCGCCCGGGCTGGATACGCCAGAACCACACCAGCCCCGCAGATGCCGTGGAGGCCTTCCTCACCCTGCGCGCCCGCATGGGTATTGCATGCCACTTCGGCACCTGGCAGCTCGCCAACGAGGGATATCAGGACACCCTCGACGACCTTGCTGACGCTCTCCGGGCCAACGGCGTGGACCCCGCCCTCTTCCCTGCCCCGGACAACGGCCAAACCCTGCGCGGGTGATGGAATGTACAATGGACAAAGTGAATAGTATGCGCGCCTAAAGGCGCGGTGTTTGACTAATGGGATTGACTGTGATAGAAAAACGCCATGAGAGAGGAAAAGGTTTGCTATCCCAACGGGGTGGAGGCGCGCGTCGGGGACATTGTGTGGTCCGACGAGGGGCGGAATGTCCGCAAGGTGGTGGAGGTGGTGGCAACGCGTGAGCAGTGCGCCCGGTGGGGCGTGGACGAGTGCGGCGTCATGCTGGCGTGGCATATCGGCGCGTTTGATTTGGGGGGTATGTTGTATATCGGCCGCGCCTTCTTTGAGGAGGAGGGAATAGAGCCGGTCGAGCCGCAGTATCTGCGCGAAATTGAGGAAATGTTCCGTCGCCTGGGCGAATCGCTGGGCCTCCCCATCTGGGGGAACCCGCAATACGCCTACTACCCGGCGCTCCATGTCGAGGCCAATGGCGGGGAGGTGTGGCATCTGTTCTTCCAGCCGGCGGCAGATGCCGGGAACGCCCCGGAGACCGAGCGCTGCTTCCGCTGCAACCCCGGCAACGGCATGTTCGAGGAAATAACCGATTCCGCCCTGCAGGCCGGCGTAGGCGGCTTGCCCATCCCCCGCGGCGGCGGTCCGGCGGCAATTTGATTTGGCCGCGCCCGTGCTTTTTGCTTGAAAATCCGCGTGCGCGCTGGTATGCTGACAGGCACGTATGATGTCTTTCTTTCAGGTTTTGGCGCAGTTGGGCCCGGATGCATCCGAGGTGAACGATTTTTCCATGGGCGGGTTATCCAGCGCCATGGAGAACCCCACCACCATGCTCGGTGTCATCCTGCTGGTGGTGATGGGGCTTCTGGGAACGGTGGTGCAGAAGCGCCTCATGTCCGTGATGAACAAATTCTCCGCGGTGGAAACCCCCATCAGCGGTGCGGAAACCGCCCGCCGCATGCTGGAGCAGCACGGTATCCATGATGTCCGCGTCATCAGCACCAAGGGCCAGCTGACCGACCACTACAACCCCACGGACAAGACCGTGAACCTTTCCGAGGTGGTGTACAACTGCAAGAGTATCACCGCCATGGCCGTGGCCGCGCACGAGTGCGGGCACGCCGTGCAGCACGCCACCGCCTACCGCTGGCTGCGGCTGCGCTCCTCCATTGTGCCCATGGTCAACATCGGCTCCCGCCTGGGGCAGATTGTGTTTGTGGCGGGCCTGGCCCTGGTGGGCGCGAGCGGCAACACCACGGTGGCTTGGATAGGCCTGGCCCTGTTCGCCTGCACCTCCATTTTCGCCCTGGTCACGCTGCCGGTGGAGTTCAACGCCTCCCACCGCGCGATTGTATGGCTCAACGCGAGCGGCCTGGCGAACGAGGCCATGCACGGGCAGGCCAAGACCGCTCTCAAATGGGCGGCCATGACCTATGTGTCCTCCGCGTTGTCCTCCCTGGCCCAGCTCGTATACTACGCCGGGCTCATCCTGTCCCGCTCGTCCAGACGCTCATAAGATTCCCGCATGAACATGCCGGAGGAACCGCCAAGTGAAGACGAGACCGCGCTGGATGAACTGCGCGAGCGTGCCCGCATGCTGGAGACCGAGCTCGCCGCCGTGCGCGCCAGCATCGGCGAGGTGGCCGCACAGGTCAACGCCGCACAGGAACCCGCCTGGGACCACCCCATCTCCATTGCCTCGCGTCCGCCCGGCGGTGCGGCGGAACCCAAGGCCGTGCGCCCCGCCGCGTACCTGCAGCCCCTCTCGCCGTACGACCCCTTGCGCCTCAAGTGGGACCTGGGCTCCGGGCTGGAGGCGCGCCGCCCGCAGGCCGTGAGCCGCAGGGAAGCCCCCACCAACGCCGTGCTCCACCTGGCGGGGCGCCTCACCGGCGGCAAGCCTTGGGAAACGCACATCCCCTTTTCCGAAATGGCGCGGGAAGACGGCATCGTCATTGGCCGCGAGCGTATTCAGGGGAATATCCTGCTGGATGACGCCTGCGTCTCGCGCGAGCATGTGCGGCTAGAGCTCACGGACGACGGTCTGGTGGTGACGGACCTGGGTTCGCTGAACGGCACGGCCATCAACGAGAGGGAGCTCAAACCCGCGGACTACCGTGTGCCGTTGCGCCACGGGGATGTGCTCACCGTGGGCACCATCCCCCTGCTCACGGAAATCATCCGATGATACGGTGTGCTGGTATTGACAGGGGAGAGATCGTAAAAAGCAAATTCAAGCAAGTAGAGAGGGGGTGTTCTCCATTTCTACCGTTTGCCTTTGTCCTGTTGAATGCTTGCTCTTAGCATTGGGTATTTTCGTATGCAGTGCCAGCGATGTGCCGCTGGTAAACTGTACCAGAACAAGTGTTTCATGAACGAATATCCCCGTCCGTTTACTCCAATGCCTGCTTGATACCACGTTTTTATTCCCTTTCGAAATATTGAACGTGCCTGTTGCCAAACTGATTTGTCTTTCTTGCCTTTTACCAGCAAAATGAA
Organism: Akkermansia sp.; assembly: GCA_045641125.1. Lineage (GTDB taxonomy): Bacteria > Verrucomicrobiota > Verrucomicrobiia > Verrucomicrobiales > Akkermansiaceae > Akkermansia. The sequence continues at coordinate 8,429 of JAZUGI010000161.1, forward strand.
ATCGATATGATGCAGCAGTACCTCACAGCATGCTTGCCGTGCTTCTTTTGACGGGAAGCCCTCAATGGAATTCATGAAATATTGGAGAGCAGGGAGCATCCTCGATACGCTCAGTGTATGTACTGCGGAATCTTCTCTCATGTAATAGTGGTACAAGGGCAGATATATCCAGACCCCCTCTAACGCGGGCATGCTCCCTAGTATGGTCATATTTGTTGTAATATCTTCAGCGTAGACATATTCATTGGGCAGGCGGAATGCTTGTATAATTTCGCGTTTGTACATCCGCATCCACAACGAGCTGCTTAATACAACATCATTGATAATGTGGTTCCATGTGAGGCTTCTAAGGCAGTTGTTCGGGATGCTCTGATACATGCTCTCTTCTTTGTAAACACTGACTTTGTCGAATCCAGCTGCAACCATCTTTGCTTTGCTTCCGGTCTGCCTCCATGCCCAAATCATCAATTCAAAATATTGCGGATGCACCCAATCATCTGGGTCGATAAAGGCTATCCATTCTCCATGAGCATTGTCCAATCCCATGTTACGTGCAGATGTGACACCACCGTTGCTTTTAGAGAACACACGTACCCTGCCGTCCTTTTCCTCATACTTTTTAAGTATCTTCAATGACTGGTCGTTGCTCCCGTCATTTATGCAGATTATCTCTAAATTCTCGTATGTGTTCCCTAAAACAGAATCCAGACAACGCGACAGGTAGGATTCCATGTTATAAATGGGAATAATAACAGAAATTGCGGGGCCGTGGCTTGTAGCGGACCTTGTCATGGATGTAGTCTGCATGGTTTTGTTGATAAATGCAGTATGCCCTTTGAAACGGGCTAGTCAAGCTTTTTTTCAAAGAGGCGGCTTGCAGGCACAGGGGGCACCTACCCGTCAGCTGAACGATGCAGTAGATATGAGATTGCTGTATGACGTGGCAACATTTGAATTTACTGCAGCAATATGCGATGTGGTAGCCATAGACAAGGAGAGAACACAAGGAACACGCTAATCAGAGTCGAAGAATAAGCTGCCCTGATGTGTTGCACTCAACAGGCATGGATGTGAGACAAGTATGGGAGGTAATGCAGAATGCGTGGCAGATAGGTTCGTCATTGAAGACGGTATGCATTTCCATCGAGGGAAAAAACTTGAAAAAATCAGGGAAAGCCGTTAGACTCAGGTGGTACTGCGCATGGCGGAAAATACACTCAGCCCGATGATGGACCAGTACCTGCGCATGAAGCAGGGACTGCCGGAGGACGTGTGGCTGTTCTTCCGCGTGGGTGATTTCTACGAGATGTTCTTCGAGGACGCGCAGGAGTGCTCCGCCGCCCTGGGACTCACGCTCACCAAGCGCCAGACTATCCCGATGTGCGGCGTGCCCTTCCATGCGGCGGAGGGCTATATCGGCCAAATCGTGAAGATGGGGCGCCGCGTGGCCATTGCGGACCAGATGACCGACCCCGTGCCGGGCAAGCTGGTGGAGCGCGAAATCACGCGCATTGTCTCTGCCGGAACACTGGCGGACCTTTCCCTGCTGGAAAGCGGCGAGCACAACTACATAGCCGCCTGCTACCATGAGAAAAACGCCTGGGGCCTGGCCTGCGCGGACCACACCACCGGCGAGTTCACCGTGGCGGATTACGGGAGTCTGGAGTCCCTGGCGGAGGAGCTGGACCGCATCCGCCCCAGCGAGCTGCTGGTGAGCGATGAGCAGCGCGATGATTTTCCCGGTGTGGCCATCACCCAGTACTATGACGGCTACACCTTCCTGCCCGGCGTGGCCGTGCCCTTCCTGGAGAGCCACTTCCGCGTGCATTCCCTGCAGGGTTTCGGCTGCGCGCAGCTTACCGCCGCGCTCGGGGCCGCCGCCGCCATCCTGCACTACCTGAAGCACCAGCTGCGCCGCCGCACGGACCACCTCCGCAAGCTCGCCCTGCGCGCCACGGACAATGCCGTGCTCATCGACACCGCCAGCCGCCGCAACCTCGATCTGGTGGAGGCGCGCGGCGGCATGAAAAACACCCTTCTGGGCGCGCTGGACAACACCTCCACCCCCATGGGCGCACGCAAGCTGCGGGATTGGATTCTGCACCCCATCTGCGATATGGAGGAACTGCTGCGCCGCCAGGAAATCATCGGCGGCTTCCTGCAGGAACCCTTCCTCATGACCAAGCTGCGCAGCTCGCTCAAGGGCGTGCGCGACACGGAACGCCTGGTTTCCCGCCTCTCCCAGGGTGCCGGAAACGGGCGTGACCTGCTGGCGCTCGGCGCCTCCCTGCAGCAGCTGCCGGATATCGCCGCCGATTTGTCCGCCCTGGCCGCCAAGGCTCCCATCTTTGCAGCCCTGCCGGAGCGCGTGGGTGATTTTGCGGAGCTCACGGAGCTCCTGCTGCGCGCCATGGTGGAGGAACCGCCCGTCACCATCAAGGAGGGCGGCATGATACGGGACGGATACAACGCCCAGCTGGACGAGCTGCGCGCCGCTTCCCGCGACGGCAAGAACTGGCTCGCAGAACTGGAGGCGCGCGAACGCCAGGCCACGGGCATCGATTCCCTCAAAATCCGCTACAACAACGTCTTCGGCTACTACATCGAAATCACCAAGGCCAACTACTCCAAGATACCGGAGGGCCGATACGTGCGCAAGCAGACCCTCGCCAACGCCGAGAGGTTCGTGACCGACGAGCTCAAGAAGATGGAGGGCACCATCCTGGGGGCGGATGAGCGCGCCCGCCAACTGGAGTACGAGCTCTTCTGCAACCTTCGCTCGGAAGTGGGGGAATACATCGACCGCATCCAGGCCACCAGCGAGACCCTGGCGGAAGTGGATGTGCTGCTCTCCCTCGCGGAGAAGGCGCAGCTCTACCGCTACTGCCGCCCGCAGCTGGATATGAGCCGCGACCTCCAAATCCTCAACGGGCGCCATCCCGTCATTGAGCAGGTGCTCACGGACAGTTCCTTTGTGCCCAACGACACGGAGATGGATGCGGAAGCCAACCGCGTGCTCATTCTCACCGGGCCGAACATGGCCGGCAAGAGCACCTATATCCGCCAGGTGGCCCTCATCACCCTCATGGCGCAAATCGGTTCCTACGTGCCGGCGGATTCCGCGCGAATCGGCCTGGTGGACCGCATCTTCTGCCGCGTGGGCGCCAGCGACGACATCGCCCAAGGCCAATCCACCTTCATGGTGGAGATGAGCGAAACCGCCCTCATCCTCAACAACGCGGGCAACCGCTCGCTCGTTATCCTGGATGAAATCGGCCGCGGCACCGCCACCTTCGACGGCCTCTCCATTGCCTGGGCCGTGGCGGAGCACCTGCACGATGTCATCGGCGCGCGAACCCTTTTCGCCACCCACTACCATGAGATGACCGACCTGGAGCAGACGCACCCCGCCGTGAGCAACCGCCATGTGGAGGTGCGCGAGTGGAAGGATGAAATCGTCTTTTTACGCAAGGTGCTGCGCGGGCCTGCGGATAAATCCTACGGCATTCAGGTGGCGCGTCTGGCGGGGCTGCCAAAGCCCATCATCGACCGCGCCAAGCAAATTTTGACCC
>JAZUGI010000162.1:0-1779 GCA_045641125.1 Akkermansia sp.
CAGGGCCGCGGCATCTGCAGCTGGAGCGGCAACCGCGTGCAGCCCGGCGCTTGGGCAAACGGCTCCGCCACGGAGGGTGCCACCCCTTTCCGGTACCGCTACTACTTCAACGTGGTGACCTTCGGGTACACGCTGGTGTACTGGGACTGGGCGCGCTGGGAGAAGGAAATCGACTACATGGCGCTGCACGGCATCAACATGCCGCTGGCGCTCACCGCACAGGAGGCCATCACCGCCCGCGTGTTCAAGCGCCTGGGGCTCACGGAGGATGAAATCCAGAACTACTTTGTGGGGCCGGCCCACCTGCCGTGGATGCGCATGGGCAACATCAGCGCGCTGGACAGCCCCATGCCCAAGGAGTGGCATGCAGACCAGATTGCCCTGCAGCACAAGATACTGGACCGCATGCGCTCGCTGGGGATGACCCCGGTGAGCCCGGGCTTTGCGGGCTTTGTGCCGCAGGCGCTCAAGCGCCTGTACCCGGATATCAAACTGGTGGAGACCAACTGGAACGGCGGCCTGCCGCACAACTGGATGCTCACGCCGGACCAGCCGCTCTTCAAGAAAATCGGCACCATGTTCATCGAGGAATGGGAGAAGGAGTTCGGCAAGTGCTCCCACTACCTCATCGACAGTTTCAACGAGATGGACCTGCCCTTCCCGCCGCACGGCCAGCCGGCGCGCTACGAGATGCTGGCGGACTACGGCCGCGCCGTGTATGATTCCATAGCCGCCGCCAACCCGGACGCGGTGTGGATGATGCAGGGATGGATGTTCGGGTTCCAGCGCCGCATCTGGGATTCCCGCAGCCTGGAGGCCCTTATCAGCAAGGTGCCGGACGACAAGATGATGCTGCTGGACGAGGCCGTGGACTACAACAAGCACCACTGGCACAACCAGGTGAACTGGGATTTCCACAAGGGCTTCTACAACAAACCGTGGATTTACAGCGTCATCCCCAACATGGGCGGCAAGTGCGGCCACACCGGTGTGCTGGAATTCTACGCCAACGGTCACCTGGAAGCCCTGAACTCCCCCAACCGCGGCCGTCTGGTGGGCCACGGCATGGCCCCGGAGGGCATTGAGAACAACCAGGTCATCTATGAGCTGATGGCTGATGCCGCGTGGTCACAGAAGCAGATGGACCTGGCAGCCTGGCTCAAGAACTACTCCACCTGCCGCTACGGCTCCTGCCCCAAGGAGGTGGAGGAGTTCTGGGCGCTCATGTGCAAGTCCGTGTACGGCACCTTCACGGACCACCCGTACTACAACTGGCTGCGCGGTGCAGGCGCGGCCAACAAGGACTCCATCAACTCCAACGCGGATTACTTCAAGGGAATCGAGACCCTGGCCAAGGCTGCGGAGAAGCTCAAGGACAGCCCGCTCTTCCGCGCAGATTTGGAAGAATTCGCCGCAGGGTACCTGGGCGGCAAGGTGGAGCTGCTCATCATGGCCTGCAACCGCGCCCTGCAGGAGGGCGACAACGAGGAAGCCAAAAAGCTGGACGACCAGGTGACGGAATACATGCTGGCCATGGACCGCCTGTTGGAATCCCACCCCAACTTCCGCCTGGACCGCTGGCTCAACTTCGCCCGCAAGCACGGCAAGGACAACCAGAAGCTGGCGGACTACTATGAGAAGAACGCCCGCCGCCTCATCACCGTGTGGGGACCGCCCGTCAACGATTACGCCGCCCGCACCTGGAGCGGCCTCATCCGCGACTACTACCTGCCGCGCCACCAGCTCCACATGAAAGGCCGCTTCAACCCCGCGGAGAAG
>JAZUGI010000163.1:0-28348 GCA_045641125.1 Akkermansia sp.
TGCCATGCGCATGGCCTCAATGCTCTGCGCGTGTTCCGGTGCGTACCCTGCCAGGTCGTGGAGCAGCTTGATCTGCACAATGAGCTCGCCCACCTCGCGGGCGGCGGCATCGGCACTAGCTTTGTCGTTCACGCCCTGCAGCACATCCGCCAGTGCCTTGGTGGCAATGCTCATCTGGTTGATGATGCTCTGCGCGGCGGAAACGGTGGGTTGCTGCTGTTGCTGGGGAGCGGCGGGCTGCTGGGCAAAAGCCAGCGGGCAGCCCAGGACTGCGGCCAAAAGGAATGGTGTTTTCATATAATGGTTACGGGATTGTACTTTTGCATTCTGTTGCCCTTGCAGGCAGATGTCAAGCCGATACTGCGGTATGTGCCTATCTTTTCGTGTACAGAGGTTTAGAGCTCCACCTCGCGCACCCAGCCCTCCGGGCCCTCGATGAGCCCGTACTGGATGCCCGTGAGCGTGTCGTACAGCTTCTGGCACACGGGGCCCATCTCATCCATGCCGCTGGGCAGCAGGATGTCTTCCCCGTGGTCGTGGATGCAACCCACCGGGGAAATCACGGCAGCCGTGCCGCACAGACCGCATTCCGCCATGTTCTCGCGCACCTCGTCCAGCGTGACGGGGCGCTCCTCCACGGTGAGCCCCAGGTACTCCCTGGCCACCACCATGAGCGAGCGGCGCGTGATGGAGGGCAGGATGCTGTTGGATTTGGGGGTGACCATCTTGCCGTCCTTGGTGATGAAGATGCAGTTGGCACCGCCCGTTTCCTCCACATAGGTGCGGGTGGCGGCGTCCAGGTAGAGGTTCTCCGCATAACCGAGCCGGTGGGCCTCCTCCACGGGCAGAAGGCTCATGGCGTAGTTGAGACCGGCCTTGATGTGCCCGGTGCCGTGGGGTGCGGCGCGGTCGTAATCCGTTACGCGGATGCTCTTGGGCTTCACGCCGCCCTTCATGTAGGTGCCGCCCTTGAAGTACGGGCCCACGGGCGAGCAGAAGATGCGGAACTGGAAGCGCTTGGCCGGCTTCACGCCAATCACCGGACCGGAGGCGAACATGTACGGGCGGATATAGAGCGTGGCGCCCGTGCCGTACGGCGGCACGTACTCCGCATTCGCTCGCACCACCTGCATCACGGCATCGATAAAGCGTTCCTTCGGGAACACCGGCATGGCCAGGCGGAGGGCGGATTGCTCCATGCGCTCCGCGTTCAGGTCCGGGCGGAAGATAACGATGCGGCCGTCAGCGGTCCGGTAGGCCTTGAGCCCCTCGAATATCGTCTGCGCATACTGCAGCACCCCGGCGGATTCGCTCATGGTGACCATGTTGTCCTCCGTGAGCCCGCCCTCTTCCCAAGCGCCGTGCTTGTAGTCTGCCACAAAGCGCTTGTCCGTTTTCATATAAGTGAATTCAAGATTCTCCCAATCGATGTCTTTCATATCAGCTAGCGTGAAATTTGCAGGCGCTGATTCGCCCGCGCGCGGAAACTATACCACCTTTGTGCCGAAGAGTCAAATCTATGCGTGTCCGGCGCGGCAAAAAAAACGTCTTGCGGTATCATGCCTGCAATGATAGCATGCGCCCCGGGGAATACACCGCGCCGCCGTGTTCAAACGCATCATTACAGCCTGGTGGGGAGTGCCGCTGCTCAGCATCGGCATTCTGGTGCTGCACACCCTCTCGCTCATCGGCGTGGGAGGCCCGCGCACCACGGTCACAGGCGTGGTGGCGGGAGTGATGCTGGTGCCGCTGTGGCTCGTGCTTTTGCTGGTGTGCCGCAAGCGCTGGCGGGTGGTGAGGTTTTGGCGGCACTGGGTGGCAGGCGGCGCGGTGGAGCTGCTGCAGCTGGTCTGGTGCCTGTTTGCCGCCCTGCTGTATTCCGGCGTGGTGCTGGATTCTCCGCCCGCTGCCGCAGATGCCGCCGTGCAGGGCTTGCCCCTGCCGCAAAGGGAGGGCGCGCCCGCAGCCTTGAATGCTCCCGCCGTGTGGCTGGAGCAGGGGGATGCCGATGCCGCCTACCATGTGCACATGCTCCTGCCCGCTGGGGTGAGCGAGGAGGGCTCCTTCATCATCCGCGTGTCTGCGCATGCCACCGGTACACCGGTGGTCACCACGCCCATGCACCGCCGCATCACGGAGGCCGACCGCGCAGCCGCGGGCAGCGGCGTGATGGACATCACCTTCCGCAACGTGGCCGTGTACACCGGGGCGCGCGGCAGGCAAATGGCCACGCGCTGGCAAATCCTCTTCCTGCCGGACAGCGGGGAGGAGGAGCCTGTGACGGAGGGCGCACCCTACATGGTAGAGGGCGGCGCCAGGTGAGGCGTGTCAATACAGGTCCACCACGTACTCGGCCTTGAATCCCTCCCAGGAGATGCGGATCCAGTAGGTGCCGGTCATCTTGCCGCCCTTGTTCTTGAACTTGGAATAGTCCGGCTCAAAGGTCACGGAGTTCTGCCAGCCCTGGAAAACCGCCTTGATGGGAACGGCGTTTGCCTTGGTGAGCTGGCTCTCCTTGGGCGGTTCCGCCACGCTGCGGTTCAGTTTCCACATCTCCACTTTCGGCTTGTCGGGCACGCGCTGGCCCGCCGGGGCGTAGTAGCTCCAGCCGTCGCCGTACAGGTAGGCGGAGGGGAAGAAGCCCATGCCGGGGTAGGCATGTCCGTTCTCCGGTGCAGGCACATCGCAAGAGTGGTCGCTCGTGCGCATGGCGCCGAATCCGCCCGCCACGCCGAACGCCGTCTTGCCGGTGGCGGGGGCCATAATCCAGCTGCGGTGGCCGCGTCCCTCGCGGTTGTTTTCGCCGGGGTCCTCCATGTAGCCGATGACATCCTGCACGGGCACATCCTGCTGGCCTTGGAACAGGTTGCACTTGTCCGTGTTGCCGCCCAGTCCGTGGTCGATTTTTCCGGCCTTGCGGCAGGTTTCCGCCGCCAGCTGGGCTTCCTCGTGGTAGGTCTTGTCGTAGGTGACGGTGGGGGAGAGCCCGCAGAGGAAGCGGAAGACGTTCACCATGTTCACGGCATCCTGCTGCACCTTGGGCGTTCCCTTGTCCCTGTGGGAGAGGAGCTTCTTCACGGTGGAGTCGATATCCTTCTTCTGGCGGGGGTAGAATTTCTTGTTCACGCCGCCCTCCATGGGATTGGTGATGCCCTTGATATCCGTCAGGGCCTTCTTGGGGTCCTTGTCGAAGGCCTCGCGCAGCTCGGCCATCATCTTCACGGCGTCCGCGCGCTCCACCTTGTTCTTGGTGATGCCTGCAATAAAGAGGGAGGCGGGTTTCTTGGAGTTGGTGCAGAGCCACTTCATGATAGCGTTCCGCTTCTGTACATCCGCATCCTGCGGCGTGTCCGCCGCCAGCTTGAGCGCCTGGTACAGCTGCAGCGCGCGCGTGCCCAGCTTACTTTTTACCTTCGCGTCTTCCAGTGCGGAACCGTCCTCCTTCAGCGCCTCCGGGAAAGCGCTTTGGAGCATCTTGCGCAGCTCGTCCGTCAGCCCGGAATAGTCGTCCTGTTCCGCGCGCTCCTTCACCATGTTGGTGAAGGCGGCAGCGGCGGCCTCTGCCTCGGCCTCGCCTGCGGCCAGGTTCACGGTTGCGGTTTCCGCCTCAGGAGCGTCCTGGGCGCTGAGGGGCAGGGCTCCCAGTGTCAGGGCCGCCATCCAGGGAAGTAGTCTCTTGGTGTGCATAAGGTCTCTTTGTCTCTTTGCTTGGGTGCCAATATACAGCATTCTCCCCGCAAGGCAAGCGGATAAATGCGTTTTGCCAATGTTTCAAGCCAGCAGGGCCCGCAGGGTATCCTCAAAGCCGGGGTAGGAGGTGGCAATGTTGCGGCAGCCCTGCAGGGTGGTGGCGCCCTCTGCGTTCAGCCCTGCCATGAGGAAGGACATGGCGATGCGGTGGTCATCGAAGCTCTGCAGGGTGGTGCCGTGCAGGCTGCTGCCGCCGGTGATGGACATGCCGTCATCGTGTTCCTCTGCCGCAGCCCCCATGGCGCGCAGGTTGCCCACCGTGGTGGCAATGCGGTCGCTCTCCTTCACCCGCAGCTCCGCGGCATCGCGGATGGTGGTGGTGCCTTGCGCGAAGGCGGCGGCCACGGCCAGCACGGGGATTTCATCAATGATGTTGGGGATTTCCGCGCCGCCTATCTCCGTGCCGTGCAGCTGCGGTGCATAGCGCACGGTGATATCGCCGTAGGGCTCGCCCTCCTCGTGGATGCGGTGCACGGAAATGTCCGCGCCCATGCGCTCCAGCACGGCCAGTATGCCGCAGCGGGTGGGGTTGAGCCCCACGTTGCGCAGTGTCAGCTCGCTGCCGGGTACAATGCTTGCCGCCACCAGCCAGAACGCCGCGCTGGAGATATCGCCGGGGATGGTGATGTCCTTCGCCGTGATATCCACAGGCCCGGTCACCTCGATATCCAACCCGTCCTCCGAAACGGAGCAGGGGATGCCGAAATGGGCGAACAGGCGCTCCGTGTGGTCGCGGGTGACGGCGGGCTGGTGCACGGCGGTGGTGCCGCGGGTGAGCATGCCTGCCAGCAGCACGGCGCTCTTCACCTGCGCGCTGGCCATGGGCAGCGTGTAGCGGATGGGCTGCAGCGTGCCGCCGCAGATGTGCAGCGGGGCGCAGCCGGGCTTCTCCCCGCATGCCTCCAGCCGTGCACCCATGATGGAAAGCGGGTCCAGGATACGCTTCATGGGGCGGCTGCTCAGCGAGCGGTCGCCGAACAGGCGGCTCTCAAAGGGCAGGGCCGCCAGCACGCCGGCCATCAGCCGCATGCCGGTGCCGGAATTGCCGCAGTCGATGTCTTTCTGCGGGGCGTTGGGCTGCATGGAGCAGCCGGTGAGCGTGAAATTCTCCGGCGCATCACCGGGGGTGATGCGCGCGCCGATTTGCTCCATGGCGCGCAGGGTGTTCAGGCAGTCCTCGCTGCACAGGAAATTTTTCACCTGCATGCTGCCGCGCGCCAGCGCCCCCAGAATCGCCACGCGGTGGGAGATACTCTTGTCTCCCGGTATGCAGACCGCGCCGCGCAGGCCGCAGATGGCGCGGCTCACGGAAATGGTATCACTTGCCGCCATGGATGATAATGTGCTTCTTGGCGCGCCCCTCCTTGAGCGCGGCGTTGAAATAGGCATCCGCCGCAATCTCCCGCTGCGCGCTCTCTATCGCGCTGCGCAGAGACTCCCGGCACTCGTCCAGGGACGGCGTGTAGGCCGTCGTCACCGGGCCCGCCAGCACAATGTGCCAGCCCCAGCGGCTCTGTACCAGCGTGGGCGTACCGGCTGCCAGCGGCGTCTCCCCGAAAAGGTTCAGCTCCTCCAGAGGCAGCGTGCCGTCATCATACAGCGTGCCCAAATCGCCGCCCTTGGGGGCGCTGCGCTCGTCCTCGCTGCACTCCTTCGCCACATCCGCAAACGGCTCTCCCGCCTGAATGCGGCCCAGCAGGGCCTCTGCCGCAGCCTTCACCGCCGCGGGGTCCTTCTCCAGCGTGGCCAGGAAAATGTGCTTCACCGTGCGGGAAGCCGGAATCTCCAGTTCATCCTTCACCTGGTCGTAGTGGAGTGCCAGGGCCTCCTTCTCCACGGCGGAATGCTTGCCCACCGCGCGTTCCAGCGTGGCCAGCTCCAGCAGGCGCGCCTCCAGCTTGGCTGCAAAATGCTCCCGCGTGTAACCCTGGGATTGCAGCGCGGCATCGAACGCGTGCTCATCTGCCGCGCGGGATTGCAAGCGCGCCATCTCCGCCTGGGCCTCCTGCTTTTGGGGCGGCAGGTTGCGGTCATTGTAGCGGGCCTGGATACGCAGCATACTGCTGTTCACGAGCCCGAGCACCATGGAGGCGCGGCGGGTGTTGTCCGCAAGTTCGCGCCCGGCCAGCAAGTTCTGCTCCGCCGTGTGGCGCGCCAGCTGCGCCTCTGTGATAGGCTCCCCGTTCACCGTGGCAACAGGCTCCTCCGCCGCTGCCGTCTGCAGCGGGTGCAGCATACGGTACACCGGACCCTCCACCACCCAGAGGTCGATTGCCAGATAGCCCAATCCCGTTGTAAACAGGGCGAGCTTGATGGCCATTAGCTTCAGGGAACTGATTTTCACGCGCCCATTCTACCCTCTCGCCTCCCGCATGGCAATCTCAAACCATGCCCGCAGGCATTTGCGAGGTGGTCGGGGGCGCCGACTACGCCGGGAAGCGCGCCATCCACCTGTCTGGTGTGCATAAAAGTTTGACTTGCCTGTCTGCCACGGGTAGACTCCTCCCATCTTCCGCATACGATGAATTTGAAACCTTTCGTTTGTTCTGCCTTTTCCCTGTTGGCTCTGCCCTCTCTCGCTGCGCCCATTCAAACGGGTTTGGAAGCGGAAGTGGAGGAACCGATAACAGACACAGCAAAGCATACGCCTGATTTATTTCAGGCCTGCGGACAAGGCGATACGGAGAAGGTTCGTATCCTCTTGCAACAGGGGGCGGAAGTCAATGTCCGCAATGAAAGGGGATGTACGCCCTTGGCAATCGCTGTCAAAAACGGTCACGCGGCCATGGTTCAGTTGCTCATACAGCATGGTGCGGATATCCGAATGGCGGCACTGTCTTCTGATGAGCTCCATTCTGGGGAAGGGCTCTCTTCCGTGATATCGCAGGAAATGGCGTTGTTCCCCTTGCGCCGGATTCTGGCCGGAGGCATTGTTGGCAATCTCGGAGAAGAATACCACGATGTCTACACCGTTGAGGAACTCCGGAATTACAAGCAATGCAACCCGGAGGCTTACGCCAGCTATCTTTCCGAACTCACCCAAGGCATGGAGGACGTGGATGAGGTGGTGGAAGCCTGCCGCGACTGGATACACAAGACCGCACTATTCGCGGAAACCTATTATGCCAAAGAGCTTGGTCCGCGCAGCGGGCTCTGGAACCGCAGTGACAATGTACGGGCTGCCTTGGCCCACGCCATCCGCCAGGATGCCGCCTGCTTTGCCCGGCATGCCTGCTGGTATTCATCCCCTGTTGGCGAACTCGGCCCGGATACCACCTCGCCGCAGCCCGATTATTTCACGGCACCGTCCAATGCCCCGGAGGCCGTTCGCTCCGTGCTTGCCCCCATGCAGGAATTCGTTCTTGGCAAACTCTGCAGCATTGATTTGATTATCAAGGCGCACAACCTCTGGGCCGATATCCAGAAGCGGGAGATTGCAGCCATGCGACAGGAACTGTTGCATGATGCGGAGGTGCTCCGCCTGTATGATGAATCCGTAGCCGCTTGGGACCGCTATGCCGAGCTCATGCTTTCCCTGCATATCAGCCGTTGCAGCTGCACCAACGGCACCGAACACCACGAGCTGGGTATTTGGATGCTCTCGCACCGCGCTTTTGTCCTGGACTCCATCCGGTACATGAGTAAAAAGCTGCTTTCCGAGTCTGAGTACTTGCAGGGCATAGAAGACCGGGCTTCGGAAGGCAACGATTGCTCCGGCAATTAACCCCCACCATCCATTGCCATCCCATACGCATTGGCAGTGGTGCTTGTATGGGGAATCCTAGTTCACGGAAGCTCCGTAAACCTGCAAATGCCCCTCCAGCATATCCTCCCTCCTGTACGGCGCGGGCACGGGGGAGAGCGGGGTGGGGGCCTGGCGGTGCCACTCTGCCAGCAGCTTGGCCATGGCGGCGGTATCTCCCACGGGCACCTTGCCCTGGGGCAGGAAGATATCCAGCTGCTCGCCCACGCCTCCGTGCTCGTAGCCGGCCACCGGGCGGCCCAGGGCCAGCGCATCCAGCGTGGTCTTGCCGAAGGATTCCGGGATAAGGGTGAGGGAGAGCGTCACATCGCACGCGCAGAGCACATCCCGCAGGTCGCGCCGGTGGCCGGTCCAGGTGACGGCATCCGCCAGCCCTGCCAGTGCGAAGGCCTCTTGCAGCTCTGCGCGGAAAGCCTCCTTGCCCTTTTTGGTTTCACCCACAATCACAGCGTGGGCGGGGATACCGCGCTCGTGCAAATCGCGGAGCAGGGGGATGAGGTGGGCGGCACCCTTGATGCGGGTGATGCGGCCTGGCAGGCAGAGCGTAAACTTTCCCTGAAGCTCCGGGTAGTCGTTGCGCCACTGCTGCCACCACTCCGTGGAGGGGCGGTATTCCGGGAAATTCTGGGTGGTGTCCACAGAGTTCGGCACCACGGTGATTCTCTCCTCCGGGGTGGAGGGGTAGTTCTCCAGAATGTGGCGCTTCATGCACTCTGAAACGGCAATCACGCGGTCCCCCTTGGCCATGACCGCGGAGTAGAAGTTCACCGAGTGGAAACCGTGGAAGGTGGTGACCACCAGCGGGCGCACAGCCTTTTCCACGCGCCTGGCGGCCAGCAGGCCCACCCACGCGGGCACGCGGGAATGCAGGTGCAGCACATCCGGGCGCTCCTCCCGTATCAGGCGCGCCATGCGCGGCACCATCAAAAATGTTTTCAGGCTCTTGCGGCCTATGGGAAGCGTGATGTGCCGCGCGCCCGCCGCCTCCACGGCCGCCACCATGGGGCCGCCCTCCGATACCACCACAGTTTCCACGCCCCGCGCGCACAGGCCCTGGCAGAGCTCCAGGACCACTTGTTCCACCCCGCCGGAGGACAGGGAGGGCAGCAGGTGCATCACTTTCATGGCAACAGGCGGGGGAAGCGTTCAAGAATGTAGTCTGCGACGCGCCCGGCCTCGTTGATCACCTCGCCCTGGGCGGGAAGGCGGTGGTCGCGCGCCCATTCGGTGAAGGTGTGCACCATGCCGTCCTTCACCAGCATGTGCAGGCCGCGCTCCACGCGGGAGACACGCTTTTTCCTGCTCTTGGCGTCCTCGCGCGGCGGGGCCATCTCCAGAATACCCACGGGTGCACCGCTGGAAAGGGCCTCGTACACCATGGACACGCTGTCCTGCGTGACCCACACCTCACTGGCGCGGGAGAGGTGCAGCGGCACCCAGTCTGCAGAGGTTTCCTCCACCGGCACGGCGTGAATGCTGGGGCAGGCGGCCTGCAGGTCCTGCAGGAAATCCGGAGGGGTGCGGCGGGAGGTGGTGAGCACCATGGGCGTGTTGTTGTGGCGCACAATGTTGGCCAGCTGGGTGAGCAGCAGCTCTGCATCCCAGGAAAAGCTCTTGCTGGGCCCGCCCACCAGGATGAGCGTTTCCGTCTTGGGAATGTCCGGGCGGGGGTGGATGCAGTTGATGGCGCCGTTGGTGCAGAACGTGTTGGCCCCGGGCTCGCGGTTCACCGGCACATCATGCCGCGGCATGATGCACAGGTCGAACAAGCCCAGCGGCAGGCTGGGCCGCATGCACACCATGCACAGGCAGCGCTTGTGCCGCGCCAGGCTCAGCGCCGCCAGGTGCGTGCCGTGCCCCGCGCACAGGATCAAATCCGGCGCGGGCAGCTCCGCCAAATCCTTGCCCTTGTAGAAGAGCTTGGCAAAGTAGCCTTTTCGGGTGATATCCACCTCATGGCAGCTGTGCTGCGCCTGCGGGCGCAGGCGCTGGGCGCGCTCCAGCAGGGCACCCGCCAGTCCGCGCGTTTGGGAGAGGTGCCCCTTCTTGCCGTCGCTGATGATATAGATGACCATATACCCGCGGTTATTGCAGGGGAAGGATCACGCTGCCGCAGAGCTCACGCCCGATGAACGGGGAGTTCTCCGTGCCGCAGGCCAGGTTGGCCGCCTGCACCGTGGCGCACGCAGCGGGGTCGAACAGCATGAGCGGCGCCACGCGCGGCTCGTCGTACTCGTCCACCGGCTTCACAATGCCGCAGGGGGCCGTGCTGCACGCGCGGATGAGCTCCGCCCATGTGAGCAGCCCAGGCTTCACCAAATGCGTGTAGAGCGCGGGCAGGTAGTGGTCCAGCACGGCCATGCCGTGCGGGGCGGTAATGAAATCCTGCTTCTTGGCAAAGGGGATGCAGGGCGTGTGGTCGCTCACGATGCAGTCGATGGTGCCGTCCTTCAAGCCTGCCACCAGGGCCTCGCAGTCGCGGCGCTCGCGCAGCGGCGGGAGGGTCTTGTAGGTCGTGTCGTAGTTGCCCACGTCCTCATGCGTGAAGAGCAGGTGGTGCAGGGCAACCTCCGCCGTCACCTTCTGGCCGCGGGCCTTTGCGCGGCGGATGATTTCCACGCCTTCTGCGGTGCTCACCGTCTGGACGTGGATGCTCGCGCCGGCATCCGCCGCCAGGCGGAGCAGGGTATCAATGCCGATTTCCTCTGCGCAGGCCGGGGTGCCGTGCAGGCCGAGGCGGTAGGAGGTGGTGCCGGGGTGCATGTAGGTGTTGCGGGTGAGTTCCGGCACATCCCCGCGGATGGCGAGCACCATATCCAGCTCCGCCACGTATTTCATCACGCGGTGCAGGGTGAGCAGGTTGGCGGGCACGTGCTCCGCATCGCTCAGGATGCGCACGCCGCGCGCCGCGAGCGTGTTGTATGGGGCCTGCTGCTCCCCGGCCATAGCCTGGGTAATGCAGCCCGCCGCGTACATCTCTGCGGAGGAGCGCTGGTTCACGGCATCGTGGAAGCTGTCCAGGTTGGCCGCGCTGTCGAAACAGAAGCCGCGGGTGGGCAGCACCAGCATGGCCCACACGCCGCCGTTGATGGCGGCCTGGCCCGTGCGGTTCACGGATTCTCGCTTGCTGCGCCCCGCTATCTCCACCTTCGCGTGCATATCGAACAGCGCCGGCAGCAGCAGCTTGCCCGCCGCGTCTATCACCTGCGCTCCCTCCGGCACGGGCAGTTTGCCCGCAGGCTCGCAGCGCTCCACGCCCGTGAGCGTGATGCCGTCCAGCACCGGGTGCTTCCCGCCCTCGCACGCAGACAGGGCCAAATCGTACTTCTCTCCGCTAATCGCCCAGGTGGCGTTTTTGATGATGGTCTCAGTCATTGTTCTGCGTCTGGGGGGTAAGGTGGTAAAGAATGCTCATGCGGGCGGCGATACCGTTCTCCACCTGGTTGCACACCAGGCAGTTGCGGTACTCCATGGCGGCATCGCAAAGCTCCACGCCGCGGTTCACCGGGCCCGGGTGCATGATGCCCAGGTCCAAATCATCGATGATTTTGAGGCGCTCCTCCGTCACGCCGAACGCCTGGTGGTAGTCGTTCGCCGGGAAGAACGGCGTGTCGATGCGCTCGTTCTGCACGCGAAGCAGGTAGATGACATCCGGCTTCCAGTCGAACACGGAATCCCAATCCGTGAAGCGCGGGATACCCGTGTGCGCCTGCAGCGGCACCAGCGGCCCCGGCCCCATGTACGCCACCTGTGCGCCCAAGCGCTGCAGGATGGTGCTGGTGGAGCGCGCCACGCGGCTGTGCAGGATATCACCGATGATGACCACGCGCTTGCCCGCCACCGTGCCGTATTTTTCACGGATGGTGAAGGCATCCAGGAACGCCTGGCTGGGGTGCGCGTGCGCGCCGTCACCGGCATTGACAACCGCCGCCTTGCAGTGGCGGGCAATCACATCCGGAATACCGCTGTTCTTGTGGCGCACAATAATGTAATCCATCTTCATGCTCATGAGCGTGTCGATGGTGTCGTGCACGCTCTCACCCTTCACCACGCTGGAAGTGCCCACCGTGAAGGTGGTCACATCTGCGGAAAGGCGGTGTGCCGCCACCTCGAACGATGAGCGGGTGCGCGTGCTCGGCTCGTAGAAGAGAGTGAGCACGGATTTCCCCTTCAGCGCCGGAACCTTCTTCACGCTCTTCGTGAAAATGTCCTTCATCGCCGTCGCGGAATCCAGTATCGTGTGAATCTCCTCGTCGCTCAGAGACTCGATTGTGATTAAATCCTTTCTAGGCTTCATAAAATCCGAAATTCCAAGTTCAAAATTCCACTTCGTCCTCTCCATCCAGTTCCGCCAGCTTCACCTTCACTTCCTTGCCCTCTGCCGGCTCAACATGGAAACAAGAGAAATCCGCGCAAACAGGCACCTCGCGCCCGCCGCGGTCCACCAGCGTGTGCAGCTCCACTCGCGCCGGACGCCCGTACTCGAACAGCGCATTCAGCGCCGCTCGCGTTGTGCGCCCCGTGTACAGCACATCATCCACCAGAATCACATGCAGCCCATCCGTGGAAAACGGCAGATAGGACGAGCGCAGCGGCAGCTTCTCCGCCCGCATATCCACATCATCACGGTACAGGGAAATATCGATAGCCCCGTACAGCGCATCCACACCGCGCTCCCGCAGACCCGCCACCAGGCGCTGCGCCAGCAAATCACCATGGCTGATAAGCCCGATAACAGCCAGGCGCTCCGTCTCACCGGATGCAATCCGCTCCACCCATCCGCGCACGGACTCGGCAATCTCCTTGGCTCCAATACTGCTCATAAGCGTTTGCTCCTTCAAAAATCACGCGCCTCAGGCGCCCAACTTTCAAATTCCAAATCCCACAGGCCTATTCAGCCAGCTGAATGATGCGGTGCGCCGCCATTGCTGCATTCAACGGCGTCTTCTTGTGCAGACCCACCGTTGTGGCCGGAACACCGCCCGGAAGCTGGGAAATAGCCAGCAGCGCATCAACTCCGTTCAGCGGACCGCACGGAACAGGCACTCCAATCACAGGCAACTGCGTATTCATCACCACCACACCCGGCAGCGCCGCAGAAAGACCCGCCACGCACAGCAGCACAGCCTTTGTCCCGGATGCCTCCAGCCCCTTCAAATAATCGATGAGCGCAGGCAAATCCCGGTGGGCGGAATACACCACCTCCTCATGCTCCACCCCCTGTTCTGCAAAATAAACACGCGCCGGCTCCATAAAGGGCAGGTCGCTCTTGCTTCCGTATATCGTGATAACCTTCATACCGCCCGCCACTCTAGCACAACCAAGCCCCCCGCGCAAGGCAAAATCTCGCGCGCGAAGGTGGCGTATTGCTGCGGAAACCCCATGCATCCATCCGCCGCCGCGCTAACTGCACCGACCGCCACAAACGCGCAGAGCCTTTTTTTGCGCGTCAATTTTTGAGAGGTTGCATTTGGGGGGAGGCTGTGTTATGATGTCAGGGTATGAAACGGATTTTTTTGACATTGCTGCTGTGCGCGGGGCTTGGTCCCGTGTGGGGAGTGGAGATTGATACGGACAAGGTTCTGGATACTGTGCTGAAGGTTGGGGTGAAGCTTCTGGAGAAGGAGGCGCAGAAGCTGGAGGGGGATATGCAGATGGACCCGGAGAGCCGCAAGATTGCATCCGGGGTGGTGAATTTGAGCGCGCAGATACTGGAGAAGGAGCGTCAGGAGCACCAGAGGGGCATGGATGAGGCACTGAAGGCGCAGGGCGTGCAGCCCGCTATGCAGCCGGTGCCGCAACACGGTGCCAATGCGGTGCCGCCGCTGCAGCCTCTGCCGGACCCGCTGGGGGCCACGGTGCAGGCTGTGGAGGAGATTGGCGCGCATATCCTCAACCAGGCTGTTGGGGGCGGGGCGGCCCCTGCCGCCGGTGTGGGGGAGTTGCGCGAGGAAGTGCTGCGCGGGCAACAGGAGCTGCGAGAGGATTTGCTCCTTGAGCAGCAAAAGCTTGCTGAGGGATTGACTGCGCGGGTGCAGCAGCAGGGCGCGGAGAATGAGCGCTTGCAGGCTTCTGTGCAGACGATGCAGTGGGTATGCTGGTGTATGCTTGCGGCGGTGATTGTGTTGCTGGCACTGGTGGCGGGAATGTTTTGGTACATCCGCGGGGGGAAGGGGAAGTAGGATTTGGTGAAACTCGCGTGCCGTGAGGCAGGGTATTCACAGTCCGCAGAGGATGGCGATACCGCAGGCGGCGATGGTTGCGCCTGCAATTTCGTGTGCGTAGTTCTGGAGGGAGTGGGAGTGGAAGGCGCGGAGGCCGAGCATGCCGGCTGCCACGGCGGCGAGCATGGTGGCAATGGTGATGCCGGAGAAGATGAGCGTGGAGGAGACGACCGCGCCCGTACCCATGACGGTAGCGGCGGTGAGGACAGGGAAGAGTGCCTCGCAGGGGCCGAGGATGAAGACGATGAAGACCACCCAGATGGTGATGCTGTTGCCGTTCTGGCGGAGGCTGTGCAGGTGCTCGCGCCCCTCGGCGTGGCGGTGGAGCCAGCGGTGGCGCAGGGAGTGCAGCAGGTAGGCTGCACCGATGCCGATGAGCAGGTAGGCTGCCAAATCGCTCTGGTTCTCCTGCAGCCATTCAAAGTTCTCTGCAGCCAGCCATTTGGCGAACACGCTGAACACGGCCGCTATCAGCAGGGCACTGCCTATGTGTCCCACGCCGCACAGCGCGGTCCACAGCAGCGTTTTCCCCAAGCCGTAACCGCGGCTCTTGGCAATGGCGATGAACGGCAGGTAGTGGTCCGGCCCCGCCAGGGTGTGGATGCAAGCCACGCCCGCCGCGCTGAGCCACAGTGCCACAAGCGCATGGTGCGTGTGCAGGAAACCGCTGTGCCCGGCGGCCAGCACCAGGCAAACAATGCCGGCAATGAGCACGGCTGCTGCAGAGAGGGTCTTCATGGTTGTGGTGAATCAAAGCTGCCGGAGCGGAAGCCCTGCAGGTCCAGGGTGACGAAACGGAAGCCGAGCCTGCGCAGGCCGGCGGTGATTTCTTCCGCCCGCTGCACGGCGGCGGTGAAATGGGCGGGGGCGATTTCCACGCGTGCCAAATCCCCGTGCACGCGCAGGCGGATATCGGCGGCGCCGGGCAGGGCGGTGCGCAAAAAATCCTCTCCCTCCTGCACGCGGCGCAGCATGGTGTCCGTGAGTTCCGTGCCGTAGTCGAAGCGTGTGGCCAGGCAGGGCGCGGCGGGGGCGTTGGCCGTGGGCAGCTGCAGGGCGGCGGACATGGCGCGCACATCCGCCTTGGTGAATCCCAGCTCCGCCAGGGGGGAGCGCACCTGGAGCTCGCGGATGGCGCGGCGCCCGGGGCGGTAGGCTTTTTCATCATCCGCATGGGAACCTTCCATCAGCGTGTGCAGCCCATGTGTTTCCGCGTAATCACGGAAGCGTTGGAACATGGCGTGCTTGCAGTGGTAGCAGCGGTCCGGCGCATTGCGGCGCACCGGTTCCAGCTCCAGCGGGTTGACGGGAAACACCTCTATGGGCACGCCGTATGATTGCGCCAAATCGCGCGCGCGTTCCAGCTCTGCCGCGGAGTGCATGGGCGTGTGCGCGGTGAGCGCCGCCACGCGTCCGCCCGTCTCATACGCCAATTCCGCGCACACGGCCAGCAGCAGCGTGCTGTCCACACCGCCGGAGAATGCCAAGGCAACGCCGCCCTGCAGTATGGGGCGAAGCCCCTCCCGCAGGCGGTGCAGCATCTCCTCTGGCGCGTGCTCCGTCATGCTTGTTCGGCGGCGTTGCGGGCGGCCTGGAACACGGTATCCAGCGGCACGCCCGCGCGTTCCGCGGCGGCGGCCACGCTCTCGTATTCCGGCTGGCGGCGCAGGATATCGCCGTGGCGGCTCTCCTTCACCGCGATGGGGCCGAAGGCGGTCTGCACCACCAGCTGGCGGCGCCCCATGACCGTGCGTTCCACGGGATGGCGGCGCACGCCGATGGTGCCCGTGTGGCGCAGCATGGCATCCTCCACGGACTCCAGGCACGCGGCATCCGCCAGTGCGCCCAGCTGCACGCCGGGGCGGTTTTTCTTCATGTAGCAGGGGGTGAACCACGCATCCCGCGCGCCCGCCTCCAGCACCTTTTGCAGCGCGTAGGCCAGCGTCTCCGGCGTGGAATCATCCACGTTGCATGCACATTCGAAAATCTGCTCCGGGTCGGCGGTGTCCTCAATCATGAACGTGCGCAGGAAGTTGGCGCGGCCGAAATCCCGCTTGCCCAGCCCCACGCCGCATTTCAGGATGCGGTAGGCCTGCGGCAGGGTGCCGCGCGTGCGTGCGGCGGCGGCAATGGCAATGCCCGTGGGCGTCACCATCTCCCCCTGCGTGGCAGTGGGGCGCAGCGTGATGCCGTGCGCCTGTGCAATGTTCATAACCGCGGGTACGGGCACGGGAAGCTCACCGTGCTGGCACATCACCGTGCCTTGGCCCTCGCTCAGGCCCGTCACCACGCTGCCGTCCGCGCCCAAATCATCCAGCAGCACAGCGGCGGAAATGATGTCCACGATGGAATCGATGGCGCCCACCTCGTGGAAATGCACCTCGTCAATGGAAACGCCGTGGGCTTTCGCCTCCGCCTCCGCCACGATGCGGAAGATGCGCTTGGCCAGCGCGCGGGCGGCATCTGTCATCTCGGCGGCATCGATGATGGCCTCCACGTCCGCCAGGTGGCGGTGTTCGTGGTGGTGGTGCTCGGTGTAGGGCTCCTCGTGCGGATGGTGGCTGTGGTGGTGTACGTTGAAGCAGCAACCCGCCATGCTGTAGGAATGCCCGCGCTCCACGGTGTAGGTGAACTCTGCGGGTAGCGATTTCAGCACGGCGTCCAGCTTGGCGGCGTCTCCCCCCAAATCCAGCAGGGATGCCACCGCCATGTCTCCGCTGATGCCGCTGTGGCCTTCAAAGTAGATGAATTTGCTCATGTTCAGTACAAGGCTGGAAAGGTGCGGAACATGCGGCACACCAGGGATGCCGCGCCGAATCCGTTGTCGATGTTGACCACGCTCACTCCCTCCGCGCAGGAGTTGAGCATGCTCAGCAGCGGCGTGAGCCCTTGGAAGGATGCCCCGTACCCCACGCTGGTGGGAACGGCTACCACGGGTGCGCTCACCAGGCCCGCCAGCACGCTCGCCAGTGCACCCTCCATGCCCGCCACGGCTATCACCGCGTGTGCTTGGCGGATTTCCGGCAGGCTCGCGAACAAACGGTGGATGCCTGCCACGCCGATGTCGTAGTGCCGCGTAACGGTTGCCCCGAAGAATTCCGCCGTGACGGCGGCCTCCTCCGCCACCGGGATGTCCGCCGTGCCGCCGGTGCAGATGGCCACCTGGTAGCACAGAGGCAACCCATCCGCCTGGCCGAGGGTGACGATGCGCGCCTGCTCGTGGTACACGAAATCCTTGAGGCGGTGTGTCTTCAGGTATTCTGCCTGTTCCTTGCTGCAGCGCGTGGCGAGCACAGCGCATTTGCGCTTCTGGAACGCCTTGAGGATGGCCAGCAGCTGCTCCGGCGTCTTGCCCTGGGCGAACACGCTCTCCGGCTGCCCCGTGCGGTCCGGGCGGCTCAGGTCCAGTTTTGCCAGGTCGATATCCAGTATCTTTTCCGCCATCACTTCACCTCGATGAGTTCGTATTCGCGCTCGCCGATACCTATCTGCGCGCCGTACACCAGCTGGTGCATACCTTCCTTCTCCTTGATGCGCTCCACCAGGTCGTGCTTCTCCTCCTCCGGCAGCTGGTGCAGAAGGTCCACGCACGCTTGGTCGATGGCCACGATGTCCGTGGATGCCAGAATGCCCACGTTGCGCGCTTTCACGGGTTCCGCGGCCACGCCCATGCAGTCGCAGTCCACGGACATGTTGCGCATGACGTTGAGGTAGGTGATGTGCGGCGCGAAGTGGTCGATGGTGGCTTTGGCGGATTCCACCATGTTCTCCATGAAGGGGGAGAGGGTGGCGCTCCACGGGGTCTCCTTGGTGTGGCCGTGCACCTGCGCCTTGCCGATTTGTCCGTCCGCGCAGCCGATTGCGATGTTCTTGATGGAGCCGCCGAATCCACCCATGATATGCCCCTTGAAGTGCGTGAGCACCACCATGGAATCATAGTCCACAATGTGACCGCCCATGCTGACCTCCTTGAAGTGTTTGCCTCCCTTGACGGGGAGGTTCACGGTGCCCTCCGCGTCCAGGATGTCCACGGGGCAGAAGTCCCAGCCGTTCACCTTGAGTGTCTCCCGGTGCTGTTCGGTGGTGTAGCGGTCGCCCTCGTAGAGGGTGTTGGTTTCCACAATCACGCTGTTGGGGATGATGGCTTGAAGGGCCTTCACCATGTCGCGCGGAATGATGTTGGGTCCGTGCTTTTCCCCGGTGTGCAGCTTGATGGCCACCTTTCCGGTGATATCCGCGTTCACCAGCTTGTAGAGCTTCACCAGCGCCTCCGGCGTGAGCTCTTTTGTAAAGTATACCTTGCTCATGGCTTATTTCACTTCGATAAGTTCATACTTGCGGGACCCCAGCCCCATCTCCTCGCCGTACTCCACCTGGCGCATGCCCTCCCGGCTCTTGATGCGCTCCTGAAGGTCGTGCTTCTCCTCCTCCGGCAGCGTGTCCACCAAATCCACGGACGCCTGGTCGATGGCCACAATATCCGTGGAGGCCAGGATGCCGATGTCGCGGCATTTCACGGGGGCGGCGTTCACGCCCGCGCAGTCGCAGTCCACGGACATGTTGCGCAGCACGTTGACGAAGGTGATGTGCTTGCCGAAGTGGTCACAGGTGGCCTTGGCGGATTCCACCATGTTCTCCATGAACACGGCACCCATGATGTTCTTGCCGGTGCCGCCCTGGTGCACCTGTGCCTTGCCCACCCTACCGTCTGCACAGCCGATGGCGATGTTCTTGATGGAGCCGCCGAAGCCGCCCATGCCGTGGCCCTTGAAGTGCGTGAGCACCAGCATGGAATCATAGTTCACAATGTGGCCGCCCATGCTGATTTCCTTGAAGTGCTTGCCGCCGTTCACCGGCAGGTTCACGGTGCCCTCGGAGTCCATGATGTCCACCGGGCAGAAGTCCCACCCGTTCACCTTGATGGTCTCCAGGTGCTCCTCCGTGGTGTAGCGGTCGCCATCGTACAGCGTGTTGGTCTCCACGATGGTGCTCTGCGGAATGGTGGCCTGCAGGGCCTTCACCATGTCGCGCGGGATGATGTTGGGGCCGTTCTTCTCGCCTGTGTGCAGCTTGATGGCCACCTTGCCGGTCATCTCCCGGTTCACCAGCTGGTACATCTTCACCAGAGCCTCCGGTGTGAGCTCGCGGGTGAAGTACACCTTGGGAACCTCCTGCTGCACCGTGGGTTCCGGGGCGGGAGCCGCCTCCTTGGACGTGTCAGCCTCCTTGGGCGTGCATGATGCCAGCAGCATGCCCAAGCCGAGGGTGATTGTGGATATTGCTTTGATGTTCATAGCTGATATGGGGTGAAATTCAAGATACGCTTTCATTATCCCCCCGCCGCCGCCCGCTTGCAAGCTCGTTTTGCGGCTTTTTCTCTTGCAAGACGCCACCGCTTGGAATATTCTGGCGGCATGAGAACTCTTGACGAGGAATTGCTGGAAGCAGCATACCGCGGCGACCGCGTGAGAGTGCAATGCCTGCTTGCGGGCGGTACCGATGCACGGGCTGTAGCCGAGTATGGTGAAGCGGCGCTGGAAAGGGCGGTGGAATGCGGCAATGCCGCCGTGGTCCGCCTTTTGCTGGAATCCGGCGTGGAGTACGATTTCTCCAAGGATGATGCGCGGTGTCTGCTGTACGCGGCCTGCCTCTCCGGAAACGAGGAGACGGTGGAGCTGCTTGCCGGGCTGGGTGCCATGCCGCCGGATGAGTTGCCGCCGCTCAGCTACGCGATTGTGCGCAATCGGATGGATGAGGTGCAATCCCTGCTGGAAGCGGGAGAAGACCCCGCGGAGACGGATGCCGAGGGAATGGCTCCTCTGGAGTGGGCCGCCCTCTTCGGGCGGCTGGAGGCGGCAGCCCTGCTGGAGCAGACCGGGGTGTGCGTGAAGGATTGCCCCGCCGCCCTGCATGCCGCCGTGCGCGGCGAGCATGTTGACATGTGTGCCTGGCTGCTGGACCGCGGTATCTCGGTTGAGGCTCGCGACGAAGATGACTGCACTCCCTTGGAAACCGCCATCTGCCACAACAGCATGCAAGCCGCCGAGTGCCTCTTGCAGCGTGGCGCGAATCCCGTTGCTCCGACCTCGCTGATGCAGGTTCCGCTTGCCCTTGCCGTGGAGGACGGCCTTATGCCCATGGTGGAGCTTCTGCTGCGCCACGGCGCGGATATCAACGCCGTTCCCTATGAGGGCGGCAGCACGGCCCTCATGGTTGCCGCGAGGGAGGACAATGCGGATATGGTGCGCTTCCTGCTGGAGCACGGCGCCGACACCGAGGTGGCGGATGCGGACGAGTGGACCGCCCTTTTCCATGCCCAAAGCGCGCCTGTTGCCCGCCTGCTCCTGCAACACGGTGCCAATCCCCATGCACGGGATATCGCCGACTGGACTCCGCTGCAAGCGGCGCTCAAGCTTGACAAGGACGATGCCCTGGTGGCCCTGCTGGAAACCGCGACGAAGGGCAGGGGAAACTAGCTGCGGCGCAGCAGGTCTACCAGCTCCGCCCGGCCTGCGGGCAGGCGGTGGAAATGGCGCAGCAGGGTGGTGTGCGCCGGTACCAGCGGGCTGAAGATGCCGTGCAGGGTGGCCAGGCGTTTTTCAAAGTGGGTGAGAATGGCCTCCCTCAGAGGGTTGGCAGCCACGTAGTCCAATGCGCCGGAGATGAGCCTGTGCCATTCCGCATCCTGCTCCCCGCCTTCCACCGTGGCCATCATTAGCTGCGCCATGTAGCCCGCCAGCCGCAGCCGTGTCAAATCCTGCCGCAGCGGCAACCGCGCATTCAGGAGCGCCGCGTTTTTCAGCGGGTGCAAATCACCCGTGGACGACAAATCGAACAGCAGCTCGCACTCGTGGAACAAATCCAGCCGCCCGCTCAGCTCGCTGCCGGGCTTGCGCGCGCTCCGCGCCGCCGTGCGGACGATGCCGTGCCGCTCTGTGCACCAGCAGATAATCAGTCCGTTTTCGCCCAGCGGCAGTTGGCGGAGTATCGTGCCGGTGTCCTTTTCCATTTAGTCCTTCTTCTCGGACAGGGGGGCCTTCTGAGCCTCCTCCTTGGCCTTGTTGATTTCCGGCAGGTACTTGTCAATCAGCCCGGAGGTGGTGATGCCGCGCTGGTAGGGGATGGTAGCCTGGTTCTTGGAGAAGATGTTGTTGGCGGAGTTCACATCCATCATGGCCTCCTGGCGCTTGCCGTGGAAGATGTTGAGGGCGGCCTTGCCGTAGTAGTAGAGCGGGGTGTCGTCCAGCGGGGTGAGGCCGCTGATGATGGCCTCCGCCTGATCCGCGTTGCCGAGCATCAAGTGGCTGAGCATAATGCGGAAGCGCATGATGTTGATGAGCTCCTCGTCCGTGTCGTACGGCAAACCGCGGATGATGTTGTTGAGCTCCGTGATGCAGCTCTCGTATTCGCCGCGCACCAGGTGCAGGTTGGCGATGTTGAGCAGGGTCACCGGATCCTTCGGCAGTACCTCTTTAATCTTCTTGAGGTACTCGTCTGCGTGCTCCAGGTCCTTGAGCTCGATCAGGCAGCTGAGGCGCAGGTTCCAAGAGTTCGGGTTCTTGTTGAAGATGATTTCGCAGTTGGTGAGTTCCAGGATGCAGCCGTGCCAGTCTCCCTTCTGGAAAAACTGCTTGGCACGCCCGAAGCCCTGCAGGTACTTGTCGCGGTCTTCTCTCGGCAGGTTGGAAAAATCGACAAGCCAGGCGGGCAGGTTGTCCGTTCTGAGCTCCTTTTTCTGTTCCCCTTGGGGAATGACTTGTTCCTGGGTTGTCTGCGCGTTTGCCGCAGGAAGCAGCGCCAGCACGGCAAAAACAGCGGTAAGGGTTTCCTTTTTCATGGTCTTATCTGGGTTGTTTGAGAATGTCTTCCACGATGTCTTGCGGAGTGAGCCTGTACTTTTCCCTCAAAATCGGCAGGGAGCCGTGTTCGATGAAGGTATCCGGCCAGCCGATGCGCAGCACCGGTGTGCCGCTCCGGCGGGTGTTGAGCAGCTCAAGCACGGCGGAGCCGAAACCGCCCGTTATCACATGGTCTTCCAGCGTGACCAGAAGGCGGTGGCTTTCCGCCATCTGCATGATACACTCCTCATCCAGTGGGCAGATGAAGCGGGCGTTCACATGGGAGCATGAAATCCCCTGTTCTTGGAGCAAATCCGCCACTTTAGCCGCCACGCTGTTCATATTGCCGAGTGCGAGCAGGCAGATATCGCCGCCTTGCCGGCGTACCTCCGCCTTGCCGATGGGCAGGGGGGCGGGCTCTGCCGGCACGGGTACGCCCTCACCGCCGCCGCGCGGGTAGCGGATGGCACTCGGGCGGTCGTTTATGCCGTTCATGGTGGACAGCATGACTGCCAGTTCCGCCTCGTCCGCAGGCTGCATGAACACCAGGTTCGGGATGCTGCGCAACATCGCTATGTCGAACAGGCCGTGGTGCGTGGGGCCATCGTCCGGGGAAAGCCCCGCGCGGTCCATGCAGAAGCGCACCGGCAGCTTTTGCAGCGCAGCGTCATGCTCAATCATGTCCACGCAGCGCTGCATGAAAGTGGAGTACACGGCCAGGTAGGGCTTAAGCCCCTGGCTGGCCAATCCGCAGGCGAAGATGGCGGCGTGCTCCTCCGCAATGCCGGTGTCGAAGAAGCGTTTCGGGAAACGCTCGCGGAAGGGTTGCAGCCCGGTGCCGCCGGGCATGGCCGCCGTGATGGCGGTGACGGCGGTGTCGTTCTCCGCCAGGCGGACGAGGGTGTTGCCGAAGGCTTCCGAGTAGGTGATGGTGGCACCCTTGCTGGTGCTGCCGTCCTCCACGTTGTACTTGCCAATGCCGTGGAACTTGCTCGGGTTGTTGAGCGCAGGCTCGTAGCCGTGCCCCTTTTCCGTGATGACGTGAAGGATGACCGGGGTGTCCTGGCGCGATACGATACGCAGTATCTTTTCCAGCTTGCGTACGTCGTGTCCGTCGATGGGCCCGTAGTAGGTGAGCCCCAGTTCTTGGAAGAAGCTCAGCGGGGTGATGAAGCCGTGGGCGGCGTGCACCAGCCTGGCGACCTGTTTCTGCGTGGCGGAGCCGGCCAGTTTCTCAATGATGGTCTTGGCGCGTCCGCGCAGCCATTCGTAGGCATCCGTCTGCTGCAGGTGGCCGAAATACCGGGAGAGGGCGCCCACGTTCTTGTCGATGCTCCACTCGTTGTCGTTGAGAATGAGGATGAACTTGTTGGTGGTGGTGGAAAGGTTGTTGAGCCCTTCCAGGGTGGTGCCGCAGCCGAAGGAGCCATCCCCCACCACTGATATAACATGGTAGTTTTCCCCGGCCAAATCACGCGCAGCCGCCATGCCCAGCCCGGCAGAAAGCGCCGTGCCCGCGTGGCCGGCCCCGAAGGCATCGTGCTCGGATTCGCAGCGTTTGGTGAAGCCGCAGAGGCCCCCGAACTGGCGGATGGTGTGAAACCTTTCCGCACGCCCCGTCAGCAGCTTGTGCACGTAGCTCTGGTGGGATACATCAAAGAGTATCTTGTCCTCCGGCGTGTTGAACACGCGGTGCAGGGCAATGCTCAGTTCCACAACACCCAGGTTGGGCGCCAGGTGCCCGCCCGTGTGGGAAAGCGTTTCAATCAGCGTGGTGCGCACCTCTTCCGCCAGCTGCGGCAGTTGGTCTGCAGCCAGGGCCTTCACATCCTCCGGCGAGTGGATGCCCGCCAGCAGGGGCGGCAGGTTATAACAGGGAGAATCCATCGCCCGCATTGTCTGGGTTGTCTGGCGCTTCCGGCTCGGTTTGCTCCTCCGGGGCCTCCAGTTTTTGAATCTTCAGCTCCGCCTCCGCCAGCATCTTCTTGCCGCTGCGCAGGAGCTTGAGCCCTTCCTCCGCCAGGGCAATCATCTGTTCCATCCCGGTGGAGGGGTCGTCCATCAGGGCAACGATTTCCTCCAGCCTGGCGGCGGCTTCCTCAAAGGAGGGCTCTTTCTTGTTGGCTTTGGTTGCCATGGATTCGCTTGCTGGTTATTTCTTGTTGTTGGGGGTGCGGCTGTAGTAGATGATATCCGCGCCCAGCAGGAAGTTGCGGTAGGGGTACTGCCCCTGGGAAG
The DNA here is from genome assembly GCA_045641125.1 of Akkermansia sp. Classification (GTDB taxonomy): domain Bacteria; phylum Verrucomicrobiota; class Verrucomicrobiia; order Verrucomicrobiales; family Akkermansiaceae; genus Akkermansia. The sequence continues at coordinate 23,814 of JAZUGI010000163.1, forward strand.
AGACGAGACTGCCCAGCGTGCGGGTGGCCGTCTGCTCGTTCGCGTGTACGGTGAACAGGTCCGCAAACGCCATGTTGTGCTTGGGTGCCAGCTGCAGCATCTTGCCCTCCATCGCCAGCGGAGCAAAGTCTCCGGAATCATTGATGATGCCCGATATGCCGCCCGCTGGCATGGCATGGGAGGTGGGCGTAATCAGGAAGCCCTGTATCTTCTGGTTCCCGCGGCCGAAGATGGGCTCCAGCACGGTCGTGAACTCGTCTATGCTGCGCGGTATCCACAGCGCCTTGCGGTCTGCGTACCAGGCCACCGCCCACGGCTGGTCCGTCACAATCAAGTCCTCGCTGTTCGTCATGTCGTACAGGTCGCCATTGAGTTTGGGCGGGTAGTACGGGGGATAGTGCGGCAGGCCGCGGGCACTCGTCCAGATGCCCAGGTAGAGCTGCTTGGGAAGCTGGAAGAGGAAGAGGCCGGATGAGATGAGCAGCATCAGGAAGATGGTCAGCGCACGCGTGGCCTTGAGGTTCTGCCCCAGGTTCAGGCGGGCCAGCAGGTTGAACACCATGGCCAGGCCGTATGCCGCAAACACCGGCGCAAACAGGATGGTGAGCTGGGAGACGCTCAGCGGTGCCGTTTCCCCGAAGAGAGCCAGGCCCAGGCAGGACAGAATCCACATGAAGAAGGTGCACCACTTGATGCCTTCCACCACATCGCTCTTGAAGCGGTTGAAGAGGGCCAGCAGGAAGAACGGGGTCACCACAATGGATCCCATGTTGGTGTAGAGGGCGTTGAACTGGGCGAAGGTGTAGCCGAAGAGGCGCAGGAAGAAGTTGGAGTTGTTGAAGTTCACGCTCGCCTCCGCCGTGCTGCGCATCAACTGGTTGCCGGATTCGCCGCCGAAGCCGAAGTACACCGAGTGCAGGAACTTTTCTCCGATGCCGCCCGTGGGCGCACACGTGGACAAGGCGGGCAGCAGCACCACAAAGGCCAGGATGATGGCACCGTAGGCCGCATGCAGGCCCTTGGGTTTCAGGAAGACGCCGCAGTACAGCACCATGCCCGCTGCGCACCAGATACCCATGTTGTTGCACAGGCAGATCAGGGCCACGCACAGCATGGCCAGGGTGCTCCACAGCGCGCTCTTGGTCACGTTGTCTGCATGGCTGGCGCGAATGGCGGACATCATGCAGACCAGGGAACCCAGCAGCAGGCTCATCATGAGCGTTTGCGCCAGCCCGCTCACCGCGTACTGCAGCATGAGCTCGCTCAAACCCATGAATGCCACCGTGGTGCAGGCTATCAGCTCATCGAACAGTCTCTTGCACAACAGGTAGGCCAGTAACAGGGAGGTGAGGAAGAACAGCGTGCTCACACCCGCTATCACGCGGTCACCCCCGTACACGTTGGAAAGATCTGCATCCATGCGGGTGGGTTCAAACTTGTCGTACCCGGTAATCTTGATGGCCGTGGCAAGCACGCGCGGGTAGAGCGGGGCGTAGTTTGTGTCCGGGAATGCATTGAAGTTGAGGGCTTGCTTGTTTTTCACCTTGTCCATGTCCTTCACGTCAATGGGCCTTATCATCTTGGAGGTGGCCCCCTCGCCGCGCGCTATCTGGCGGGCGATTTGCGCCTGGTCCATGGCGGCCGGCTGGTCAAGGCCGCGGAAGGTGATGAACAGCTGGAAGAGGGCCAGGCCCACCACGACAACGCCGAGGAGGAGACGGATGCCTGAGTAGAATTTTGCCGTTTGTTCGCGGGAGGAAAACTGCTGCATGATAGTGATATGTTGTAAGTGAAACAGTTATGAAAGTTGTTGAAGCTTGCGCTGAAGGGTTCGCCTGTCGATGCCCAGAAGCTTGGCGGCTTCCGTCCGGTTGTTTCCGGCGGCTTGCAGGGCCAGGCGGATGGTCCTTTCCTCCACCAATCTTAAGTTATAGGAGGTGGTGTTATCAAGCACAAAATCCGCAGCGGGGGCATGCTGCCGCACTTTTAGCGGCTGCGGCTCTGCGGAATGCAGGTAGGTGGGCAGGTCTGCGGGTGTCACTTCCTGCCCGGTGCACATCACCACGCCGTGTTCGATGGCAGTGCGCAGCTGGCGCACGTTGCCGGGCCAGTCGTAGGTGCAGAGTGCATCCAGCGCGGGGCGGGAGAGGTGCAGCCCTTCCTTGCGGTTCTCGCTGCCCAGCTCCTTGAGGAAGGCGTTGGCCATGAGCACTACGTCCGTGCTGCGCTCGCGCAGAGGGGGGAGGGTGATGGAAATCACGTTGATGCGCTGGTAGAGGTCTTGGCGGAAAGTTCCTGCCGCCACCATGGCTTCCAGGTTTTTGTTGGTGGCGGCGAGCACGCGCACGTTGACGGGGATGCTCTTGTTGCTGCCCACGCGCTCAATGCTGCGCTCCGCCAGCACGCGCAGCAGTTTCACCTGGGTGGGGATATCGATCTCGCCTATTTCGTCAAGGAAAAGGGTGCCGCCGTCTGCCTCCTCGAACCGGCCGATGCGGCGCTGGCTGGCCCCGGTGAAAGAGCCGCGCTCGTGGCCGAAAAGCTCGCTCTCCATGAGCTGGGGGGAAAGGGCTGCGCAGTTCACGGGCACGAATTTGGCCCCCTTGCGCTCGGAAAGGTTGTGGATGGCGCGCGCCACCAGCTCCTTGCCCGTGCCGGTCTCTCCCTGGATGAGCACGGTGGCGGTGGAGGGCGCCACGCGGCGGATGCGGTTGAAGATGTCCTGCATCTGCGGGCTGTCCCCCAGCATGCGGTCCAGCCCGGAATTGGGGTTGAGCCTGGTGGCGAGCTCGCGGTTGGTTTCCTCCAGCTCCTGCGTGTGGGAGGCTCGCTTGAGCAGCAGCTCCACCTCGTCCAGGTTCAGCGGCTTGTTCAGAAAGTAGTACGCCCCGTGGCGCTTGGCCTCCGCCGCCGTGTCCGGGCTGCCGTACGCCGTCATCATGATGCACTGCGGCGGCTTGGGCAGCGTGCGCGCGTAGTCGATGAGGTCCATGCCGCTCTCCCCACCCAGGCGCAGGTCCGTGAGCAGAAGCTCCACTGGCTCGCTTTCCAGGATGGCGCGCGCGGCCTTGGCGTTGCCGGCCGGGTACACCTCGTAGTTGTCCTCCAGCGCCGCGGCCAGTGTCTGGCGCGTGCCCTTTTCGTCGTCTACGATGAGGAGGACCGGTTTCATGCGGCTGTATCAGATGAGCCAGAGACCTTCCGTCTCGTCGAACCCGAACATGATGTTGAACGCATGCACGCCCTGGCCGCCCGCGCCCTTGATGACGTTGTCCTCCGCGCTCATGAGCACGGCGCGGTTGGTGCGGGCGTCCACCGCCCAGCCGATGTCCACAAAGTTGGTGCGGGTCACGTTCTTGGTGTCTGCCGGCTTGCCGGGGCCCATCAGGCGCACGAACGGGCAGTTTGCGTAAGCCTTCTCGTAGCACTCGGTCATCTGCTCCAGCGTGGTGCCGGGGGCGAGCTTGGCCACCGTGGTGGTGACAATGCCGGTGTTCACGGGCATGAGATGCGGGGTGAAGGTGATGCAGAGCTTGCGCCCTGCGGCGGCGGAGAGCTCCTGCTCAATCTCGGAGAGGTGGCGGTGGCGAGGCACGCCGTAGGCGCGCATGCTCTCGTTGCACTCGCAGAAATGGTACTGCACATCCGCCTTGCGCCCGGCTCCGGAAACGCCGCTGCCGCTGTTCACCACAATGTCGTCCGGCAGCAGCAGACCCGCCTTCAGCAGCGGCACCAGCGGCAGGATAATGCTGGTGGGGTAGCAGCCGGGGGAACCAACAATGCGCGCTTTCTCAATCTCCGCGCGGTGCCATTCAGGCATGCCGTACACGGCCTCGCGCATCAGCTCCACATCCGGGTGCGGCTTGCCGTAGAATTCCTCGTAAACCGCAGGGTCGTTCAGGCGGAAATCGGCGGAAAGGTCAATTACGCGGATGCCCGCCTCCACCAGCCCGCGCCCGTACGCTGCGGATACCCCGTGCGGAAGCGCCAGGAACGCCGCCTCTGCTCCCGTGGCCGCTATGGCGGCTACATCGGAATCCGTGAAGCACAAATCTGCCCCCGGCACATGCCGGAAGCGCGGGAACAGGTCGCTCACGCGCTGCCCTGCATACTGGCGGGATGTGGCGCATACAAGTTCCACGCCCTCATGCCGCAGCAGGATGCGCAAAAGCTCCTGTCCGGTGTATCCGCTTGCTCCCACTACCGCTGTTTTTACCTTTTTCATGTCGGAAAATATCATATCATGAAAAAAATGTGTTGACAACTTCAAAATCCCTGCGTATACTGTCGCCGCCGACCCCCAAGGGGAAAGCAAACAGTTCGGGCAGTAGCGCAGTCTGGTAGCGCACTTGCATGGGGTGCAAGGGGTCGTGGGTTCGAATCCCGCTTGCCCGACTCAACAACAGGGGAGGCTCAGCCGCAAGGTTGAGCCTCCCCTGTTGTTGTATATGGCAAGGATTCGAACACACCACCCCGCAGGGGGAGTGGGCGTGTCGTGCCGGTGGCACGGCGCGACCCCAAGCTGCGGACACCCT
>JAZUGI010000164.1:0-29092 GCA_045641125.1 Akkermansia sp.
CTGCAGGGCGTGAACGACAAGGCTAGTGCCGATGCCGCCGCCCGCGAGGTGGGCGAACTCATTGTGCAGATCAAGCTGCTCAACGACCTGGCAGGGTACGCCCCGGAACACGCGCAGAGCATTGAGGCCATGCGCATGGCACAAGTGAATGCGCTCATGCCCATGCTGATGAACACCACCCCCTGCTACGGCTCTGAAGCCATGCTCAAGGCCCTGGCCCCGGTGGTCACGGTCAAACCCGCCAAGCAGGTTCAGCCCCAGCCGGAGGTTCAGCCGGAATCCCCCTCCCAGCAGCTGGCGGAAGCCATTCTGGAGGGCTACAAGGACCTCACCACCGTGCTCAAGGGCGTTACCGACAAGGCATCTGCAGATGCCGCCGCCCCTCTTGCCGCACAGGTGATTGCCACCATTCTTCCCCTCTACGACGAAGCGGAGGGTACGGAAGGCATGGCGGACGTTGTGGGTGTTCAGATTGCCCAGACCCAGGAAATCAGCGATTTGGCAGACCTGATTGAAAACCTGCTTCAGGCGGAAACCCCGCTGTACGGTTCGGAGGCCCTTTCCAAGGCCCTTGCAGAAATCGTAACCGTGGAGGAAGCCCCGGAAGAGGATGAGCAGGAGGCCGAATCCCAAGAAGGCGAGCAGCCCGCAGAGGATGAACAGCCTGCAGAAGAAGAGGCGGACGGAGACGACGAGCAGGAGCTCGCCCCCTCTGAAATCCTGGCCCCTGTTCCCCAAGCCTAACCCTTAACCCCAATCCATACAAGATGATTAAGAACACAATTGCATCCGCATTCGCAGCAGTGGTCATGGTTGCCCCTGCTTTCGCCGAATCCGCCGACACAGCCAAGTTCAACCAGCTCATGGACCGCCAGATAGCGGCCCTGACCGACCTTTGCTCTGCCCTTGAGCCCGTGACCGACAAGGCCTCCGCAGAAGCCGCCCTGCCCCAGGTTCAAGCTGCCATCGATGAAATGAAGGCCGTGGAGGAAGAATCCAAAGCCCTCGGCCAACCCAGCGATGAAGAGAAGCAGGCCATTGCGGCAAAACTCGCGCAGGCCTTCCAGACGGAGGTGATTGACAAGGGTTTTGCCAAGATGAAAGTGCTCATGGCTGATATGGAGCCCAAGTGCTACGGCTGCAAGGCCCTGGAGGAGGCCCTCTCCTACCTTGTCAGCGTTGGCGAGGCTCCCCAGGCCTAAATCCCACGCTACTTGTTTCACCTGGCGCGGTGCCTTTGCGGGTGCCGCGCCTTTTCTATCTTGACACCGCGCGGGCCGCGTTCATAATAGGGGGAACCCATCATCGGCAAAACATCATGAAATTTGCATCCATCATTGTACCGTGCGTGCTGTTCGGCACGCTGGCCGTTGCCCAGGAAACGCCTTCCACCCAACCGCCGGCACAGACGGCGGAGGCGCAGCATGAGGCTTTCACCAAGGAGCTCCTCGCCAACGTCAAGGAGATGACGGAAACCCTCAAGAGTGTCACCGACACCGCCACGGCGGACGCAGCCGCGCCCAAGGCGAAGGAGCTGGTGCAGCGCAACCGCGATCTCATGCAGGGCTCCAAGAACCTGCCGCAGCTCACCCCGGATGCCGCCGCCGCCCAGCGCGCGCTGTTTGCGGCACAAGCCCAACCCGCAATGGCAGCTCTGCGCGCAGAGGTCTCCCGCGTGCTCAACGCAGAGTGCTACAACTCAAATGCCTTGCTCCAGGCCCTGGCGCCCATGATTCACAAGTAATCCTCCGGAGGGGGGCCGAAAACACAGGGCGGGAGACGAAAGGCAAAAACTGTTTGCCGCGCCTGCGCCAAGACGCTCATGCCAGGCTCGGCTGCGTCATGAAACTTGACAAGGGAAATGGTAGGAGTACAATTCTTTCACCGAATATGAAAACGACAATCATTGCGCTGGCCGCTATGGCCGCCCCGCTTGTGATGGCTCAGGAAGCCGCTCCGGCTGCCCCTGCCGCTCCCGCCCCCGCCCCGGCTGCCGAGACTCCCGCAGCTCCCGCTGCCGAGACTCCCGCCGTGGATCCGGCCGAGTACGCCAAGTACCAGGCTCCCGCCCGCGAGACCATCAACGCCATGAAGGAGATTATGGAAGTCCTCAAGGGCATCAACAACAAGGAAACCGCAGACGCCGCCGCCCCCAAGGTGAAGGAGCTCGTGCAGAAGATGGACACTCTCAAGTCCGCTTCCGAGGGCCTTGCCGAGCCGTCCGAGGCCATCCAGGCCAAGCTGAAGGCCGAGTTCGAGGGTGAGCTCATGGGCATTCTGTCCGGCATGCAGCAGGCGTTCCTTCCGGTTGTCATGCAGCAGTGCTACGGCTCCTCCGCGCTCATGGAGGCGCTTGCCCCCATGCTGGGCGGTGCCATGGAGGAACAGGAGGAACCGGCCGAGCAGCCCGCTGCACAGCCGGCCGCGTAAACCGCACCATCCAAACGTATTTCCAAGTGCCGCAGGTTCACGCCTGCGGCGCTTTTTTTTCGCGCTCCGGGCATGATTTTGGGCTCGCAAGACAGGGTAAAATATGATAGAAATACCAGCGTTATGGCAACACCTCCCTTTGTTTACCAGGAAATGTTCCCCATGGGGGAAGATACGACCAAGTACCGTCTGCTCACCAAGGATTATGTGAGCGTAGGAGAATTTGAAGGCAAGCCCATGCTCAAGGTGGAGCCGGAGGGCCTGCGCCTGCTGGCGGAAACCGCCTGGCACGATGTGGCCTTCTACCTGCGCCCGGAGCATCTGAAGATGGTGCAGGGCATCCTGAGCGACCCGGAGGCATCCGAGAACGACAAGAGCGTGGCGCTCACCATGCTGCGCAACGCAGAGGTGGCCGCCATGGGCGTGCTGCCGCTCTGCCAAGACACCGGCACGGCCATCTGCGTGGGCAAGAAGGGCCAGCAGGTGTGGACCGGATTCAACGATGCGGAGTACATCTCCCGCGGCGCGTACGACTGCTACACCAAGAACAACCTGCGCTACTCACAGAACGTGGCGCTGGACATGTACAAGGAGGTGAACACGCGCACCAACCTGCCGGCGCAGATTGACCTCTTTGCCACGGACCACGGCATGGAGTACAGCTTCCTGTTCATCGCGAAGGGCGGCGGCTCCGCCAACAAGACCTACCTGTACCAGGAGACGAAGGCGCTGCTCAACCCGGCCTCGTTGAAGAAGTTCATGGTGCAGAAGATGAGTACGCTCGGCACGGCGGCATGCCCGCCCTACCATGTGGCCTTTGTGGTGGGCGGCACCAGCGCGGAGCTCTGCCTCAAGACGGTTAAGCTGGCCTCCACCAAGTACTACGATTCCCTGCCCACCAGCGGCAACGAGCACGGCCGCGCCTTCCGCGACCTGGAGCTGGAGGCCGAGCTCAAGAAGGAGGCGGAGAAGCTGGGCCTGGGCGCCCAGTTCGGCGGCAAGTGGTTTGCGCTGGATGTGCGCGTGGTGCGCCTGCCGCGCCACGGGGCCTCCTGCCCGGTGGCCCTGGGCGTGTCCTGCTCCGCAGACCGCAACGCCAAGGCCAAGATCACCCCGGAGGGCATCTTCATTGAGGAGCTGGAGTACGACCCCGGCAAGTACATTCCCGCAGAGCTGCGCGAAACCAAGAGCGCCGGCGTGCCCATCAACCTGGACCGCCCCATGAAGGAGGTGCTGGCAGAGCTCACCAAGTACCCCGTGAAGACCCGCCTCTCCCTCACCGGCACCATCATGGTGGGCCGCGATATCGCCCACGCCAAGCTCAAGGAGCTCATCGACGCCGGCAAGGACCTGCCCCAGTACATCAAAGACCACCCCATCTACTACGCCGGCCCCGCCAAGACGCCCGAGGGCTACCCCTCCGGCTCCTTCGGCCCCACCACCGCCGGCCGCATGGACCCCTACGTGGAGCTCTTCCAGAGCCACGGCGGCAGCATGATCATGATTGCCAAGGGCAACCGCGCCCAGTGCGTCACGGACTCCTGCAAGAAGTTCGGCGGTTTCTACCTGGGCTCCATCGGCGGCGTGGCTGCGGATTTGGCCAAGAACTGCATCACCTCCATCGAGTGCGTGGAATACCCGGAGCTCGGCATGGAAGCCATCTGGAAGATTACCGTCAAGGATTTCCCCGCCTACATCCTGGTGGATGACAAGGGCAACGACTTCTTTGCAGACATCCGCGCCGGTTGGGCATGCCCCGGCTGCGCGCACTAAGCCAAACTCAACCAGCAGCACCGCCATGAGCGACAAGTTGAAGACATTCTATGCCCGCCTGTTCAGCACGGTGGTGCTGCTGGTGCTGCTGGGCGGCGCCGTTTGGTGGAACAGCCCGGCGGGCTACGGCGTGCTTATCTGCCTGCTGTGCAACCTCACCTCCGTGGAGTGGTTCCGCATGCTGAAGGGCACCACGGCCTGCCGCAAGCTGGCGCTGGTGTTCGGCCTGCTGCTGCCGTGGCTGGAGTTCGGCAAGCTGCTCCATGAGCCGCTGTTTCCGTCCTTGGCTGCCGATTCCTGCGGTCTTTTCCTGCTGTTGCTGGTATACGTGCTGGCAGCGTTTTTCGTGAACCTGTTCTGCATGGACCGCCGCGGCCGCACCGGACGAGAGGCGCTGGAGTCCATGGGGCTCACCCTGCTGGCCTTCGTCTTCCCGGTGTGGATGTTCTGCTTCGGCATGAAGGAGCTGAACACCAACAATCTCATGCTGCTGCTCTGGGTGGTGCTCTTCACCAAGATGAGCGACATCTGGGCATATTGCTGCGGTGTGCTGGTGGGACGCAAGTTCATTCAGGCTCCGTTCAGCCCGGCGGTTTCCCCCAAGAAATCCTGGGAGGGCATCATCGGCTCCTACATCATCACCCTGGTGGCGGGATATTTCCTGTATGAATGGATCGTTGGCCCCGTGGAGAAGGATTTGCCGCTCTACGGGTACATCATCGCGGGCAGCATCCTCTTTGTCCTGTCCGTCACGGGTGATTTGGCGGGTTCGCTCATCAAGCGCGGGCTGGCAGTGAAGGACAGCGGCTCCCTGCTGCCCGGCATCGGCGGCATCTTCGACTTGATCGACTCCCCCGCCTTCACGGTATCGGTCTGCTTCGGCCTGTGCCCGCTGCTGGGCGAGACTGTCAGAAGCCTCTTCAACTGATGCATAGCGCCACCGCAAAGCCGCTGCCGCTGCTAATGAACCCCAAGGCGGGCTCGTTGTTCCGCTCCGGGCTGGATACCTGGCTCAAGGAGCATGCGGAAGCCCTGCGCATCATCCCCACGGAATCTGCGGACGACCTGACGAACCAGGCGCGCCGCCTGGCGGATGCGGGGGAGCCCGTGGTGCTGGCGGCGGGCGGAGACGGCACGCTCATGCGCGCCGCGCAGGGGCTCATCGGCACGGACACCGCGCTGGGTATCTTCCCCTGCGGCACCATGAACGTGTTTGCGAGGGAAATGGGCATCGGCTCCCGCCACTTCGATATCGCCTTGCGCGCCGCACAAGGCAGGGCGCGGCAGATGGTGGATGTCTTCGCCGTGAACGGCAATCCCTTCCTGCAGCTGGCGGGATTCGGCCCGGATGCCACCATCGTGAAACTCATCACGCCGTGGATGAAGAAACGCCTGGGCGCACTCTCCCACGCCGTCACGGCCATCCAGGTGGCGGCACGCCACCAGCCCACCATCACCATCACCCTGCCGAACGGCGAAACACTGCAGGGCACGCAGGTCATCTTCGGCAATGGCAAGCGCTACGGCGGGGAGGGCCACCTCTTTGCCGGGGCCAGGTACGACGATGGCCTGCTGGATGCCGCCATCATCCACATGGAAGCCCCCGGCATCCTGTACGAGGTGCTTTCCTACATGCTGCTCAACGGCATTGACGACCACAACCTGGGCGATGCCACCAAACTGTACCGCATGGAGGGCTGCACCATTACGGCGGATGCCTCCCTGGACTACGAGCTGGACGGCGACTACGCCGGCACCATCCGCCCCGGTGAGGAAGCCGTCATCAGCCTTCTGCCGCAGCGGCTCAAGGTCTGCGTGCTGGAGGAACAGGTGCCCGTCGGCCCCATCGACCACCTGAAGGCGCATCCCGTGGTGCATGCGCTCCGGCAACGCCTGCGCGACCTCAAGGACTATTGAACCCGCCGTGAGCAAGATATCCCCCACAGGCAAGGGCGTTGCAGCGGCCTTTCTGTTTGCGCTGGCCTGCGAACTGGCAGCCCCGGCACCGTGGCACAGCGTGTGGATGGTGCTTATCTCCGTGGCATCGGTGACCATGCTGGTGCTGCTCACGCACGCGCTGCTGCGCTCATGGGCTCTGCTTCTGTGGGTGCCCTTTCTGCTAATCATCGGCATATCCGCGTACATCAAACACTACTACAACCTAGAGCTGGATCCCTACCTGGTCTCGCAAATCATCGGGGCCTCGCCGCAGGATTTCGCGCAGTTCGCCACGGTGGGCAATGCGTGCGGGGTGGTGCTCATCCTGCTGCTCTGCGCGGGGGTGATGCTGGTTCTGTTCCGCGTGCTGCGGCAGATGAAGCGGAAGCGCGAGCTCATCATTTCATCCGCCGGACTGGCCCTGTGCATCGGCGTGGGCTACCTGTTGCCGGAGCCCTGCCTCTCCCATTCCGTGGAGGAAGGGCTGGGCTCCATAGGCGTGGTGTACCGCATTCCGTACGCCTACGAGCTGGCGGCCGCACGCAACACCGCCCTGCTGCAGAAAGTGGCCGCCCTGCCCTCACCGGCAGATGCACCGTCTGCAATCTCCACACTCAAGGGGGACGAGGGTGTTGTCTGCATCCTGCACATCGGCGAGAGCGTGCGGGCGGACCGCCTCTCCCTGAACGGCTACGCGCGCGACACCACACCCTGGCTGCGGCAGCATGCGGGAGAGCTCATCAACTTCACGGATTGCACGGCCATCTCCACGCTCACCACCAATTCCATTTTGACCATCCTCACGGATGCCGCAGGCAACATGGAGCGTGCAATCTCACCACAGCTGGATGCCCGCTGCGGCAACGTGATGGACCTCTTCGCCGCGCACGGGTTCGGCTGCCACGCCTTCTTCACCAGCCGCAGCATGGACAAGAACGCCACCTGGGGCTCCACCTTCGAGCGTCTGCAGCAGCTTATCACCGCCAAGGCGCAGGGCACCTACGAGTACGGCAACGCGGAGGAAAACAACTACCTGCCCAAACTGCAGCTGCCTGTGGTGGCGCGCGTGCTGCAGGAGACGCACGGCAACCGCTTCCTGCTCATCAACAACGTGGGTAGCCACTCCCCGTTCTTTGCGTACGACCGGGAGCACCCAGCCTTCTCCCCCAGCAGCCCGGACGCCCTGCACAACGCCCCGCACACCAACCCGCAGGCGGCGGAAATGGTGACCAACGCGTACGACAACACGCTGGTGTACACGGACGAGTATATCCGCGACCTGCTGGAGCCGCTGAAGGGCAAGCCCTACCTGTACATCTACGTGAGCGATCACGGCGAACCCGTGGGGGACAACAACGAGTGGACGCGCGGCAACCCGAACTTCCACCGCACGCAGTGGTGCCGCGTACCGCTCATCGTCATCGCCTCCCCGGAGTTCGAGGCGCTGCACCCGCACTTTGCTGAAGCCCTGGCGCAGCTGCGCCGCCACACTGCCCTGCCCTGCGCGCACGAGAATGTTTTCCATTCCCTGCTGGGCATCTTCAGCATCTCCTCTCCCTACTACAACGCGGAGCATGATTTGTGCTCCCCGTCATGCAAGCCCTACACCGGACCGCATCCCTCCCGCAACGGGGAATCTGCGGACGGGTTGAAGTGGGAGTGACTACACCAGCTCGCGCAGGGCGTTCACGGCAATGCCGGGAATGACAGCGGTGGAGCCGTCCGCGCGGCGCAGGATGGGCGAGCCATCCTCCGCAATGCCTGCGAAAAAGCCGCAGTGGCGGGCATCATCCGTGATGGCCACCACGGGAAGGCTCTGCCCCCAGGTGGCGGAGAGCCTTTCCACCAGCGCGGCGCTCCCCTGCTCCACGAAGAGGGAGAAAGTATCCTCCAGCGCATCTGCCACCATGGCGCGCAGCTGCGGAAGGGACGGGCAGTTTTGCACCAAATCCGCCAGGCGCACGGGTGTATCCGTAGTGCGTCCGTACAGGGCGAGCACGCTGTTGAAGACATTGATGCCGATGCCCACGGAAGCGAGGTCTTGCGCCGGGCGTTCCACGAGGATGCCCGCCAACTTGCCGCGCCCCGCCATCACGTCGTTCGGCCAGCGGAGGCGCAATTGCGGAATGCGCAGGGGAGCGAGCGCCCCCATGAGCGCAGCCCCGGCCACCAGGGGCAGCATGCCCCAGGGATGGTCCCCCGCCAGCGGCAGGTTGCATGACATCCACAGCCCGCCCTCACCGGCAAACCAGGCGCGGTTGAAACGCCCGCGGCCGCCGCTTTGGCGCGCGGCGCAAACAATCGTCCAAGCGGGATGGCGGCGCGCCTCCGTGAACGTGGAATCGCAGTCGTCCAGCTCCACCACCTGCCAATCGTGATTCATACGGCTTACTCCGTGATACCGGCCTGCTCCAGAATATGCAGCACCGCTTTCTCTCCGCGCAGCTGGGCCAGGCGGTAGGCGGTTTCCCCCTGCTGGCTCTTCACGGTGGCATCCGCCCCATTGCGCAGCAGGAACTCCACCACCTGGTCACGCCCCAATGCGGCGGCGTGCATCAGCGGGGTCCAGCCCTGGTTGTCCAGCTCGTTCACGGGCACCTTGCAAACCTCCACCAGATAGCGCACCACGCGGGAATGCCCCAACCCGGAGGCAATCACCAAGGCAGAGCGCTTGTCCTTGTCAAAGTGGGAAAGCTTGGCTCCCTTCTTCACCAGCATGTCCAGGGATGCCACCGACCCGGCGGAAGCGGCGCAGAGCACAGGGGTCCAGCCGTTGGCATCTTGCCGTTCCAAATCAGCCCCGCCCTTGAGAAGAAGCTCCATCACGGGTGACTTCCCGTAGGCTGCGGCCACCATAAGCGCGGTCCAGCCGTAGTTGTCCACTTCGTCCACCTTGGCGCCATGGGAGAGCAGAAGGGAGACAATGGCGTCCTGCCCGTTGGCGGCAGCGAGAATGAGGGCGCTCTCGCCGTCATTGTTGCACTGGTTCACATCCACGCCCTGCTCCAAGAGGTATTGCACCATCGGTATCTTGCAGTGGCCGATGGCGGCCAGCAGAGGGGTCCAGCCGCGGCTGGTGCAGACATTCAGGGATGCACCGTGCTTCATGAGCAGCTTCACGGCATCCACATGCCCCTCCAGCGCGGCATACAGCAGCGGGGTAGCGCCTTCGTGGTCCGGCATGTCCACCATGGCTCCCGCTTCCAACAGGATGCCGATGGTGGAGGTGTGCCCGGATACTGCGGCGAAGGTGAGCGCGGTCCAGCCGTTGTTGTCCTGCAGCCCCAAATCAATGTCGGGGGTCTTGCGCAGAAGCTCCTTGAGGCTGTCGTCGCGGCCATCGCGCGCCAAATCCATCAGGGTGTGGTACAAATGGGCCACGCCGCCCAGTTTCTTGAGTTCGAGCCCCAAGTCATGCAGCTTTTCCGCGCTCGCCAGGTCCACAGCGTTGCGGCCGTCCGTGCCGCGGATATTGATATCTGCGCGGGCGCTCACCAGCACACGCGCCACATCCTCCCGGTGCATGCGGATGGCCACCAGCAGCGGGGTTTCGCCATCGTTGTTCACGGCATTGACGTCATCTCCGCAGACATTGAGCAGTTTCTCCAGCCCCTCCACAGAGCCGGTGCTGGCGGCGCAATGGAGCGCGGTCCACCCGGAGTTGTCGCGCACACGGGGATTGGCCCCGCGCTCCAGCAGCAGGGCCACCACGGCGGAATTCATTTGCTGCGCGGCCCACATGAGGGGAGTGAGGCCGTTTTCGTCCCGCGCCTCCATGTCCGCGCCATCCTGGAGAGCCTGGGCCGCGCCGGCGGCATTGCCGTGGGCGGCACAGCTGATGAGCGCGGCGTTCAGCCTACCGTCCTTGGCGGCGGCAGGCTGCACATGTTCCTCAATTCGGGGCTTGGAGGTGGGGGTGCTGCTTGCCTTCCCCTCCTCAGGGCTGCAAGCGGCAAGGCATGCCGCTGTACACGCCAGCAGCACAATCCTTGCACTGTATCCCTGCCTCATAAGGTGTGAATACCGGGTGCGCTGCAGGGCTCAATGCGGCACGGTCAGGCTTTCCGCCTGCTCGCGGGTGAGCTCCACGCACTGCCAGGGCAGCCCGTACTTGTTGAGGGCCTCCATGAAGGGATCGGGGTCGTTCTGCTCCATGTTGAAGACGCCCTTGCCGCTCCACACGCCGGAGAGGATGAGGCGGCCGCCGATGGCCGCGGGAACGCCGGTGGTGTAGGAGACGGCCTGGGAGCCGACCTCCTTGAAGCATTCCTCATGGTCGCAGATGTTGTAGATATAGACGGCCTTGTACTTGCCGTCCTTCTTGCCCTGGATGATGCAGCCGATGCAGGTGCGGCCGTGGGTGGTCTTGCCGAGGTCGCCGGGGTTGGGCAGCACGGCCTTGAGGAACTGCAGCGGCACAATCTCCACCCCCTTGTAGGTGATGGGTTCAATGCTGGTCATGCCCACGTTCTTGAGCACGGTGAGGTGGTTGATGTAGTTGGGGGAGAAGCTCATCCAGAACTGGGCGCGCTTGATGGTGGGGATGTGCTTCACCAGGGATTCCATCTCCTCATGGTACATGCGGTAGATTTCATAGGTGCCCACGCCCTGCGGGCAGGCGAAGGGCTGGTGCATGCTCATGGCCCCGGTCTCCTGGAAATCACCGTTCTCCCAGTGGCGGCACGGGGCGGAGACCTCGCGGATGTTGATTTCCGGGTTGAAGTTGGTAGCGAAGGCCTGGCCGTGGTCACCGCCGTTCACGTCCACAATGTCCAGGTACTCGATTTCATCGAAATGGTGCTTGAGGGCCCAGGCGGTGTACACGTTGGTGACACCGGGGTCGAACCCGGAGCCCAGCAGGGCGAAGAGCCCGGCCTTCTCAAAGCGCTCCTGGTAGGCCCACTGCCACTTGTACTCGAACTTGGCCACATCCCGCGGCTCGTAGTTGGCCGTGTCCTCATAGTGGCAGCCCGCCTCCAGGCAGGCATCCATCAGCGGCAGGTCCTGGTACGGAAGCGCCACGTTCAGCACCAAATCCGGCTTGATTTCCTTCAGCAGGGCCACCGTGGCGGGCACGTTGTCCGCATCCACCGCGTGCGTGGTGATTTTAACACCGCTGCGCTCCAGCACATCCTGTGCAATGGCATCACACTTGGCCTTGGTGCGGGATGCCAGGTGAATTTCCTTGTAGACATCCGCCATTTGCGCGCACTTGTGGGCCACCACGTGGCCCACACCACCTGCTCCGATGATGAGTACCTTGTTCATGTGCGTAGAGGATGCACGAAAAACTTCCCCGCGTCAAGGATAATCGACCATCTTCCGGCCAATGGTGGGGGGATGGACAGAAATCCGCCGTTTTCATCCATCCCCCCCGTATTTGCGGGAGATTTTTTTTGACTCCGCGGGGGGGATTTGCTAGAATGGACAAAGCAAAAGGCGGCGTACGCGCCGTCTCAACCACAAGCACAGAAAAAGCCGTGTACACAAACGAGAACTTCTTGCTCCAGCTCCTGGTGGAAGCCGGGGCAATTGCTCAGGAGACGATTGACGCCACGCAGCAGCAGATGCTGCCGGGCGACAGTATCGTGGAATCCCTCATCGAGAACAACCACCTGACCTACGAGTACGTGGCACAGGTGGCGGCGGCCAACACCGGCCTGGAATACGTGGATTTGGCGGCCATAGAGGTGGACCCCGCCATGATTGCCCAGGTGGACGCCGAGCTGGCGCGCCGCCTGCGCGTGATACCGCTGGGGGATGACGGATTCTCCCTGCAGGTGGCCATAGACGACCCGTTCAACATGGAGCAGATGGACAGCATGCAGCAGTTCCTGCAGCGCGACCTGAGCTACTTTGTGGTCTCTCCCAAGAAGATGGACGAGGCGCTCAAGAAGTACTACCCGGAGCAGGTGGAGTTCAACCAGGGCGATATGGAGGCCCCCATCATTGCGCTGGTGGACAACATGTTCAACGAGGCGCACAGCATGCGCGCATCCGATATCCACATTGAGCCTATGCTGGACCGCGTGCGCGTGCGCTACCGCGTGGACGGCCGCCTGATAGAAATCATCAACCACCCCAAGAAGCTGCTGGCTCCCATCGTGGCGCGCCTGAAGGTGATGAGCTCCACCATGAGCATTGCGGAGAAGCGCGTACCGCAGGACGGCCGCATTGAGCTGGACCTGCGCGACGGCACGCACATCGACCTCCGTGTGAGCACCGTGCCCTCCAACCACGGAGAATCCGTGGTGATGCGTATTTTGGACAAGTCCGCCCTTTCCCTGGGCCTGCAGCAGCTCGGCTTCCTCTCCGATGACGAGGCCGTGTTCGACCGCCTGGTGGGCCTGCCGGACGGCGTGATCCTGGTGACGGGCCCCACCGGTTCCGGTAAGACGACGACGCTGTACGCGTGCCTGAACCGCCTGAACCGCCCGGACAAGAAGATCATCACGGCGGAAGACCCCGTGGAATACGAGATGAGCGGCATCAACCAGGTGATGATCCGCACAGAGATAGGCATGACCTTCGCCGCCGCCCTGCGCGCCATGCTGCGCCAGGCCCCCAACATCATCATGGTGGGTGAGATTCGAGACGGCGAGACCGCGGGTATCGCCATTCAGGCAGCCATGACCGGTCACCTGGTGCTCTCCACCCTGCACACGAACGATGCGCCCTCCTCTGTGGCCCGCTTGGCAGACATGGGGGTGGACCGCTTCCTCATTGCCTCCGCCGTGCGCGCCATCATGGCGCAGCGCCTGTGCCGCCGCCTGTGCGACTGCAAGGTGGACGGCCAGCTCACGGAAAAGGAGGCCCGCGTGCTGGGAATAGACGCCACGCACACCATCAAGCTGCCGCGCCCCGGCGGCTGCGAGCGCTGCCGCGGCAAGGGCATGAAGGGCCGTATGGGCATTTTCGAGATTTTCCAGGTGACGGACGACGTGCGCGGCCTCATCAACTCCAACATCACCTCCGCACAGCTGCGCAAGCGCGCCCGCGAGCTGGGCATGCGCACCCTGCGTGAGGACGGCATCCGCAAGGTGCTCGCCGGCCTGATATCGCCGGACGAGGTTATCCGCGTCACCACCGGAGACGCCAGCTAAACCACACACACCCTTCCCTCATCATGAACATTGAAGCGACACTGGACGTTTTCGTCAACAACGGCATGCTGGACAAATCTGTTGCCAAGGAGGTGGCAGAGGAGCAGTCCACCAACGGCAAGGAGCTGTGGGAAACCCTCATTGATTTCGGCATCATCGGTGCCCCGGAGGACTTTTGGAGCATCATCGCCAACGAGCTGGGCGCACAGTACATCTCCCTGGCAAACTTCACCCCGCCGGCAGATGTGCTGGCCATGCTGCCCGCCCACCAGGCGCGCCTGCACGGGGCCCTGCCCGTGGAATACCGGGACGGAGAGGGGCTCTATGTGTGCCTGGAGGACCCGCTCAACCCGCAAACCATCGATGATCTGCGCCTGGCCACCGGCAAGGACGTGTACATGCACGTGGCCCCGGACTACGAGGTGCGCGCCCGCATTGCGGAGTGCTACGGCGGCTCAGATGCGGTGATGACGGACCTGCTGGACGAGCTGAG
The DNA here is from genome assembly GCA_045641125.1 of Akkermansia sp. Taxonomy (GTDB): domain Bacteria; phylum Verrucomicrobiota; class Verrucomicrobiia; order Verrucomicrobiales; family Akkermansiaceae; genus Akkermansia. The sequence goes on from JAZUGI010000164.1 coordinate 13,738, forward strand.
CAACATGGACGTGACCAGCAAGGACGGCGCGGACGAGGTGAACGCAGCGCCCGTGATCAAGTTCGTGAACCTGGTTATCACGCAGGCCATCAAGGAGAAGGCATCTGATATCCACCTGGAGCCGTTCGAGAAGGAATTCAAGATCCGCTACCGTGTGGACGGTGCGCTGTACGAGATGGCGCCGCCGCCCATCCACCTGGCCAACCCGGTGATTTCACGCGTGAAGGTGATGGCCGGCATGAACATTGCGGAACGCCGCGTGCCGCAGGATGGCCGTATCGTCATGAAGGTGGGTGAAAACCGCGTGGATATGCGTGTGAACTCCCTGCCCACCCAGTACGGAGAATCCGTGGTGCTCCGTGTACTGGACCGCAACAACATTGTGCTGGACCTCAGCAAGCTCAACCTCGCACCGCACATCCATGAGTACATTCTGGACACCGTGGCCAAGCCCAACGGCATCTTCGTGGTCACCGGCCCCACCGGTTCCGGTAAGACCACCACGCTCTACGCCGCCCTGCGAGAGGTCAACACCATCGATTCCAAGCTCCTCACCGCGGAGGACCCCGTGGAATACGATATCGACGGTATCGTGCAGGTGCCCATCAACGAGCAGATCGGCGTCACCTTCCCCCGCGTGCTGCGTGCCTTCCTGCGTCAGGACCCGGACCGCATCCTGGTGGGCGAAATCCGTGACCAGGACACGGCGCAGATTGCCATTCAGGCGGCACTGACGGGCCACCTGGTGCTCTCCACCCTGCACACGAACGACGCTGCGGGCGCGGTAACGCGCTTCATCGACATGGGGGTGCAGTCCTTCCTGCTGGCGGCCACGCTGCTGGGCGTGCTGGGCCAGCGCCTGGTGCGCACCATCTGCCCGTACTGCAAGACGCCGTACCAGCCGAGCAACGCGCTGCTCATGCAGCTGGGCATCAGCCCCAGCCTCATCGGCCAGCAGAAGTTCTACACGGGTGCGCGCTGCGAGAAGTGCGCGGGCACCGGCTACAAGGGCCGCAAGGGCATTCACGAGCTGCTCAACGTCACAGACCCCATCAAGGAGCTCATCACAGACAACGTACCCTCGCTGGTGCTCAAGCAGAAAGCCATTGAGCTGGGCATGCGCACCCTGCGAGAGGACGGCATCCAGAACATCTTCGAGGGCCACACCACCATCGAAGAGGTGCTCAAATACACCTAATAGCTTGACGCGCCGCCCGCATTTTGCTAGTATTTATTATCAATCTTTCCCAAACCAAGAACAGACATGCCTAATTTCAAGTACACCGCGCTCGATCAGAACGGAGCCGAATCCACCGGGTTCATCACGGCGGACAACAAGATTGCCGCCATGGAGGAAATCCGCGCCAAGGGGCTCCTGGTGCGCGAATGCGAGGAAACAAACGCCAAGAACGCAGCCGCCAAGGCAGCCGAGCAGAAGAAGCAGGAAGCCAAGAACGGCGGCCCCGTGAAGGCCAAGACCTCCAAGGGCGGCGGCCGCGCCGGTGCCCCCGTGAAGCAGCGGGAGCTCATGATTTTCACGCGCCAGCTCGCCACGCTGATTGATGCCGGGCTTCCCCTGCTGCAGAGCCTCAACGTGCTGGGCAAGCAGGAGCCGAACGCCAACCTGCGCGCCACCATTGAGGCGCTGGGCGATGCCGTGCAGGGCGGTGCCACGTTCTCCGAAGCGCTTGCGGCATACCCGCGCCTGTTCAACAAACTGTTTGTGAACATGGTGAAGGCCGGTGAGCTCGGCGGTGTGCTGGAGGTGGTACTCAAACGCTTGGCAGAGTATCAGGAGAAGGCCAACAAGCTGCGCGGCAAGATTACCTCCGCCATGGTCTACCCCTGCATCATCCTCACCATTGCGGTGGGCATCCTGGTGTTCCTCATGCTCGTCATTGTGCCCAAGTTCAAGGGCATGTTCGAAAGCCAGAACATGGAGCTGCCCGCGCTTTCCGAGTTCGTGTTCAACTTCTCCGACAACTGCATGGCCTGCGATGTTGTGCCGATGGTGCCCAACGCCGTCTTCGCGCTCATTGTCATTGCCCTGCTCATCGTCGGCCTCGGCATCTGGAAGCGCACGCCGAAGGGCGGCCGCTGCATTGACACCTTCATGCTGAAGATACCCAAGATCGGCCAGCTGCTCAAGGTGAGCGCCGTGGCCCGCTTCTCCCGCACCTTCGGCACCCTGGTCTCCTCCGGCGTACCCATCCTGCAGGCGCTCATGATTACGCGCGACACCGCCGGCAACGTGGTGGTGGCGGATTCCGTGACCAAGATTCACGATGCCGTGCGCGAGGGTGAATCCATCGTCACGCCCATGTCCTCCTCCCCCGTGTTCCCGCCGATGATGATTTCCATGGTGGACGTGGGCGAGGAAACCGGCCAGCTGCCGGACATGCTCATGAAGGTGGCCGATGTGTACGATGAAGAGGTGGACAACAACGTGACCGCCCTCACCGCCATGCTGGAGCCGCTCATGATTGTGTTCCTGGCCGTGGTGGTGGGTAGCATCGTGCTCGCCATGTTCATGCCGATGATGAAGATCATCGAAACCGTCTAATCGCCATGAAAGCTTGCAAGCGCTACGCCGCGGGTGGTTTCACGCTGATTGAAATCCTCGTCTGCATCGCCATCCTCGCCATGCTCGCGGTCGTCCTGCTGGAGGTGCGCGGCTACATCAACAACAAGAAGCTGCTCAACGTTGCGCAGAGCCAGATTGCCATGCTGGAGACCGGCATGAACGCCTACCGCTCCGACAACGCCGGCTCCCTGCCGGACGGCGAGGGCGACGAGGCGAGCTCCCACACGCTCTACGCCGCCCTCTACCGCGACAAGGACAACAACGGCGAACCCGACCAGGAATCCGGCGTGCCGCTGCCCCCGTACTGCAACTCCTTCGCAATCATCAAGGACACCAAAGCGCGTGAGGAGCTGGACGGCATTCCCGCCATCAAGCAGCAGGTGCGCACCCAGAAGGGCCGCAAGAAGCTCTGGATTCTCCAGGACCCCTGGGGCAACACCTACCGCTACCGTCTCGGCTTTGACCAGGACAACTCCAGGGGCAAGCCCGGCAAGGGCGTGAACCCGGACTTCGATATCTTCTCCCTGGGTGGCGATGGCAAGGGTGACGGCACCAGCAACGAGGGAGACAACGCGGACAACGTGTCCAACGTGCGCTCCTGGAAGTGAATTTCCCGATGACCGGCTACCAAGCCATCCTGCTGGCGGCGCTGGCGCTGCCCCCCGCCCTGCACGCGCAAGCTCCCTCCCAAGGGGAGCTTGCCCCGCTTATGGAGGCGGTGAAGCGCGCCACGCCGCAGTGGGCGGGCAAGGTGGAATTCCGCCTGGAGGAGAAACCCGCCACCCTGGAAACCCGCAACGGGAGCCTGTGCATCACCGCGCCCAATCGGCGCGAATGCCTGCGAGCCTACGGCTACTACCTGCGGAACCTGGCGGGTGTGCACCTTTCCCGCAACGGCGACAACGCCACCGCCGCACAGTTTGTCCTGCCGGACGAACCTGTGGTGCTCCCCGCCGCGCCACCGTGCAACTTTGCTTACAACTACTGCACCCTTTGCTACAGCGGAGCCCACTGGGACCGCGCCCGCTGGGAGCGTGAGCTGGATTTGCTGGCCCTGAGCGGTTACCGCTATGTGCTTGTCACGGCGGGGCTGGAATCCGTGTGGCAGGATTTCCTGACGAAACTGGGCTGCCGCCGGGAGGTGATTGATGCCTTCATCCCCAGCCCGGTGTTCAGTGCCTGGTGGCACATGGGCAATCTGGAGGGCGAGGGCGGCCCCGTACACCCGGACATCATTCGCCGGGAGGCGGAGCTGGGGCGTTTCATTGTGCAACGCGCGCGCGAGCTGGGCCTGGAGCCGGTGCTGCAGGGCTACACCGGGCTGCTGCCCCACTCCTTCACAGAAGAGCTGGCGGGCGGCCGTATGCTGCCGCAGGGCAAGTGGGTGACCGTGTACAACCGCCCCGCCGTGCTGGATCCCGCATCCCCCGCATTCCCAGCCCTGGCCAAGCTCTGGTACGGGCTGTTGGAGGAGCACTACGGCTGCCGAGCCACCGCGTTTGGCGGCGACCTCTTCCACGAGGGCGGCAACACGGCCGGGTGCGACCTTGGTGCGGCGGCGGGTGCCATTCAGCGCGCCATGCAGGAGGCGTCCCCCGGCAGCACATGGTTCCTGCAGGCTTGGGGCCGCAACCCGCTACCGCAACTGCTGGCGGGGCTGGACCGCGGGCATGCATGCATCCTGCTGCTGGACAAGGACCTGAGCACCGGGCACGACCCGCTCTACCTGAACCACTTGAAACTGGCGCGCCCGCAGGTGCAGGGATTCCGCCAGGTTTGGTGCGAACTGGCGAACTTCGGCGGCAAGCAGGTGATGTACGGAGGCTTTGCCCTGCTGGAGAAGGGAGACTTCCCCGGCAGCGGGTATGAGGGCATCGGCCTGCTTTCCGAGGGACTGGAGACCAACCCGCTCTACGACACCCTGCTCACCGAGCGCGCCAACCGCGCAAGCGGGGAAATCAACCGCTCGGAATTTATCCGCAACTACGCCCGCTCACGCTACGGCGTGCAGGATGAGCGGCTGGAGAAAGCCCTCACCCTGCTGGCGGAGAGCGTGTACAATCCCGTTGGCATGCGGGAGGGCGGGCGGGAGAACATCCTCTGCGCGCGTCCCTCCCTGCACGCGGAGCGCGTGTCCACCTGGGCTGTTTCCACCGCCTACTACGACACCGGCAAGGTGGAGGAGGCCGCGAGGCTCATGCTGGAGGCGGGCAAAGAGCACCATCTGGATACCCTGCCCACTTTCCGCTATGATATGGCGGATATGGTGCGTCAGGTGCTGGCGGACCGCGCACGCCCGCTGCTGCAGCGGCTCGCAGCCGAACACAAGGCCGGAGATGCCGCCGCGTTTGAGCACGGCTGCGCCGAATTCCTGGATATGATACGCCGGAGCGCGGATGTACTGGCCTGTTCAGAGTACTTCCTGCTGGGCAAATACGAGCAAGGCGCCGCCGACCGCGCGGGGAGCAACCCGCAGGCGCGCGCCCAAATGGTGCAGGCCCTGCGCCGCCTTATCACCACCTGGGCGCCGGGCAACACCCCGCTCAACGACTACGCCCACCGCGAGTACGCCGAGCTGATGCGCCACTACTACCTTCCCCGCTGGCAGGCTTACCTGGACCGCAAGCTGGCGGAGTTGAAAAACGGTACCGCCGCTGCTGCAGCCACCGCTTCCACCGCCGTTTCCAACAACGGGGAAGACGTTTCCTCCACCTTTGAAATGGATGATGCCGTGGACCGCATTCAGCGGGATTTCCCCACCGCAGACATACCCGTGCTTCTAGCCCCGCAGGGCAACGTGCTGGAGGAAGCGGGGAAACTCCTGCAGTGAGCACCAGCCCAACCGGCCGCGTGTATTACAGACAAAACGGAAAAAGCGTGGTATGTTCCGCGTGACACGCGCGCGGACGTGTGGTATCATTTTGCGCGCAACTCATATACCCATCAAGATGATTACATCTGATTTTCTCGTGATCGGCAGCGGGGCCGCTGGACTCAGCTTCGCCCTGCGTGCCGCGGAACACGGCAAGGTCATTGTGCTCTGCAAGAGCGACCCCCTGGTCTCCAGCTCCGCCAAGGCCCAGGGTGGTATTGCCGCCGTGACCGACAAGAACGACACCTTCGACGAACACATAGCCGATACCCTGGATGCCGGGGCCGGGCTGTGCGACGAGAAGGCCGTGCGCACCATTGTGACGGAAGCGCCGGAGGCCATACGCGAGCTGCTGGCCTGGGGCGTGGATTTCGATACGGAAAAGGGCGGTGAATTCGAGCTGGGGCGAGAGGGCGGCCACGGCAAGCGCCGCATCCTGCACGCCAAGGACACCACCGGGCTGGAAATCAGTACCAAGCTGCTGCAGTGCGCGCAGGCCCACCCCAACATCACCCTGCTGGACCACCGCATCGCCATCGACCTCATCACCACGGCCAAGCTGGGCTGCGTGACGGAGGACCGCGTGCTGGGTGCCTACGTGCTCAATCCCGCCACCGGGGAGGTGGACATCTTCCGCTCGGACCGCGTGCTGCTGGCCACGGGCGGCACGGGCCGCTGCTACATGTACACCACCAACCCGTCCACCGCCACGGGAGACGGGGAGGCCATGGCCTGGCGCGCCGGTGCCATCGTCTCCAACATGGAATTCGTGCAGTTCCACCCCACCACCTTCTACAACCCCAACGGCAAGGACCAGGATGGGCTCACCTTCCTCATCTCTGAAGCCGTGCGCGGCGAGGGCGGCGTGCTCCGCGGCCCGGACGGCAAGGAATTCATGCAGAAGTACGACAAGCGCGGCAGCCTGGCACCCCGCGATATCGTGGCGCGCGCCATCAACAGTGAAATCCTGCGCACGGGCCACCCCTGCATGTACCTGGACATGACCCACAAGCCCAAGGGCTTCATGGCAGAGCGCTTCCCGTACATCTACGAAACCTGCAAGAGCTACGGCGTGGATGCGGAGGTGGACATGATTCCCGTGGTGCCCTCCGCGCACTACCAGTGCGGCGGCGTGGCAACGGACACGAACGGGCAGTCCTCCCTGCGCGGGCTGTTTGTGGCGGGAGAATGCGGCTGCACCGGCCTGCACGGGGCAAACCGCCTGGCCAGCAACTCCCTGCTGGAGTGCGTGGTTATCACCAAGCGCGCCATCCAGACCATGCTCACCAAGCTGCCGCTGGCCCACAAGATGGAGGAATACCCCATTCCGGAGTGGGTGCACGGCGAGAAGGCCGAGCGAGACGACCTGGCCATCCTCTACCACTGCTGGGACGAGGTGCGCCGCACCATGACCGACTATGTGAGCATAGTGCGCACAGACCACCGCCTGCAGCGCGCCGCATCCCGCCTGCGCAACATCAACCGTGAAATCAACGAATACTACTGGGGCTACCGCGTGACCCCGGAAATCATCGACCTGCGCAACCTAGCTCTCACCGCATCCCTGATAGTGGACTGCGCCATCCGCCGCAAGGAATCCCGCGGGCTGCACTGCACGCTGGCCCACCCGGAGAAGCAGGCGGAGGCCCGCCCCAGCCTGCTGCACAACTGGTAACCGCCCTGCATATCCCCCTCCCATGAAGGCTCCCCTGCTCTGCTCCGTCTGCCTGTTCGCCGCACTGCTGATTTCCGGCAATGCGCTGGGGGTGGGCGTGTCCGGCGCGGGCAACAAGCCCGCCAAACCGGCGGAGGGAGAGGCCAAGCCCGCAGAGCCGCGCAAGCCTGCGGCGGATGTGAAGCCCACCTCCCAGTCCGCCAGCCGCCTGGTGCCGCGCGCCACGGATGCCACGCGCCGCCAAATGAGCGTGGAAAACCTGCGCGAGGCCTCCATCCGCAACGGCCCCATCAAGCCCACCATCGACCAGAGCCACCGCCAGAATTTCCCGGACCCCAAGACGCTGCCCCAAACCAAGAGAATCGGCGCCTACCCGTGGCATTTCGATATCACCGCCACCTACTTCTTCATCGGTGAGCTCGCCTCCCAAAACAACCCCGTGCCCAACACCGCCAGCAGCTGGGACAGCATGTGGGATGACAACTACGGCGGGTACGACGACCCGAACCCCGCCAACCGCGACCCCGTGACGTACGCGCCCAAGGGGTTCACGCCGCAGCTCAACCCGTTCTACGTGGCGCTGCCCTACAACGATATCCAGCACGGAGGCCCGCGCCCGGAGGCACCCTCCGTCATCCCCTGGTACAAGCGGGACAAGGCCGGCAAGTATGAATCCGTGTGCCGCGGCATGTGGGTGCAAATCTACTACAACGGAAAGTACTGCTTTGCCCAGTGGGAGGATGTGGGCCCCTTCTGCGTGGACGACTGGGAGTACGTGTTCCAAGGCGCGCGCCCGCGCAACACCGCCAACAAGTGCGCCGGAATCGACATCTCGCCCGCCGTGCGCGACTACCTGGGCATACCCGGAGGCATGGCCACCGTGCACTGGCGCTTTGTGGAGTTCTCCCTGGTGCCGGGCGGCCCCTGGGCGCGCTACGGCAAGGACAACCCCTTCGTGAACCCCGCCCTCACGCAGGCTGTCCGCAAGTACCAAATCAAGAACCACATTGTCACCAGCAGCGGCAAGAAGCTGGTGAAGAAAACCACGGAGGGCGGTACGCTCAAGCGCAAGGGTGATGACGAGCCGCTGCGCACCAAGGGCCGTCCGCCCTATGTGAAGCACAGCGTGGACCCCTCCAAGCTCAAGGATTCACGTCTCCGTACCAAATGAGCCTTTTCCGCAACATCATTTTCGACTGGTCCGGCACTCTGTGCGATGATTTGGACCTCACCATCGAGGCCACCAACTATGTGCTCGCGCAGTGCGGGCGCGCGCCGCTCACACGCGAGCAGTTCCGCGCGGAATTCCAGCTTCCCTACCCGGACTACTATGCGTGGAAAACCCCGGAGGTGCCGCTGGAGCAGCTGGAGGACTACTTCCGCTACTCCTTCGCCCGCTCCACCGTGGGCGTGACCCGCATTCCGCACGCAGCACCCTTCCTGGAGTACTGCAAGCGCCGCGGCATCCGCCTCTTCATCCTCACCAGCATGGACCCCAAGGCCTTTGTCGAGCAATCGAAGGAGTTGGGCTTCCACGGCTATTTCGAGCACATCCACTCCGGCATCCACAACAAGGAGAAGCATATTCCCACCCTCATGCAGCTCCACGGGCTCAACCCCGCGGAAACGGCCTTTGTGGGCGATATGCAGCACGACATGGCCGCCGCGCACTGCGCCGGAATCACCGCCGTGGGCGTGCTCACCGGGTACAATGATGCCAACCAGCTCTCCCAGGCGCGCCCGGATATCATGCTGCCGGACCTCTCCGCCCTGCAGGCCCTCCTGGAGCGCACGGACACGCCGGATGCCATCCGCATCAACGGGCTGGAGCTCACCTGCCACATCGGCTGGCCGGACGACGAACGGGAGGAGCCGCAAACCCTCAAGGCGGATGTGGTGATGGAAGCACCCGTTCCCTTCCACCAAACGCGGGAAGACCTGGACAACACCATCGACTACGATGCCGTGGCCCAACGGCTCACCGCCCTGGCCGCGCAGGAACCCGTCAAGCTCGTGGAAACGCTGGCCCACAGGCTCGCCGCCTGCTGCGTGCAGGAATTCGGCGCCCCTGCCGCCACCGTGACCCTCTACAAGTACATTCTCCCCAACACGGATTCCGTGGCCGTTGTCACCCGCCAATGCCGCGCGGATTGAGGGCGGGGAAAGCGTCAATTGTCAATCCCCCTGCGCCTCCTTGGCCTTGATATGCATGATTTCCACCTGCAGGCGGGTGAGCTCCTCATCAATGAGGATGGGGCTGAGGGGTTCCCAATCGCTGCCGGAACGCAGGCGGTCTAGCACCCGCCCCACGGGAACGGCCAGGGTGGAGGAGGTATCCAGCAGCGGCGTAATGAGCACGGCGGCACCTTTCATGTAGTGGCGGCTCGCCCCGTGCATGCGGGGGCCTGCCACGGCCATGTTGTCGAAACTGAAGCCAAGCTCCATCTTGTAGGTGTGCTCCAGGGTGAACGGCAGCGTGGCCAGGCGCTCCACATCCATGTAGAAGCACACGCGGCAGAGCTGCTTGAGCAGGCCGCAAATGACGGATGCGGACAGGATGCGGCCGTTGGAAATCATCATGTCCAGCGGCTCTCCCTTGATGCGCTCGTTGGCCAGGAACCAGGTCCCCTCGTCGCGCAGCAGCTCCAGGGGAACGGCGATGTGGCTGTTCTTCACATGGGCCTTGGCGCGTGCGCTCTCAATGAAGAACTGGCGCTTGCGGTCATCCTGCGCGGCGGCGGGGCGCAAACCCTCCACCAGCACCTCCCTGCGCATATCCTTCTGGGTGGCGGCGTAGGTAACGGTGGTGGCGGTTTCCTGCACAATGGAGGAGAGGATGTACTGCTCCCCGATGACCCTGGGCAGGTTGTAGGTTTGCGCCTCTTCCATGGCTCAGGGGTTGTGGGTGAGCTTGAGCACGGGCAGCCCCTGCACCGCATTCTGCCAGGCGGCGGCGGGCACGGAGAATTCCATGAAGGCGCGCGGCTCTTCCTGGCCGGGTTCCTCCACGCGCTTCATGCCCACCTTGGTATCCGGCTGGCCGAGGATGGAAGGCTCCACGTTCTCAATCTGGGTGGCGGGAATGCGCAGCGTGTAGTCCTGCTGCACCCCGGCGGGAAGGAACACATAGATATCCTCCGCCACAATGCTGGCGCCCACGCCCTCCGGCAGGTCCATATCCAGCACGCCGCGGCTCCCGTAGATGGACTCGGAGTTCACCTTCATCCAGTCACCCACGCTGCGGAATACCTTCACCAGCGGCTCCGGGATGGAGCCGTCCACCTTGGGGCCGATGTTGAGCAGCAGGTTGCCGTTCTTGGCGGCGCACTCCTCCAGTTTGGCGATGATTTCCTGCGGGCTCTTGAACTTGAGGTCCACGGAGCAGTAACCCCAGCGGTCGCCCACGGTCATGCATGCCTCCCAGTCCACGCCGGGGTATCCCTTGGCGGGAATGCGCTTCTCCGGGGAGGTGTAGTCGCCGTGGCGGCGCGGCAGGATTTCGCCGTCGCGGGAGGAATCGAAGCCGGAAAGGTTGTAGAGGCGGTTGTTCATGATGATGCCCGGCTGCAGGGTGTGGGCCATGGTCATGAGCTCCGTGGCCTTCCAGGCGCGGTCGCCCTCTGCCGCCCCCTGGGAGTAATCCCACCAGAGTACGCTGATATCACCGTACTTGGTGAGCAGCTCGCGCACCTGGCCGTGCAGGTACTTGAGGTAGGCCTCCTGGTTGCGGGGGATACCCTTCTGCTTGAGCATGGCCTCCTGGTCCTCCGGGTAGCAGAGATCCGGGCAGATGGTGTTGTCGTAGTCCGGGTGGTGCCAGTCGATGACGCTGTGGTAGAAACCGATTTTGATACCGCGCTTGCGGAAGGAATCGACGTACTCGCGCACAATGTCGCGGCCCACGGCCTTGCCGGCGCAGTAGTCGGTGGAATCCGTGTCGAACAGGGCGAATCCCTCATGGTGCTTCGTGGTGAGCACGGCGTACTTGCAGCCGGCGTAGGCGGCAAGCTCCGCCCAGGCCTCCGTGCAGCCGGGGGCCGGCTTGAACTTGGGCAAGGCCTCTGCGGCATAGGTCTCCGTGTCCAGCTTCAGGTTGCGCTGAATCCACTCGCCGCCGCCGAATTCTCCCTTGAAAAAGCCGCCGAGCCCGGAATACAGGCCGTAGTGAATAAACATGCCGAACTTGGCATCACGCCACCACTGCATGCGGGCATCCCGCTGGGCATCCGTCTCATCCCACGGCAGCACCACCTGGTCCTGCGTCTTTTCCCCTGCGGCGGGAGCCGTCTCCTGGGCAAACGCCCCCAGACCCATTCCCGCCAGGCAACATGCGATTATCGTCTTGCTAATCATGCCACCACTCTACCACACCCCTGCGCGGATGCAAGGAGAAAACAATCAGCGCGCGCCCTCCGTTAAAAAGTTGCCATCTGCGGCGTGATGTGGTAGAATTCGGGCGCGATATGAAATACCAAGGCCTTTACACTGCAATCATCACTCCGTTCCAGGACGACAAGGTTGACTACGATGCGTTCGCCAAGCTCATTGAGGCGCAAATCGCCGGGGGCGTGGACGGCATCGTGCCGGTCGGCACCACGGGAGAATCCCCCACGCTCACGCATGAGGAGCACATGGAGGTGATTCGCCGCGCCATCGAGTTTGCCGCCGGGCGCTGCCAGGTGATTGCCGGCACCGGCTCCAACTGCACGCATGAGGCTATCTCCATGACCAAGGAGGCCGAACAGATGGGCGCGGACGGCACGCTGCAGGTGTGCCCGTACTACAACAAGCCCAGCCAGGAGGGCCTCTACAAGCATTTCAAGGCCGTGGCGGACAGCACTTCCCTGCCCGTGCTGCTCTACAGCATCCCCGGGCGCAGCGGTATTGAGATTGCCGTGGACACGGTGGTGCGCCTGGCGCAGGATTGCCCCACCATCACCGCCATCAAGGAGGCCGGCGGCAGCGTGGAGCGCGTGAACCAGCTGGTGCAGGCCCTGCCGGCAGAATTCTCCGTGCTGAGCGGTGACGACGGGCTGACGGTTCCGTTCATCTCCTGCGGCGCGGTGGGCGCGGTATCCGTGACCTCCAACGTGGCACCGGCCATCATGAAAGAGCTGGTGGACACTGCCATGGGCGGCGATGCCAAGCGCGCCACGGAGCTGCAGAAGAGGTACTACCCGCTCATGAAAGGGCTGATGAGCCTGGACACCAACCCGGTGCCCATCAAGGCGGCGCTTGCGCTGCGCGGGGACATCTCTTGGGAAATCCGCCTGCCGATGGTGCCGCTGGCGCAGGAGAAGCACGCCAAGCTGCGCGCGCTGCTGGAGCGTTTCAACCTCATCTAACCCCCCCTTCCCCATGTTGAAAATCCTTGTTACGGGCATTTCCGGGCGCATGGGCCAGGCCGTCAGGCAGGCGGTGGAGGCCAACCCCGAAACAGAGATGGGTGCCACGCATGACGCCGGGCAGGACATTTCCGCCGCGCTGCAGCAGGCGGATATCGCCATTGATTTCTCCTTCCACGGCTTCACGCCGGAGCTGCTGAACGCGGCCGTGGCCCAGGGCAAGCCTCTGGTTATCGGCACCACGGGACATTCCGCGGAGGAGCGAGCCGCCATTGCAGAGGCCGCCAAGCGCATCCCCATCGTCTTCGCCTCCAACTTCTCCGTGGGCGTCAACACCCTCTTCTGGCTCACCAGAAAGGCCACCCGCATCCTCAAGGACTACGATATCGAGATTGTGGAGATGCACCACCACCACAAGCTGGATGCCCCCAGCGGCACCGCCCGCACCCTGGCGGAGGTGGTGTGTGCAGAAACCGGGCTGGACTACGAGAAGGACGTGATGCACGGCCGCGAGGGCCTGGTGGGCGCCCGCCCGCAGCGCCAAATCGGCATGCACTCCCTGCGCGGGGGTGATGTGGTGGGTGACCACACGGTGATGTACGCCACGGACGGCGAGCGCGTGGAGCTCACGCACAAGGCTTCCAGCCGCATGACTTTTGCAAGCGGAGCCGTGCGCGCCGCGCTCTGGCTCACCGGCAAGCCCGCCGCGCTCTACACCATGCAGGACGTGCTCGGTTTCGCAGAGTAGTTTTTCGCATCTTTCCCCTCCATGAACGCATCCGTTGCCATGCGGCGCGTGGGCTTCTCCCTGGGCTCCAACCTGGGGGACCGCCTGACCACGCTGGAACGGGCCTGCGACTATCTCGCGGACCTCTTCGGCTCCCTGCGCCTTTCCCAGGTGTACGAGACGGAACCCGTGGGCTGTCCGCCCGGCTCCCCCGCCTACCTGAACGCATGCGTGGAAGTGGAGACCGACATGCCGGCCGCCGAGATACTGGAGCTCTGCCTGCGCATTGAGCAGGAGCTGGGACGCACGCGCAGCGGCACCTACGGGGAGGCCCGCACCTGTGATATAGACCTGCTGTACTGCGGCACGGAAACCTGCGCCACGGAACGGCTCACGCTGCCGCATCCGCGTGCCCACGAGCGGGCGTTTGTGCTGCGCCCGCTGTGCGATATCGATGCCGCTCTGGTGCTGCCCGGGCAGGAGAAGACTGTGGCGGAGCTGCTGGCCGCCCTGCCCCCCGTTCCCGCCGTGAAACCCTTTCCCCTCTGATATCCATGAACGCCAAGATTGAACGGATTTTATCCCTGCGCGGCAAGCGCCCCATCAGTGAGATGACCGCATACGACTACCCCACCGCCCGCATGCTGGACGAGGCGGGAATCGACATGCTGCTGGTGGGCGATTCGCTGGGCATGGTGGTGATGGGCTACCCGGACACCACATCCGTGACGCTGGAAGACATGCTGCACCATGGCCGCATGGTGGCACGCGCCTGCAAGAACACGCTCGTGATACTGGATATGCCCATCCACACCTTCGACACCCCGCAGCAGGCGCTGGAAACCGCGCGCCGCATGATGGAAACCGGGGTGGACGCCGTGAAACTGGAGGGCGGAGCCGCCAAGGAGGAGCACATCCGCGCCATTGTCGCGGCGGGCATTCCCGTGCAGGCCCACATCGGCCTCCTGCCCCAGAAGGTCAAGGAGGAGGGCGGTTTCCACATGAAGGGCAAAACCGCCGAGGAGGCTGCCGCCATCATGCGCGACATGGAGGCCGTGGCCCGCGCCGGCGCGTTCTCCGTGGTGATTGAATGCACCCGCAAGAGCGCGGCGGCGGCTATCACCGCAGCCTCGCCCATCCCCACCATCGGCATCGGCGCCGGGCACGGCACCTGCGATGGCGAGGTTTGCGTGTTCCATGATTTGGTGGGCGGCTACCCGTGGTTCGTTCCGTCCTTCATCACCCCGAAGGCCAATATAGCCGCGGAAATCACGCGGGCGGCCAAGGAGTGGGCCGGAGAGCTCACCATGCCGCAATGACAGATGGGAAAAGGCGCACCCGGCCGTGTACCGGATGCGCCTTTGAAACTACCTGCACGCTGTATTTGCGTTTGGCAAATCCCTATCAGCCCAGCTTGGGCAGGGAGGCGGCGGCCACAGCCTGACCGTGACGCTTCGTCTTCTCGTCCGGCACGCAGAGGTTGATGGAGAGCTCCGGGAACTCGCCCTTGAGCACCTCGTTCGCCTTGTCGATGATGATCTGGCCGCCCTCGCCGGAGGCCACGCGGCCCAGGAAGAGGAGGTGGCGCACCTCGTAGAACGTGGCAAAGTACGCAATGGTGTAGCCGAACTCCACGCCGATGGTCTCGTAGATCTTGCGGGCGCGCTCGTCTCCCTCCGCCATGGCGGCCTGCACCTTCTTGAGCTGCTCCGGGAACGGCATGTCGCCGAACTCGTACCCGGCGCGGGGGGCCAGGCGGGCCACGGCCTGCTGGGAGAAGTACATGGCACCCACGCCCATATCGCCGGACCACTCGTCCACGCCGCCGTCCTTCTGGTAATCCACGGGCACAAAGGCGAGCTCGTTGAGCCAGGGCATGATATGGCCCTCCGGGTCAACGTATCCTGCGGCCAGGGAGGTACCCATGGCAATGCCGAGCACGGCGTCGTCGTTGAGCGCCATGGCTCCGGCCAGCGCGGTCACCTCGCCGTCGTTCACCACCTCGAAGGGCACGTCCTTGCCCATGCGCTCGCACCAGCGGTCCTTCAGGGTGAAGAACATGCGGCGCGTCACACGCTCGAAGTCGTCCTTGGCGATACCGCGGAAGAGGGAGGCCACCTTGGGCTCGTTGTTCACATACACGCCGGCGGCG
>JAZUGI010000165.1:0-2805 GCA_045641125.1 Akkermansia sp.
GTACACCAGCGTGTACCCGAAGGTCACCACGTTGAAGTAGTAGCGGTACCGGAAAGGGGTGGCACCCTCCGTGGCGGAGCCGTTTGCCCAAGCGCCGGGCTGCACGCGGTTGCCGCTCCAGCTGCAGATGCCGCGGCCCTGCTCCTTGAGTGCGGCGTAGAAGCCGTGGGTGAGGGCCACGGGGGAGTTGCCGGTCACCTCCACGGTGCCGTCCTTCACTTCCACGCGGTAGTGGTCGGTCTCCTTGTCCTTGACGGCCTTGAGCTTGACTGGCACGCTACCCTTGGTGAAACGCTGAATCACCTCCTGTGCGGGCCGGCAGATATCGCCGGGTTCGGCAGAGAACGCCAGGCCAGCAAGGGTCATGCACAGGGATGAGAGAAAGAACTTTGTCATCATACGCGCCGGATTATACCAAAGCAGCCCTTGAAAGAAAGCAAAAACCTTGTGACACCGAGGCGTTAGGGGCACATGTGTCCCAAAGAATTTGGGAAACATGTGGATTTGGGGTGGGGTGGAAAGCGCGGGCGTGCAAGATGCAGAGCCATTCCGATGGCGACTCAAAGTTAGCCCAGTGCGCTGGGGGTAACCACCATCCTAATGTCTCGGTACCGAAAACGGCCGACGCGTGTTTATCAAGCTCTGATCCTTGAGGCCCCGAAAAAAAAGATCCACGCGCATGGAGGGGATGGGTCTTGTTTTGTTCCTAGCCAATAGTGTATGAAGAAACCTTGCTTACGGAACGGCCACCCAGATGGGGGAGTCCTCGTTGAACTTCGGGAACTCCAGGGCGCCCATGCCGCAGTTCTCCTGGTTGATCAGGGCCTGGATATCGGCAGCAGTCGGGCAGGAGAAGTTGGTGCGGAACAGGTCGAACTTGGTGTTGTCGTACTTGCCGTCAACCTTCTCCTGCATCAGCAGCACAAAGCCGAAGGCACCGCCGGGGATTTCGGAAATCATCACCTCGATGGGATAGCTCTTGCCCTCCTGCACGGTGATTTCCTTGCCGCCGGCAAGACCGCCCAGCGTGTTGCTCCAGGTGGGCATCTCAGGCGTGGGGATGTATTCGTAGCCCTTCAGGTCCGGCACCTGCCCGTTAGACACCGTCTGGCGCCAGCCGGCATTGGCACCGCCGGCGTGCACGTTGGTGGAGGGAATGGTCCAACCGGACTCCAGCACCGTCTGGTTGTTGAAGCGCACGCAGAGCGTATCGTCACCCGTGCCGCAGAAGCGGAAGGTGCCGCTCTTGGGGGCCTTCACCTTGCCGCGGTACACGGCCACCCAGTGGGAGGGCTGGCACTTGTCCTTGCACTGGTAGGCAATGGGGGCGTACTCAGCCTTGCACTTGGGCAGGCAGAAGTTGGAGGCGTACAGCTTGGTGGGAGACTGGTAGAACTTGGACAGGGTGCCCTGGTTCCAGGACTTGACGAACTCGTTGAGCACACCCACGGTGGTATTGTTGTCGTGGGCCAGCGGGGAACCCTGGCGGGTCTGCTTCAGGTCGTAGAAGGTGCCTTCCAGAGCGGAACCGCCGCCCTTGCCGTCGCCCAGGCCGTTACCGCCGGAGCCGAGGCCGTTGCCCAGGCCGCCGGTGCCCATGCCCACGCCCAGCTCCAGGCCGGTGCCGTCCGCGGCGTCATCCACGGCCACATCCACCTGGGCCATCTGCACGGGGGCTGCACCCACCGCCACAATGACGGAGGGAGCCACGGCGTGGGACGGGGAGGAGGGCTTGGAGGTGAGGTCCTGCGTGGTGGGTTCCGGCGTGGGAGGGGCATCCTCTGCCGGGGGTGTGTAGGTCATGAACTCGGGGTCGGAGGGACCCGCGATGAGGATGACGGTCAAGTACAGGATAAGACCGCCCAACACGATGAAGAGCAGGCCTGCGAGAGTGGAGGACAGCTTGTTGCGCTGGGCCGTTCTCTTGAGCTCGGCCTCGGCCTCCTCGGACATTTGAATGTGTAGTGCCATAGTGGTTAAGTTTTGTTACAGGGTTGTTTTAGCATATCCGCGCACTTGGGGCAAGGGCAAAAGGGCCTCCGAAGTGTTACAAAAGTGTTACAAAGCATTCAAGTGGGGTGCTGGAGGTGCCGGAGATGGCAAAAAGGCCCCACCCGCAGGGAAGCGGATGGGGCCGTGACTTGAATCTTGAATGCCCGATATCTCCTACTTCTTCTTGGGCAGGAGTTCCACGGAGCCGTAGGACTGGTTGCCGCCGTTGGAGCGCACGCGGGCGATGATGTGGCAGCTGTTGTTGCCGGTGGCATCCGCGGGCACGGTGAAGCGGTACACATTGTTGGAGGAGGGTGTGCCGGCAATGCCTTCGTGCTTCACATCCGCCACAATCTTACCGTCCATCTCAATCTTGACTTCAGAGATGTCCAGGCGGTGGCTGCCGCGCACAAAGCGGAAACGCACGCCCTGCGCCTCCTGCAGGTCCTGAGCCGTCACGGCCCAGGAAACCTCCTTCCAGTCCGTTCCCACCTCTGCGGGGGACCAGGAGGCCACCTGTTTGCTGTTGTCCTTGGGCTTCAGTGCATCCGCGGAGATGGGCTTGGCCTTGGCGATGAGCTTGCATGCAGCCTCCACGGGGTCCTTATAGGGCTCAACCTTGGAGACACCGTGTTCCTGCTCCACCCAGTTGAGCTCCCACTTGCCCACGTTCACCTTCTCCGCGGGGTTGAAGCGGCCTTTCATGTGGAGCTGGTGGCGCGGCAGGTAGTAGTCGCGGATGAGGCCGCTCCAGGTGCGGGCGGCGTAATCGTTGACGGGCGGTCCCCACACGGTGATGAGGCGGCGGGCGTT
>JAZUGI010000166.1:0-2590 GCA_045641125.1 Akkermansia sp.
GCGGGTGGTCTCCACCAGCTGCTGGGCGGAATCGTAGGCGTAGTCGGTCTGCACGCCGTCCTCGTCCGTTTCAGAAAGGACACCGCAGCACATCCAGGTCTTGGTGGAGAACCTGCCGTTGCCATGCGTGGTGCGGGTGCGACGCTGCTGCGCATCGTACTGGTGCGCTGCCGTGGAAATCAGGAGCCAAGAGTCGCCGTCCCAGATGCTTTCCTGCGTGAACACCACGGTGTCTTCCTCGGAGATGAACTCCTCTGTCTTGCGGCTGTTGGCCGCCACAAGGGAATTCTCCACCATGGTGACCAAAGTGTGCTTGTGGACGGCTCCGTGGGCAGCGGTGGCCTCGTAGGAATGGTGCGACTGGATGCCGTCCTCGCCCATGTCGAGACAGGGCTTGCCAGCAGCGTAGGGGTAGGCTGCGGCTTCCCCGTATGTCTCCGTGACACTTGTCCGGGCGCGCTCGTCCCCTGCGGCAGTGGAGGAGGCGGTGACGCGCTCCAACGCGCCGGAGTCCTCATACACATACTCCGTGGCGGATATGACGGGCGTGGTGCCGTCCGTGCAGGAACATGCCCGCTCCACACGGGAGGGGCGGTTGTCGAAGAAGCGGGCATCGGCATAGGAAGTGCGGGTAACCGTTTCCAAGCCCCCTGCCCAGGGTTCGGCGGAAAGCACCTCCCTGCGCTCGGAATCGTACTCGTAGCGGGTGTAGCCGCCATCCGGGCGGGTGATGCGAACCAGGCGGCTCTCTCCGTTGTAGGCGTATGAAGTCGTGCGGGCAATATCGGAGCCGTAGCCTTCCGTGCGCTCCAGCGTGAGCCAGCCGCCTGCCGTGTAGAGCAGAAGCTCCCGGGAGCAAGAGGCGGGAGAGGTGTCTCCCGTGCGGAACAGGGATTCCACGTATTCCATCTCCCCGTTGCCCAGGTAGGCCTTGGCAATGGTGCGAACAACCGCCTCGGTTCCGCTACCCTTGGTGATGGTGATGAGCCCGTCCTCCTCCACGCGGGTGACGGAGTGGGGCGGAAGGCCCGCCTGCTGCCGGGTGATGACCACCGTCTTCACGCCGTCTTCCACTGTAGTCTTGTAACGCTCCGTCTTGAAAGGATCACCCGTGGTGATGTAGGAATCTCCCTGGACGGTTACTTGTGCCGGGGTGAACCACTCGTATAGGATTGATCCGTCGTCCTGTGGAACCGCCCTCATCAGGCCGTCCGTGGCGCAATAGGCGGATTGGATAAAGCCGTTGCCATCCTTGCGGATGACAACATGCGACTCGAAATCCGTAGTGGGGACCAGCCGCCCTTCCGGGGTGCGGAGGGAGAGCACGCTGCCGGACGAGGTATCGAAAATCACACGCGCACCTTCTGCGTCTACCAGGCAGAGCCTGGCGGGAGAGCCTGTGGTATCCGGGTTGCCCGCTGCATCCTGGAGCTGTAGGCAGAAGGCATACTTGCGGGAGAAGCCGCAGAGCCTGGACGTGGAGCTCCCAGCCACGATGGCAAAAGTCAGTTCATCCCCGGAGGGCGGCGTGACTGTGACCGTGGAGGCTGAGGTGTCCACAGCGGCATGCCAGCCCCAAGTGCCGACATAGACGAGGCCTCCGGACTGGACGGACGCTGCGGACTTGGCCGCTACTGCCCTGGCCGCAGTGGGAACCGTCATATATTCTGCCTTCAGGTGGCAGGCGTCGATGTAGGAATGTCCGGGAATCTGCGTGGAGGCAATCACGTTTTTGTCGCCGTCCTCCCCGCCGCAGCATCCGCATTTGCAGCAGAGCTCAGTTTCCTTCTTGGGCTCCTCCGACGGGGGAGGGTCTACAGGGGTATCGCCTGACAGCAGCTCCACCTTGTACCGAAAATAAATGCGGTTGTGAATGGAGGCTGTGCCCTCATTGGCTACCGATCCTTCCACGGCATAATGACCACGGGGAACGCTGCGTTCCACCACCGTCTGCCAGTAGTCCAGGTCATCCAGCCTCGGCCATTCGCCCTCCGGCAGGGAGGCACTGCAACCAAACTCCTGTCCGGTTTCCTGGTGTCGAAGCACGATGGAGCCGCCATCGTCCACGGTCAAGCGGATACGGATTCTCGCATTGTCCTTGTCCACGGCGAAGGTGCCGCCAGACACATGAATCTCGATTGGCCCGCAGTTCCGGGCATCTGCTAGTATGCCGCCGGAGAGAAGTACGGGCGCGTCATTGGGAGAGACAGGGTTATTGTTGTTGTATGATGTATCGGTCGTGTTCATAAAAGGGTTTTATTGAATTAGTTGTTTCTTGATCTTCATGTTGTGCATGTGGAACGAAGAGTTCCTCAATTATCCTAGTAACCGCATGTAATCTTGTCTGGTGTCAAGCTTAAAATTCGGCCAAATTGTGTTTTTCGTGCGCACTCGTCAGTTGAACGAGCATGGTAACGGGTTCGGTCACCACGAATGGGTTAAAAGAGCCAAACGGAACAGGTTACTCCCCGGCTTCTGCGAAGTGATTTGGGTCGAGCACATGTATGCCATATGTGTTTCCTGTATTCATAACTTTACGATTTTTGGTTGTTTGTGAGAATTTTTTGAATGGAAACGAGAGGTTCACCTG
>JAZUGI010000167.1:0-1576 GCA_045641125.1 Akkermansia sp.
GGTACTATTTGGCAAGTTCGGCGCACCCCGCGTCCATTCACCGCCCCCATCCGGCTCCCCGCCGAATGGGGGCGCTTTGTACGACCGACGCGATACGCGAACTGTGGTGAAAGTCCACAAGGTGCCGTGATGATGCGGAAACACAGACCTGAAGAACAGCTGCGGTGCGGCAACGCCCCGTGGGAAAGGAAGTTCGAGGGGAAATCCCGACTGCACGAACAGGAACTGCATACAAGGCCGGATGGACGGACGAGGTTGCGGAAAGTGCCGAAATCCGATACATCATCAAGAGTCCATAAGGTAGATGCAGGCGGCGCGGGAGGAAAGTGGCGTATTCATATTCGGTGAGACCCTGCTAAAGCCTGAAAGGGTGACGCGCGAAAGCGCGGAGGCAGGGAGTCAGCAGAGGCCATAGTACCCGTCCCTTGGCGGGGAAGGGCCGAATCCAAACAGCAGTACAGCCTGAAACTCACAAACATGGAGCAACAGAACCAAGACACCCTGAGGCAAGGCTTGTTCGACTTTGAACAAGCCGCACCGTGGGTGCGCCTGTCCGCAGAGGATAGGGGTGCAATTCCCCGAAAGGAAGCGGAGCGGGAGGGGCAAGTGTTTGAGGCGTGGAGGGAGCAACTGGACTGGGAGGAAAGGCTGCTGGAAAGGGTGGCGAACACGGCCAACCTGGAAGCGGCCAGCCAGCGCGTGATAGCCAACAAGGGGGATGAGGGCGTGGACGGCATGAGTGTCGCCGCGCTCAAGCAATGGGTGAAAACGGGGCTGGGAGCAATGAGAGAGCAGCTGCTTGGCGGGATATACCGCCACCAGGGCGTGAGGAAAAAGAGCATCCCCAAGCCCAACGGGGACGAGCGGATACTGGGCATACCCACGGTCATAGACCGCACGGTCCAGCAAGCCGTCCTGCAAGTGCTCACCCCCATGCTGGACCCTCAGATGAGCGGGTCGAGCTATGGATTCCGACCGGGGAGAAAAGCGCATGATGCCTTGGAGGCAGCAAGCCGCCATGTCCGAGAAGGCTACAAGGTGGCGGTTGACTTGGACTTGGCAAAGTTTTTCGACACGGTCAACCATGACATCCTCATGGAACGACTGGCACGGCGCATCAAAGACAAGCGCCTGCTGTGGTATATCCGCCAAATGCTCAAGGCGGGAATGATGGACAACGAGGGCGTGTGCCAAAGCCGCGAACAGGGAACGCCGCAGGGCGGGCCCCTCTCGCCGCTGCTGGCCAACATCCTGCTCGACGAGCTGGACAGGGAACTGGAGAGACGCGGACTGCGCTTCTGCCGCTACGCGGACGACTGCATCATATTCGTGAAGACGATGGAGGCGGGACGCCGCGTGCTGGAGGCAATCACCCGCTATATCGAGGGGGAACTGCGGCTCAAGGTGAACCGAGAGAAAAGCAAGGTGGACAAGATCTGGAACTGCGTCTACCTCGGCTATATCATCGGGGCGGGAGGCAAGCTGCGCATAGCACCCAAAAGCGTGGAGAAGCTCAAGGCGAAAGTCAGGCTCATCACACGCCGCGGGCGCGCCCTGAAACTGCGGAAGGTGATAG
>JAZUGI010000168.1:0-5524 GCA_045641125.1 Akkermansia sp.
GCGGGCACCCAGGCCGAAGGTCACCACATCGGCCTCGGCATCGGCGTACTTGAGCGCGGCATCGCTGCCGGTTTCCGTATAGCCGCCCAGGCAGCTGTGGCGGTAGAGCACGTTGAACACGGGCTGCAGGCAGGTGGAGGCGTCCTCCGTGAGGGCCACGGTGTAGCCAGCCTCGTACATGAGGCCGAATGCCGTGCCGTCCGTGTCGCCCTTGGTGCTGTAGCGGCCTGCGCCGTAATCCACGGTGCGGTCCAGGCTGGCATCCGCACGGCCGAAGGTGCCCACGAGGGTGTGGGTCCAGGCGCGGTGGTTGTAGCGGGCAAAGGCGCTCACGTACATGCGGTCCAGGTCACCGTCGCCCATATCGGCGGAGCGGGAGGTGAAATCGCCCTGCAGGTAGGAGAAGGCCACACCGGCGGTGAAGCGGGGAGTGAAGTCCACATCCACGCCGAGGGTGGCGCCCCAGCTGTTCAGGGTGTACCCGGCCAGGGTGTTCTCACGGTTCATCTTGCGGAATTCGCCCTCGGCGTTCACCCAGGCGTTCACGTAGGGCATGTCCTCGTTCACCACGCACTCCGCGCAGCCCATGGAGGTGGTGCGGTTGCGGATGCTGCGCAGCTGGCGCTCCACGTCCTTGGAGAAGGCGGAGCCCATGGCGGCGTAGGAGGCACCGGCCATGGCCGCAGCCATGCGGTCCGTATCGGCGCGGGGGATGCGGCCTTCCTCAAGCGCGTTCATCACGGCGGCCAGGTCACCGGTGGGCTTGGTCATCTGCGGGTCGATCTGCCTGAAGGCGTCATCCAGCATGTGGGCACCGGCGCGGCCGTTGTAGGTGGTGGCCTCAATCTGATCCAGCACATGCGTGGTGTTCAGGTCCACCAGGATCCTACCGGCTTCCAGGCGCGGGTTAATGTAGTAGCGGTTGAAGAGGTTGCCGCTGAGGGTCACGGGGGCAAAGCTGTCCTCTGCACCCAGGTAGGCAAGCACCAGGCCTTCCGTCTGCCCGCTGGTGCTGATCGGCAGATTGTACACATCCGTCTCGGTCTGGTTGACAATCACGGTGGAACCGCCAAGGTTCAGGCTGGTGGCCTGGATGATGACCGGAGCAGCCGCCGTGTTGAGCGTGATAGCGCTGTTCACGGCGGAAAGACCGACGATTACCTGACCGTTGTTCACCGCAGAGGGATTGTTCAGGGTGAGCGTGGCGGCGGAGCTGTCCACATTCGGGGTATTGAGGATGAGCGTCATACCGTTGCCGGAAACACAGTCAATGCTGGCGGGAGCGGCATACTGCAGGCGCACGGTGCCGGAGCCCTCTGCAGAGAGGCCTTCGCGGGCGGCCAGGGTCTGATCGCCCTGCCCGGTCACGCAGATGCGGGCCTGGGTGTAGGCGCCGGAGTATACGCCGCCCTTGCCGTTCACATTGAGCACACCCGGGCCGTAGATGATGGAATCGGCATCGCCGTTGAGGGTATTGGTGTTCGCGGTAGCCTCTTCATCCACTTTCAACGCGCCGGCGGCCAGGTTGATGGAACCGGCAGCCAATTCGCCGCCAACTGCGGAGAACATACCGCCATTGACATTGAGAACGCCGGTTTCCACATAGGCGTCTTCCATCATCTTCACGGTGTCGGTCACGTTCATCTGCAGGGTCTTCAAGCGGCCGGATTCGGCGACAACCAGCGTACCGTCAATCTTGGCAATCGGGGTTCGCACCTCCACCTCCCCGGAAATTCCCAGAAGGCCCTGGGTGTTCACTTCCAAGGATTCGCCAATATCCAAGTCGTTCACATCGGTGAGCTCGGCAGCGCCATTCTTCGCCACCGTGAAGCGGCTGGCTTTACCATCCTCATTCATCAGGATGGTATAATAACCTTCCAGGGGACTATCGATTACCTGGGCCCAGGCCTTGCTGTCCGGCACCTTCTCGCCGGACCAGTTGAGGTTGTCGCTCCACAGCTCCGTTTCGTTACCGTTGGTCCAGATGTAGTCGCTGGGCGCATTGTCGGTGCTCAGGATGATATCGTATGTGGATTTATCCTGGGAGATGGTGTAGATGATATTGCGGCTGTCCTGGATGTATTCTTCACCGTTGATGCGCAGCTCGCCGGCGGCACCGTGCGTCTTGGCCAGATTGGCAAGCGTAACGGTCTGTCCGGCAGGCAGGCCCAGAGCTTCCAGATCCGCCAATGTCACCACGAAATCGGTGGTGGCATTCGACAAGGAATCTGCGGTCAGGTACACCTCGCTCGTGGAAAGGCGGCCCAGGGTGATGGCACCCGTCACATCCACCGCACCGGTGGTGGTCAGGCTGCCGGTCTTTGTGAGATCCAGCGTGCCGGAGCTCAGACTCGTCAGATTCACGGCTCCGGTAATGGTTGTGGCTCCCACCACGTTCACGGCACCCTTGGTGGTAGTGGTCTCTCTCAGTTGCAAATCGCCGTTTACATTCAAGGTGCTTTCAGCAACATTGGACATGGTGAGAAAGTCCACGGCGAGATCTTTCTCCGATGTCAGGGAGGATCCATACTCCAACATCAGCGCACCAATTACACCGCCCGTGGCCTTGGTGGAAACTCCTTTGCTGGTAACATGAAGCAGACCAACAATATCAAGGTTGCCAAGCTGAAGTTCACCACGGTCTACAAGAATATCGCCGGCGAGGTCTGCTGACAATGTACCCTTGTTCGACACGGAACAATCATCAGTCAGGGCGAGATGCTTCTGCACCGTCAAGGTCTTGCCTTCGGCTATTTCAAGCACAGACGTCCCCTGCATCTCCACTTCGGAGTAGGATGCATCATCCGTGGCCACCAGGTGGGAGGTTCCCATGACATGCAGCACGCCCTTGCCGGAGATGGAGTTCGTCTTCAGCGTGGCTCCGTCCTTCAAGTCGGCATGGTTCTCTTCACCACCCGTGGCAAGCACCACAGAAGCGGCTTCAATGCTGCCGGTGCCGCCCAGTACAGCCTCGTTGCCCAGCGTCACGGCTCCGCTGGTGGTGGCCAGCTTCTGACCGGCACCCACATTGAGCGTGCCGCTATCCTTGACATTCAGGGCCAGTGTTTCACCGGAAAGGGAGATATTGAAGGTGGCTTTTGCGTTCTCTCCCACGTTCACGGAGTTCACCACGGTCAGCGTGCCGGAGCCCGCCGCGAAGATGTATTCTTTCTCCCCGGAGACGTTGACGCTCTCCGCCTTCACATTCTGCGCAATGGTAATGGTGCCGCCGCCACCGTTCTCGGTGAAGTAGGCGGGAGCATCCTCCACAAAAATCCGGACAGCCTCCTGGCCATCGGCGGGAGCCCAGTTGATGCTGGACAAATCCCAGTTCCCGTCTCTCTTATCCTTGCCCCAGTAGCTGCCGTTTTCCTCGCGAAGCAGCACCAGGGAGTTGTCCTTGAATTGCAACTTCGAGTAGCGCGCAAGCTCTGGCTGCAGCACAAGATAATTGGAGGCAACGGCAATATCCTCCCCATCAAAGGTGATGCCAGTAATGGATTCCTTGCTCAGGCCCGAGACTACGATAACTTCCCCAAATCCAGTGGTGTTGCTGGTGCTGAAGTTGATTTTACCGGCAAGCGTAAGAGAGGAAGTTCCCGCCAACACCAAACCGTTGTTGCCTACATCGAGGCAGGCGCCATCGGCAAAGGAAATCGCCGCCGTGGTGGCACCTGTCTGAGAGGAAAGGGTAGCTCCGCTTGCCACGGTCAGGCCGTTTTCAACGCTGCTGGTGCCATTCAGCACCACGGTCCCTTCAGTTAAGTTGAGGGTCTTCATGTTGGCCGTACCTGTGAAGGTCAGCGTACCGTTACCCTTCTTCGTCAGGTTGTGGCTGCCGGATTGCCCGTAAATCATGTCCCCGACACTCAGTTTGCCAGCGGTTGCAACCTCAATGGTGGCATCGTCTCGCAGCTGAATCTTGTCGATATTGTTGTTGGTGTTTTCAGCAAAGATAGAACCACCATAAGTGTTAAAACCCTTAGAATCGTTGGTGGAAGTGATTGTGGAATAACCATGCATCGAAATATTCGTCTTCATGGTTACACTATTGGTCGTGGTCTGATTGAGTTCCAGCGTGGCCAGCTTGCCCTCCTCACCTGTCAGGCTGATGTTCTTGGTGGCATTACCGCCCCAACCGAAGACGTCGTGATGGTTGGTCGTTCTGAATGTACCTCCCGCCTTGATGTTGATATCTCCGGAAACACATCCCTTGTCGTTATCAGCACCATCTGCAATCACCAAGCCTGTATCGCCGATTTCCAGCGT
Source organism: Akkermansia sp. (assembly GCA_045641125.1). Taxonomy (GTDB): domain Bacteria; phylum Verrucomicrobiota; class Verrucomicrobiia; order Verrucomicrobiales; family Akkermansiaceae; genus Akkermansia. Next base: position 4,270 of record JAZUGI010000168.1, read on the forward strand.
GCCGATGTTGTGCCTGGCATTGCCCAATTCCAGCGTGCCGTTGTCTGACACCACCAGCTTTCCGGAAGAAGCGAAATCACCAATGCTGAATGTACCGGCAGTCAGAACCATGTTACCGGCACCGGAAACCGAACCAACTGCTTGGGAGGAACCGGATTTGTTCTCTATCGTAAGGTTCCCGTCTGCAGCGAGCACAACGGTATCGGCAGCCAAGCTGCCGCCGCTTTGAATGACAAAGGTGTAATCCTTGCCGCCCACTGCCACATTGTGCGCGGTCACTGGCGCGGTAATCTCCACCGTGGAGTTGCCGGTAGCAGTAAACGCTGCATTGCCGCCATTGACAAACGGCACATTGGTCTGCGAACCCGTATTCCACACGGAACCCGACCACGCGTGACTGCTAGAGGTGCCGTTCCACGTGAAGTCTTCAAAGGTCAGGGGGAAATCCTTCATGGCTTGGGCCGCCGCAAGGGAGTCTTGCTGGGAAAACCTATCGGAAGGCTGCCATACAGCTACAGAAACGAGACTTGACGCCAAAGCCTCGTTTATTGAGAAATTGGTCATGCCAGGGGCACCTTTGAGTCCTGTAGGGGCATTCGTCCAAAACAACTCTTCTCCGCTTGCATTGTATACAGCGAAAGAGGAGCCGGAATTACCGGTAGAATGGACAATGGTGATGGAACCAGTGTCGGGAAGTGTATAATTGGTGCTGCCCCACGTTGCGTTGCTCACCCAGGTCTCAGTCAACGTGCGGTCAGACTTCATACCTATACCGGAAAGACCGCTACCCGACAAAAGAATGGTGTCAGAGGAAACGCTGAGTTGTGAGGCGTCGAGGGTCACGGCAAAGGCATACGTTGCACGGGAGGAGGTGCCGAAAACGATTTCATTCGTGGTACCGGGCGTGTAGAACGAGAACGTATCACCGACTGCGCCGCTCTGCGTCGTGCAATTGTCGCTATACGTCCACGTTGCATCCTCATGCGTGAACCAGCCGGCCGCATTGGAAGCGGTAGGGGTGCCAATAGCGGCCTGGGCATGGGAGAGAGTGAATCCCACGGCTGTGACAGCGGCGATGAGGGCCGCACGGAGTGTCGTATTGAGACGTAATTTCATTTTGATTGTTTTTTGTTTGAGAACGTGCGCGGAAACTGGCGAGTTTCCTTAGCGTATGTTCATATTCTACCACTTCTGTCCCCCCGTGCGCAAGCTCAAATGAAGCGCAAACGCTCATTTTTCTTGAAAACCGGTAGTT
>JAZUGI010000169.1:0-1512 GCA_045641125.1 Akkermansia sp.
CTGCTGCTGGAGCATGGCGCAGATATCAATGCGAAAAAAAGGAGCGGTGCCACTACTCTGCATATAGCGGCTGAGAGTGGCTACTTGGCAACCTGCAAGATGTTGCTGGAGCTCGGCGCAGATGTGAACACGACCGATGAGGATGGATTGACACCCCTGCTCGCGGCGGCACGGGAAGGCCACACGGAAATCGTCAATTTGCTTTCGGAGTACGGCGCGGTGAAATAAGGAATCGGACAGCCGTTCTCCAAATGCAATGAGCCTCCATGCTCATGATGGAGGCTCATTGCGGAACCCGCAGTTGATACTTGCCAACTAGGCGGCAAAGCCGAAGCGGCGGGTGGCTTCCTCAGGCTTGGGGGTTGCGGTCAGGCGGGCCATTGCGGTCGCGAAATCAGCCCCCTGCACGCGGGTGTGGCGGTTTCGCACGGCCTGCATGGATGCCTGGTGCACCAGGGCCGTTATGTCGGAGAGGGGGCGCCCCTGCAAGCGCTCCGCAAAGTAATGCAGGGGGAAGGTATCATGCGGGCGCTTGTCCAACTCTGCTGCCAGCACGCTCTCCACCTCTGCGGTATCCGGCATCTCCACGGTGATATGCCTGCCTAGACGCCCTGAGCGCAGGATGGCGGGGTCCACCTTCTCTATGTAATTGGTCATGCCCACCACCAGCACATGCTGCTGCGCGGCGGCCTGAATGCACTTGAGGAAGCTGGCCACCTCCTCTTGCACGGCGTGGTGGTCTGCAGAGCGGCTGGTGCGGCTGGGCAGGAAAGCCTCCATTTCATCAATGATGATGATGGCAGGGGCGTGGTCCGCGGCCTCGGCAAACTTCTGCTCAATGAGCACGGGTGTCTCGTGAATGAGCTCGCTGCCCACGCTGGCAGAGGTAATGTGCACGGTGTACCAGCCCAGATGCCGCGCCAGGGCCTCCACGGCGTAGGTCTTGCCGCAGCCGGGGGCACCCTCCAGCACAAAGTGCTCGGGAAAATCCACCCCCATGGCCCGGTAGGCCGCGTGGTTGTTCACAATATCCACCACCTCTTCATTGAAGAAGCTCTCCAGAAGCTTGCGCCCGTGCAGGCGAAATGCTCCGGCGGTGGGCTTGAGGGGCGGCAGGATATGGTTGCTCTCCGCCTCTTGCAGTCGCTTGGCTTCTGCCATCAGCTCCTCATCCAGGGAGACAGCGTGCAGTGTGAGGTAGTAGTCGTAGTTCTGGACAATATCTCGGAAAAGCATCTTGCCCAGCGTGCGGCGGCGGTATGCCTCCGCCAGCTCCGGGCTAAAATCGCGGGAGAGCATGGCCCTGAACACAAACTCGTTCAGCGGCAGGAGTTGGTCGTAATCGCGCTCCATCACATAGGAATCGAAATCCGGCGTGGGCTCCGAGGAGCGCTTGTCCTTCGTGACCTGAAACTTGAACATAATTCTCCGGCGATACATCTCGAATTCTCGGCGGAAGGCTTCCTCCTCGCTCTCCAGCGAGGGATTCTCCCTTGCCTCGGGTTCGGGGGC
>JAZUGI010000170.1:0-1788 GCA_045641125.1 Akkermansia sp.
CGGCACCGAGAACCGCGTGTACTGCACCTACGACGAGCTGCCGATCAACCTCATCAACGCGGTCGTCGCCGTTGAGGATGCCCGTTTCTGGCAGCACGGCGGCGTCGACCTCAAGCGATACGTCGGCGCGTTTTTGGGCAATGTGCTCTCCGGCTCCTCGCAGGGCGGCTCCACCATCACCTGCCAGCTCATCAAGCAGACGGTGCTGACCAGCGAGCAGACCTACAAGCGCAAGGTGCAGGAGGCCTATCTGGCGCTGGAACTGGAAGACACGCTGACAAAGCTGTTCGACGGCGATTCCCGCGCAGCCAAGGAGCGCATCCTTGTGGAATACATGAACGTGGTGTATCTGGGCGGCTCCCTCTACGGCGTCAAGACCGCCGCGCAGGATTATTTCGGGAAGGAGCTGGATGAGCTTTCCCTCAAGGAGTGCGCCACCCTCGCCCGTCTGATCCGCGACCCCACCCGCTACAATCCCCGCCTCAACTACTACACCCGCAACACACCCGAGTTCATTGAGAGCAAAGCCAACTACGTGCTGGACCTCATGTGCGAGCAGGGCTATATCTCCGAATATGAGCGCGATGCCGCCCAGGCGGAGAAGCTCAATGTGCTTAAGGTGGGCACCAGCACCCAGACCATGTACGACAACGCCTACTACGTGGAGTATGCCATCTATGACGTAGTCACCAAGATGCTGCGCATGGAGCAGCTGGAGGACACCGTCGCCAACCGCTCCCTCATGGAGAGCAAGCTGCGCACGGGCGGCTACCACATTTACACCTGTCTGGATCCCGTGATTCAGCAGGGTGTACAGAAGGTCATTTCCGAGTGGGACAAGTATCCCTCCACCCGCTACTCCTCCGACAGATATAAAAAGACGCTGGACAACGGCGGCTATATCGACGTTATCCAGCCGCAGGCCGCCTGCGCGGTCATGGACTGGCACACGGGTGAGCTGCTGGCGGTCGTGGGTGGCAGAAGCGAGCCCACCGCCCGCAAACAGCTCAACCGCGCCTATCAGAACAATATGCCCGTCGGATCGTCCATCAAGCCCATGTCCGTGTACGGACCGGCCTTCGATCTGGGCTACTCCCCCGGAACGCCTGTGCTCAACCTGCCCATTCGCATTGAGAAATGGGACAGCGAACAGGGTTATCCCAACAACTACAACGGCGGCAGCTGGATGGGCGTTGAAAGCATGCGCTTCGCCATCAATAAGTCCCATAACTATCCTGCCGCGCAGGCGCTGTTTGAGTATGTGGGCGTTGAAAATTCCGTCAACTACCTGCTGATGTTGGGCGTTTCTCCCAACCACATTCAGGCAACCGGCTCCGGTCTGGCGCTGGGCTCCAGCGGTATTTCCGTCATCGAGATGGCGGATGCCTTCGGTGCCATCGCCAACAAGGGCGAATATCTGGAAAGCTACACCTTTACCGAGGTGCTTTACAACGACAATGTGACCCCCTACATGCGCGTTCAGGACGTGCAGCTTACCCGTCAGGCCTTCAAGCCCTCCACGGCCTTCATGCTGGTGGATGTGCTCATCGGCTGCATCAGCGGCCGCGACGGCACGGGCTCCAGAGCGAAATTCGGCAACTTCACCGTCGCCGGCAAGACAGGCACCAACTCGGATAACTGCGGTCTGTTCTTCGCGGGCATGACGGCCTACTACACCTGCGCCGTGTGGATCGGCCACGACAGCTACAAGCCCCTGGTCGCCGACGCTTCGGGCGGTACCTACTCCGCGCCTCTGTTCGCGGCCATCATGAGCAAGGTGCACTCGCT
>JAZUGI010000171.1:0-20102 GCA_045641125.1 Akkermansia sp.
TTTTCCTTTGTTCCGGGGGTGAACATCATTGTGGGGGGGAACGATAGCGGCAAGAGCCACTTGATGAAGCTCTGCTTTGCCATCTGCAAGTGGAGCCACGGCGGCACCACGCGCGATTTGCCGGAGTGCTGGGCGGAGGAGAAGCGGCTGCGCAAGGATTTGCTGCGCGTGTTCGGCACGGGGGAGCTCACGGCCATTACCTCCCGCAGCGTGAAGGATTGCACGGCATCTGTCAAAGCCTCCCTGGAGGGGGAAAAGGTGCCGCCGGGCACGGCGGAGCTGGCGTTCAGCTTCCGCGCGGGGCGGGAGGAGGACGGGCCGAAAATCACCGCCCTGCCGGACCGCTACCTGCAGGAGAACGCGGTATTCATCCCGCCGCGGGAGGTTCTGTCCATCTACCCGTGCTACATGCAGGCGGGCAAGCGCTACCCGGAGCTGCTGGATTCCGCGAGCTGGGAGCTGTGCCGCGCCCTGGAGAACGAGCCGACGGGGCACCCCGGCGGGGCCATCCACCACGCTATCCGGCTTATCGAGCGCATGCTCAGCGGGCACCTGCTGCGCATCAACGGCCGTTTCTACCTGATGCGGCACGCGCAGGAGCCGCTGGAGCTCAACTTGATTGCGGAGGGTTTCAAGCGCATCGGCACGCTGGGGCTGCTGCTGGGCAACGGTACCGTGCACGCGGGCACCACGCTGTTCTGGGACGAGCCGGAGATGAATATCAACGCCTCCCACCTGCCGCTTCTGGTGAACACCATGATGGCGCTGGCGCGCGCGGGCGTGCAGCTGGTGCTCACCACGCACAGCCTGTTCCTGCTGCGCGAGCTCACCATCCAGCTTGCAACGGCGGAGAACCGCGGGCTCACGCGCCGCTTCACCGGGCTGCAGCCGGAGGCGCGCGGGCGGGAGGGCGTGCGCGTTTCCGCCGGAATCAGCATGAATGATTTGGACTACATCGACAGTTTGGACGCCGAGATGGAACAGGCAGACCGCTACCTGGGCATGCACCTGGAGGAACAGGCGACGGACGAATAGGCCATGTACAAACCCGGTACCAGCTGCGTGGAGGGCGTGCACCGCTTCAATTTCGAGGCGGGGTACCTGGTGTGCCGCTGCGAGTGCTCGCCCTTCTACTCCCGCCACGCGCAGAACTTCTGCAACAGCTGCAAGGAGATGGATTTCATCCTGTACCACCCCGGCAAGAAGGAGCTGTGGCTCATTGAGGTGAAGGACTACCGCTTCAACGCGCGCCCGAAGGTGCGGGAGCTGGTGGAGAAGCTGTGCCGCAAGGTGCGTGATTCCCTGTTCCTGCTGCGCACGGCCGCGCTGGCTGCGCCGGAGGAGGAGCCGCCGGAGGGCGTATCCCTGCGGGAGATTGCGCGCCAGAGCCTGCAGGCCAAGCACATTCGCGTGGCGTTCACCATAGAGCTGGGCAACACCGGGCTGTTCCCGCCCAAGGCGCTGCTCTCCACCATCCGTGACCTGCTGTACCGCCAGATCTGCTTCATCGACCCGCAGATGATGTGCCTGCCCATCACGGAATCCGGCGGCGTGGGGCCGTGGACCATCACCCCCGCCGGGGACGAGCACTCCGCGCGCATCCAGCGCCGCATGGAGGAGGCCCGCCTGGCCCGCGAGCGCGAGGAGAAGCGCCGGCGCGAGCAGGCCGTCTTTGAGCAGCGCGAGCAGGCGCGTCGCATGCGCCGCCGCCGCAAATCCCCCCTGCCCCTCTGGAAACAGCGCGCCCAGGAGCGAGAGGAGGGGAAATCCGGCACCCACGCCGACCGCAAAAAACCGTCTTCCTGAATACAGACCAACCATGAAAGCAGTCATCCTCACCATGCTCACCGCATTGACAGCCCAAGCCTTCACCGCCGGGGAAACCACCATCGGCAACGGAGAACTCACCATCAAGGCCGCCAAAGCCGCAGACGCAGCTTCCTGCACCTTCGAGGTGGCGGACCGCCGCTACGGCCGCTTCATCCCCGCGCAGGCCGTGTGGCAGGATGGCGCGTTCAAGCTCACCTACGAAAGCCACGCCACGCTGCAGCAGCAGAAAAAGAACATCGTTTGGCGCTGCAGCGACGGCACCAAATCCTACGAGGGAGACATACCCTTCCGCGCGGTGCCGGCAGGAAAATTCCCCGCTGTGGGAAAACTGAAGGTGGCATGCGTGGGAGACAGCATCACCTTCGGCCTTGGCATCAACCAGGCGGAGAACAAGTACCCGGAGCAGCTGCAGAAGATACTGGGAGAGAAGTTCGAGGTGGGCCGCTTCGGCAACTCCGCCAAAACCGCCGCACGCGTGAAGGACGGCGTGTGGTACGGCCTGCAGCGGGAGCACCGCCAGGCACTGGATTTCAAGGCGGACCTCTACATCTCCAACCTGGGTATCAACGACACCAACCGCGGCACCTGGGACACGGAAAAGGTGTTTGCGGACTACGCGGAGCTCATCCACGCCTGGCGCGGCCCGCAGAACGCCACCATCATGCTCTGGACCAAGCTGGCGCCGGATTTCCGCAGCCACGACCGCGAGCCCGGATTCCCCGGCAACGTGAACCCGGAGTTCAACTTCCGCCTCTCGGAGATGGAAACCTCCACCCGACGCCCGGAGATGGAGGCCGTCTGCGCCCGCCTGGCAAGGGAGATGAACTGCCGCACCATCGACATGTACACCCCGCTCGCCGGCCACCCGGAGCTCACCGTGGGGGATGGCCTGCACCCCAAGGCGGAAGGCGCCAAAATCATTGCAGAGGAAACCGCCAAGGCCATCCGCAAACTCTGGCCGGAAAAGTAGGAGATATTTGCACACGCATGAAAAATCCGTGCCTGCGGCACCTTGACACACCTTCCCCTTTCATGCTAGCATGAGCGCATGCCTACCAGCGATGCCACACCCCTTGCCGTCATCCGCAGCCTGGTCTACAATCACAAACCGTACTTGCGCGATTGCCTGGAGGGCTTTGTGATGCAGCAAACGGATTTCCCGTTCGTAGCGGTGGTGCACGACGACTGCTCCACAGACGGCTCTGCCGATATTATCCGCGAGTACGCGGAAAAATACCCGCACATCATCAAACCCGTATTCGAGACGGAAAACCAGTATTCCAAGGGGAATGGGAGCCTGGCGCGCATCATGGCCGAGGCCTGCGGAAAATACGGGGCAAAATACTACGCCCTGTGCGAAGGGGACGATTACTGGACAGACCCGCACAAGCTGCAAAAGCAGGTGGGATACCTGGAGACGCACCCGGAATGCTCCATGGTGAGCTGCAACTGCGTTGTGAAAATGCCTGACCGGGAGCTGCGCACGCACGAGGATTTTGTGCAGGCCGGCTGGGCTCACTGCAATGAGGAAAGGGACCTTACCACAGCAGAAATCATAGAGGAATACGGGCGCATGGCACACACAACCGGGCTGGTGTACCGCTGTGAGCTGCCGGGGATGGTTCCCAAGAAGGCCCAGAAATGTTCCAACGGCGATTACAAGCTGCAGCTCACCGCCGCTCTGGCGGGAAAAATCCACCATTTCAGCGATACCATGTGCGTGTACCGCTTCATGATTCCGGGCTCTTGGAACGAGCGTTACAAGAGCATGGGCGGCAGCGCACGGCTCATCCCGTACATCGGCTCCTTTATCCACATGCTGGATGTTTTCGACGAGGTGAGCCAGGGGAAGTTCCAAAAGCATTTCCGCAGCGCGCAAGAGCGTTTCATTCTGGGGCAGGTCGGCAATTTCCCATCGGATGCCAAGAGCATCCTGAAAACATTCGGCTATATCCTCCACTACGGCAGGGTCTTCGGCTACCGCCCGCTCACCCAGGGCCTGTTCCACCGCCTGCTCCTCCGCCTGTGCTTCTACCCGTACTACCCCTATTACGGCAATGATCTTTTCATCAATCCTGCCGTGAGCACCCACTATGCGGACCACGGAGCGCACATAGCGCTCAGCGCGTTTTCACGGGAGCTCGTCCGCATTCCCAAGCGCAAGTGAGCCCCCTGCTGTTTCATGGTTGAACAGGCGGCGCTTTTGTGCTACCCTGCAAGGCAGCGAGTTTATGAAGCGGTCCATTCTCATCACCGGCGGCGCAGGGTTTATCGGTTCCCATGTGGTGCGTCTCTTTGTCAACAAGTACCCGGAGTACCATATCGTCAACCTGGACAAGCTCACCTACGCGGGAAACCTGGCCAACCTGCAGGATGTGGAGAACGCGCCCAATTACACCTTTGTGCGGGCGGACATCTGCGATTTCGACACCGTATGCGCCATCTTTGAGAAACACGGCATAGACGGCGTCATCCACCTGGCGGCGGAATCCCATGTGGACCGCTCCATCAAAGACCCGTTCACCTTTGCCCGCACCAACGTGCTGGGCACGCTCTCCCTGCTGCAGGCCGCCAAGCACCACTGGAACGGCGAATGGGAAGGCAAGCGCTTCTACCACATCTCCACGGACGAGGTGTACGGCGCACTGGATTTCGACGGCACCCTGTTCACGGAAACCACCAAGTACGCCCCGCACAGCCCGTACAGCGCCTCCAAGGCCTCCAGCGACCACTTTGTGCGCGCCTTCCACGACACCTACGGCATGCCCGCGCTGGTGACCAACTGCTCCAACAACTACGGCCCCTACCAGTTCCCGGAGAAGCTCATCCCGCTCTTCATCAACAACATCCGCCACGGCAAGCCCCTGCCCGTCTACGGCAAGGGAGAAAACGTGCGCGACTGGCTCTACGTGGAGGACCACGCCCGCGCCATCGACACCATCTTCCACCACGGCAGGGACGGCGAGACCTACAACATCGGCGGCTTCAACGAGTGGAAGAATATCGACATCGTGAAAGTGCTCATCAAAACGGTGGACCGCCTGCTGGGCAACGCCCCCGGCACCAGCGAGCACCTCATCACCTACGTCACGGACCGCCCCGGGCACGACCTGCGCTACGCCATCGACTCCACCAAGCTCAAGACCGAACTGGGCTGGGAGCCATCCCTGCAGTTTGAGGAAGGCATAGAAAAAACCGTGCGCTGGTACCTGGACCACCAGGAGTGGATGGACAACATCACCTCCGGCGAGTACGAGAAGTACTACGACGACATGTACAAGAACAGATAACCCCCCACTCGCGCCATGAAAGGAATCGTACTGGCCGGAGGCAGCGGCACGCGCCTGAACCCGCTCACGGGCTCCGTGAGCAAGCAGATGCTGCCCATCTACGACAAGCCGATGATCTACTACCCCATCAGCATCCTCATGCTGGCCGGGATACGGGACATCCTCATCATCTCCACGCCGCGGGACCTGCCGCGTTTCGAGGAACTGCTGGGAAACGGCTCGCGCTTCGGCGTGCGCTTCTCCTATGCCGAGCAGCCGCATCCGGAAGGCTTGGCGCAGGCATTCATCATCGGCGCGGATTTCATAGGGGATGATTCCGTGGCCATGGTGCTGGGAGACAACGTGTTCTACGGAGCCGGGCTATCCGACAGGCTCAAGCGGGTGTGCCGCAGGCTGGACGGCGCCACCATCTTCGGCAAGCGCGTGAACGACCCCGAACGCTTCGGCATTGTGGAGCTGGGGGAAGACGGCCAGGCGGTTTCCATTGAAGAGAAGCCCGCCCACCCGCGCGGCAACATTGCCGCCACCGGGCTGTACTTCTTCGACAACGACGTGGTGCGCATCGCCAAAAGCGTGAAACCCAGCCCGCGCGGCGAGCTGGAAATCACCAGCGTGCTGCAAGACTACCTGAAACGCGGCAAACTGCATGTGGAGGTAATGACGCGCGGCTACACCTGGCTGGACACCGGCACCTTCGACAGCCTGCTGGAAGCTGCGGAAATGGTGCACACCCTGCAGAAACACCAGGGCTTCATGATAGCCTGCCTGGAGGAGATTGCCTTCAGCTACGGCTGGATCACGCGGGACCAGCTGCAGGCAGCGGCGGATTCCCTGCACAACGGCTACGGCCAGTACCTGCGGCAGCTTCTCAACTGATTTTCCCCATGCCCCCTGACCCCGCCCAAATCACCGTCACCTCCCCCCTTCTGCCGGATTTGGAGGAGTTCCACGCCCTGCTGCAGGATATCTGGCAGCGCAAATGGATCACCAACAACGGCACCTACCACAGGCAGCTGGAGAAGGCCCTGGCGGAATACCTGGGCGTGCCGTTCATCAGCGTATTCACCAACGGCACCCTGCCCCTCCTCACCGCCCTGCAGGCGCTGGACTTGCGGCAGGGGGAGGTCATCACCACACCCTTTTCCTTTGTGGCCACCACCCACGCCCTCTGGTGGAACGGCCTCACTCCCGTGTTTGCGGATGTGGATCCCGCCACCGGCAACCTGGACCCCGCCGCCGTGGAGGCCGCAGTCACGGAGAAGACCGTGGCCATTATGCCCGTGCACGTATACGGCACCCCGTGCGATACCGCCGCCCTGCAGGCCATTGCAGACCGCCGCGGCCTGAAAGTCATCTACGATGCCGCCCACGCATTCGGCGTGCAAGTGAACGGCAAGAGCGTGCTCACCGCCGGGGATATGTCCACCCTCTCCTTCCACGCCACCAAGGTCTACAACACCGTGGAGGGCGGCGCGCTCGTCTGCAGCTCCGCGGAAATGAAGGAGCACATAGACCACCTGCGCAACTTCGGATTCACCGGGGAGGTGGAGGTGGCGGAACCCGGCATCAACTCCAAGATGGACGAAATCCGCTCCGCCTACGGCCTGCTCGCCCTGCGCAAGGTGGACGAAGCCATGGCAGCCCGCCGGCAGGTGGCACAAGCCTACCGCGCCGCCCTGGCGGGCGTGCCCGGCATCCGCTGCCTGCAGGATATCCCCGGCGTGCGCCACAACTACTCCTACTTCCCCATCTTCATCAATGCCGCCCAATACGGCCGCACGCGGGATGAGCTGTACGCTTTGCTCAAGGAGCACGGCATCCTGGCCCGCAGGTACTTCTACCCCGTCATTCCGGACTTTGCCGCCTACAAGGATACCGCCCCTGCCCGCGCCGCCCAAATCCCCGTGGCCCGGGCCCTTGCAGATTCCGTGCTCTGCCTGCCCATGCACCACGCACTCACCGCAAACGACACCGGCCGCATCCTCTCCCTGGTGGCAGGGTAAACGCTTGCAGCAACATTTAAAAACCGTACAATTACCGCATGGAGACCGCCATTTTCATAGCAGCGCTGCTCATCCTATGCCTAGGCCGGCCGCAGTTGCGCTACGCCTTGCCTGCAGACGGCAGCCACATGAGCCATGACCGCACGATGATGATCAACGGTCTGTTCATGGTGCTTATCATTTTGAAGCATTTGTGCGAACACACGGGCTACATTCCGCAATGGCCGGACACCGTATTCCGGGCCATTGCCGTGGATCCGCTGGACCAGTTTGTGGTATCCACCTTCTTCTTCTTTTCCGGGTACGGCATCATGAGCTCCATAGAGAGGAAAGGGAAAGCCTATCTGCGAGAACTGCTCAGCCGCCGCTTCACACGCCTGTATTTCAACTATGCGGTGGCCCTGCTCATCATGGCCGCCATTAACAGTACATTCCGGTACTCGCCGGTAATGGCGCTGCGGTATTTCTGGACTAATGTCACCAGCCCCGAAGGATGCTGGTTCATTTTCAACACCCTTGTCCTCTACCTGTTCACATGGGTATCATTCAAACTATTCACCCCCGCCCGTCCATGGCGCGCCATTTGCTTGATATCCGCCCTTACCCTGGCATGCTGTCTTGCCCTGATTCCCATCCGTCCGGAATACGAGCTTACCACCGAGCTCTGCTTTCCCGCCGGAGCGGCATACTGTCTGCTGAGCCGGCGTATTGATGCCGCCCTGCGCCGCATTCCCGCCCTGCCCTTGGGGGCTGCCGCCATTGCTGTAGCCGTATGCGTGCAGGGGTATATCATCAAGGCAACCTGGCATCCGCCCATTGCCGATACGCTCTATCCGTGCGCGGATTGTCTCCGCATTGCCGGCAAGCAAGTGCTGGCCATCCTCTTCAGCTTGGGGGTTGCATGGCTTTTTGCCGCCTTTTCCTGGAAAAAAGTCCCGCGCCCCCTCACCTGGCTGGGCGGCACCGTAGTCTTCAGCGCATACGTTTTCCAGTTTGTACCTATCCGCCTTCTCCAGTACTGGGGATTCCACAATTTCTCCCAGCCCCTGTATGTTCTCGCGGCCTTCCTGGGTATCATCTTCATGGCTTGGGCCGGCCATGCCATTCTCTCCCGCCTGGATGCGCGGATATGGAAAAGCCGGCCGCGCCCCAGCATGGGTGAAACGCTCAGTGATAAAATGGCGGGCGATACGCATCCCAGCGCAGGGCCATGTCCGAGCCGACGTGCTTGCGAACCCTGTAATTCACAGCGAAATCCATGATTTCATCAAAGCGCTCCCCGAACAGCGGGGCATAGGTGAGCTGCTCATGCAGCACGCCGCAATTTCCGGCATTGACCTCTATCAGCACTGGTTCATCATGCTCATCCAAGGCAATATCCCAGCCAACCACGCTGCATGCGGGAAGATGGCGGTGCAGGTCTTCCGCGAAGGCATGCACCTTTGCGATACCCGGGATTGACACGGCAGCCAGCGGGCTGTCATTCCCGAATTGGCGCACCACATGCTCTTTTCCCATGGCAATGGGAGAAACATGCCCATCCGCGAAAACGCCGACGATGTATCCCGTGCCTGCCCCCACATTGTCAACAAGACTGCCGCCGGACCCGAATCTCATATTGGACGCGAGGATGGAGAAGCGCCCGTTGAGAAGGAGCGTTGTAATGCGGAACGTGTTGACGGACGACTCGTGGAAGCGGGCGGTCTGCGCACTTTGCCTGACGGGTTGCTGGTAAACGAAATCAGGCCCGTATTGCCGCTCCAGCTCTTGAAAAGTCTCTGGGTCCATTCCCTTGATCAAGCGAACACTGCGGCCCTGCAAGCTGTTGATGGAAGCCTTGACAATGAGCGGGCCGTTGCACTCTTGCAGTATGCCGCAGGCCTGCTGCGGGGTCAGCAGCCTGCGCTCTGCGCTGATATAGGACCCATTGACACGGCGCACCGGCTCACAAGGCCGCTTGCAATCATGGAACAATTCTGCGCACATGCCTTTGTCGGAATAGATGCGGCCTTCCATATACCCGCATATACCGGGCAGCACCACATTGTACCATACGCAAGTGGGAACCAGCCGGGGGTCAACTGTACCAAGCACCGCTTTCTGCATACGGAAGGCTTCCGTGGGCACGGGACGGTGAATGAACGGCTGCCACACGGTTTGGATTTGCTCCAGCTCGTCTCCGGTAAGCTCAAAATCCATGTCCGGGTTTGCCTTGCGGTATATGCTGCAGGCATTTGCGTCTGAACAGAGGTTCGTGAAGCAAAGCGCATCTGAAAACGAATCACGCACCCGAAAAGACGGATTCACCACGCGTACCGCCCGCACGCCTGCGAGCGCCACCTCCTTGATTATTTTTCGTATGGTAGCCATGTTATTGTTTGGTTGTTGTTGCCCATGCCATGAAGAAAGCGGGAAGCGGGATTGTCAGCACCCCATAAGCTCGTGCCATTCCTTCTTGCGGCCCACCTTGTCCACAAACTGGGAGCCCACCTGGCCCCAATTTCCCTCAATAAGCACCCAGCCCTGTTCCGTGTGGGCAAAGTCAAAGGCTATATGGCGGTGCGGCGGGAACAGGGCGTGCACCTTGCGGGTGAGCTTCACCAGGGATTCCCATTCCGGCAGGCGCTCCCCCTTGAACGGCATGCCGGAATCCGGGTGCCGGGCATACACGGTGTTGTCCTCCCGCACGCCGTCCGTCACAAGCTCTCCGGTCTCCTTGTCAATGTTGATGATAATTCCGCCGGCCCCGCCGTTATCCACAACGCTTCCCGCGCGTCCCACCTTGAGATAGGGGGTCATGAGCTTGTAGCCAAGCTCCGTGCGGAAGGAGGGCATGCGCACGGTGTTCACGGAGCTTTCGTTCCAGCGTGCCATCACGGCGGACTGGCGGATTTTCTCCTCCGCAATCCACTTGCCGCCCTGCTCCAGGAGGGAGGCGAAGGCGCGGCGCATTTCCTCCTCCGTTTCCAGATGGAGGGCTGCCGCCCCGCGGCCGTATGAGCTTTCCAGGGGCTTCACGAACACATCCGTGCTGTGCGCGGAAAGCTGGCGGAATGCCTCCCAATCCTCTGCCCCCGCTACCAGGCAGGCCTCCCGCTTGAAGAATTCCCCGGCGCGCTTGTAGAACGCGTGCTTGTCCTGCAGCTCCCGCTGGTACAACTTGATGTCCACGGTTTGCATGAGGGTCTTGTCCTTGTCCATATCCGTCACAAAGGAGGCGCGCACCTCATCGGCGGCGTGCCGGAAGTTGAAGAGGAAGTACTCTGCGGGAGTGGCGCCGTACTGCAGATAGCACTTCACGATATCGTGCGTGAGCTCTTTCAACAAGTGCGCGTCCTGGCGCTCTGTCTCGCTCAGGTATGTGGAAAAGGCTTGGTCCACGTTTTCGCCAAAAAGGCCCTCTCCCCAAATGGGTTCATGCCACCGGGTTTGGATGAATTGGAGGATCTCACTGTCCATCCGGGATGTCCGGGAGCGGGAGAAGCGTTTCAGGAAGCGTTTCAGCCCGCGCGGCTTGTCTGCGGGCTTGTCGGCGGGTTCCTTCTGCGGCGGCCCGGCCTGCTCGCGCTTGTACTTCTCCAGCAACCCTTCCGGCACCGGGAAGTTTTTCTCTATGATGAGGGAGATAATCTCCCGGTAGAACACATTGGTGGGATACTCGCTAAAGATGTAGGACAAGTACCACTCCCTGGCCTCCCGGTACTTGGCAAGCTCAAAGATTTCCCCGTACATGCTGATATCGCCCTGCAGTATCTCCAGCGTCAGCAGGGTGCGCAGGCACTTGTCGCACCACCCGCAGTTTCTCTTGGTCTTGCCTTCCAGGTACATGGGGTTGTGCAGGTGGTTGTACGCGCGCTGCTCCGCCCAGCATACCTGCAGGAATTTCGGGGTGAGCGGGTTGGTGCGGATGTATTCTGTTTTATCCACACGGGTTTTCATGGGGTTGGAGAGCGTGAGCTCGAAATTCTCCGTGCTCAGCAGCGGGGCGTATGCCGCTTCCATGTGGGAGCAGTCGTACGTGCTGAATGCTATCTGCGGCAAATCATAGCTGGAAGCGTACACATAGCGCCCCAGCAGTTTCTGCGCGGCCATGGCGCATGCGCACGTGCGCGTAACGAAGCTTTGCAGCAGGGTGATACCGCTCCACATGTAGAAATCGTTCATATTGGAGTTGATAGCCAGGATAGGCAGCTGCACGGCGTTGGCGAATGGCTCCAGCTCCTTCACGGACCGGTGGAAGTTCTCCTCTGCGGATTCCAGGTCTATATCCCCCAGCTGGCCGGAATTGAAGAGAGCCAAGTGGGTTACCCTGTAGCCTTCCGTGGTGTCGGGATTGAAGTGTTCGAGGAATGCGTTGAGGCTGTCCACCCCCAAGGAGCAGCCGCAGCCCACCCCCTTGGCGTGGTATAGGATATCATCCGCGGGTTGCGCCTCTATGCGGATATCCCGCGGGGCCTCCAGCACCTTGTTGAATACGGGCTGCACCGTGTTGCGGATGTTGAACAGCAGCTTGCGTGATACGCGCCCCTCCACCTTGATGTCCTGCCCGCTCTTGATGGCGGGAAGCAGCGCAAGCAGCAAAAAGGCGTCCGCGTAGTCGTCGCAAAGGCTCTCCCCGTACTCGGGGGCCACGGAAAACCACAATTCGCCGTCCCACTGGCGGGTTTCATCCACCACGTGGGAAATCAGGTACACCTGCTCCCTCCTCTGCTCTCTATATGGCTTGGATACGCAAATCATAAAGTGACAAACACAATCAAAGGCATTATCCCCATCCGGAACAGACGCGTCAAGTGTTTTTTGCCCGCTGCGGATTGCGCGGCGCACGATGATACGCGATATGAGGCAACGGCCGCCGGGGAAAGCGAATACCGGTGCGCGCAGGGGTTGGAGATGCGGCGGGGAATGGAGCAGCCGGTTCAGAGATGGATGAACTCTCGCGGGCAGTCGAAAACGCTCTGCCGGCAGAAATCCAGCGTGGCGGCGGGGTGCTGCCCGGCCCTGCGGTAAAAGGCGTTTGCCAGGGCGATATCCGCATATGCCAGACCCACGGCGTTGAAGTAGATTTTCTCCGTTTCGCTCTCGCGGCCGGGCTTGTTGCCGGCCACAATGTCCGGCAGGTCCGCGTATATGTCCTCGTCTCGCAGCTTGCCTGCCTTGTAGAGGCGGCTGATGGTCTGGGTGCGGTGCTTCACGTTCTCCCAGCAGTCGCACACAATCTTGTCCACGCTCAGGGGCACATCGTAGGCGTCTTCCCAGCCTCCCACATGGTTGTAGAAGGCACCGGGCTTGAGCCAGGCAGCCTGCAGGAGGGGAAGTTGGGCACTGATGGCGGTTACCACGATATCGGCTCCGCTGGCGCTGCGCTCGTAGTTGCCGCCGCAGGCGCTGAATTCCACATCCGGGAAAAGGGGCTGCAGGGTGTCCAGGAAGGATTGCTCTGATTCCCGGCGGCGAGAGGCCACGCGGCATTCGGTAATGGTGGGGCGCACGGTTTTCATGGCCAGGAAAGCCATCTTGGCCTGTTCCCCGGACCCGATGATGCCGATGGATGAAGCGTTGGGAAGGGAGAGGCGCTTGGCGGCGATGGCACCTATGGCGGCGGTGCGCATATCAGAGCAGAGCGTGCCATCCATGAAGGCTATGGGGTAGCCGGTCTCAATCTCGGAAAGCAGGATGGAGGCGTTGAGGTTGGGCAGGCCGTGCTTCTCCGGGTTGGGCGGGAACACGGAAACCCATTTCATGCCGCTCACCCTTTCCCGCAGCAGCGTGGCGGGCAGGCAGTTGATGCGCTCCTGCGTGGTCTCGTCAAAAATCTGGGAAACCTTGTCCGGCTGAAGGATTTCCCCCCTGGTGTAGTCCACCAAGGCCTTTTCGATGGTTGCAATGGCGAGTTTGATGTCAAAGCAGCCTGCCTCTATGATGTTTTGGTGGGATAGGACAATCATGGCGGTTAGAGGGATTCAACATGGAAGAGGGGATAGACGAGATTGCTGCCGGCGGCATCCTCCGCCTTGAGGGTGTCTAGGATTTCACGGATGGAGCAGCGCAGCTCCTCCATGGAGTCATAGAGGATGTGGAGGTAGCAGAACACCTGCTGGGCTGAACCCCAATCCTGAATTTCATCCCCTTCAAAATGGACGGGCACGTATGCGTACACATCCGGGCGCGCCTTCACGGCATCCAGCCCGGAGATGCGGGCAATTTTGCCGGCATGCACATGGAGCGGCAGAATGCAGTAGTGCGCCTTGGTGGCGGGGGGCAGCTCCACAGGGGCGTAATCCCCGGGCACGGCGGAGGCTATCAGGGCTGTGAGCTGGTCCCGGCGGTGGAAATAGCGCACGGGGTAGTAGGTGAGCGAACCGCCGAAGCGGTAGCCCATCTCGTTGAACACAAACTGTTCGCGGCCATCGTAGAAGGCCTCTATCCAGATGGGGCCCTCGCGGAAGCCGGCTTCCTCGAACATGCGGCACACGCGCTCGTTGTACTGCTGCAGGAACACGGCCTCACCCTTGGAGGGGAAGAGCTGGATGCCCATCACGGAGGCCCCGGTGCTGGCGAACTTGGCGGAATACTTGTCTGAAAGCCCGGAGTAGCGGCACTTGCCGTTTTCCATGGTATAGTGGATGATGACGGAATCGTACGGCATGTAGTCTTCCACCACGCATTCGCCGTTGATGGAGAATTTGAGGGCGTTGGGGAAGGCGGCGCGCAGCTCTTGCTCATTGCGGCACACGGCAAATCCGCGGCTGCCGCTGCTGTCGGATGGTTTCACGACAACCGGATACGGGAGGGAGGAAAGGTCGGACCCGTCATCCGGGCGCACCCGGTAAAGGGTGGCCACGGGCAGTCCCGCCTGCTGGCAGAGGGCTTTGAACTCCAACTTGTTGTCGCAGTACAGCCAGGGTTTGCCCTGGCAGTAGCATGGGAAACCCAAGGCGCTGCACAGCTCGCGCAGGCGGTTGATATTGAACTCGTGCACAGCGGTGATAGCGCCGTCTATGCCCGTCTCTCGGCATTTCTCCACCAGGGTGTCAACCTCTGCGGTGCTGATGTCCCAAGCCTCATCCGCGTAGGCCTTGGCCATGGATTCCGCGGCGGGCAGGTAGTCCGCCACCACGGTGTAGAGGCCCATCTCCCTGGCGCGCTGCACCATTTCCACGGAGCCGATGGGCTTGCCGCCCAGTATCAAAATCTTTTTCATGTTGCTTAAGATTTGGTGTGGCAGATATAGGTGCGCCGCTTGAGCGCGGCATCCAGCTGTTCGGCGGTCTCAAACTTGAGCACCAGCGTGCCGATGGCATCGTTCGCGCCGCGGAAGGCGTGCACGGTGTCGCCGGGCTTGACCCACAGGTCCACCTCCACGGCATTTGCCTGCAGTTCCGGCACCACATCCAGCCCTTGGAAGACGCCGTCTTCCGCAGCATGGAGGATAACCTCCGCCCAGTGGCCATTGTAGGGTTTCTGCTCCACGCCCTCCACGGGCATGCCCACGGCGGCACGCACGGCGTTGGTGATGAGGTCCACCCCGGTGGCGTGGCGTATCATTTCCGCGAGGCGGTTGCCGCCGCCGCGGGGGGAAAGCTCCATGATATAGGGCTTGCCGTCCTTGCACACACGGGTTTCAATGTTGTAGATGGAGCTGGTGAGCCCCAGCAGGGTGATGAGGCGCTGGATTTCCGCCGTGAGGATGGCCTCGTTCTCCGGGCCCATGGTGGAGGGCCAGCTGTAGGCGGAGGGGGTATAGGGGTTGGGGGCATCCTCGTCAAACCGCTGGGCGGAGTACGACACGTAGGCCAGCTTGCCGTCCACGGAGAAGGAGTCCGTATCAGATGAGCAGCCCGTCTTTTCCAGGAACTGCTCCACAATGATGCGGCCGGAGAGGGAGTGTTCCATGGCCTCCTGCAGGGCGGCGGGGAGCTCCGCAGAGGAATCCACGCGGCCCACACCCTTGCTGCCGGCGGAATCCGTGGGTTTCACAATGGCAGGATAGGTGAATTTCCCTGCTGCTTCCAACGCCTCCTGCACGGAGGAAAAGCCGTGCGACCACGGGCAGTTGAAGCCGCGCGCGCGCAGGAATTCGCGGAAGCGGTCCTTGTTCTGCAAGATGCACACGGATTCGTACGGGCAGCCGGGCAGCCCCATCTCCTGCTGCACGTAGGCGGCGGTCACCACACCGGGGTCCACCGCAAAGGACATGATGCCGTCTATCTGCAGCTCCCGCGCTGCGGCCAGCACCGCCTCCTTGTCGATGATGCTCACGTTGCGGTACTCATCGGAATACTTGTGCGCAATGTTGTCCGGCAGATAGTCGCAGGTAATGACATAGAGCCCAAGCTTGTGGGCGGCTTCAATGACGGGGAGCAGGTAGCGCAACCCGCCCAGCAGCATAAGCTTCTTCTGTTTTGCGCACGGGTTCATTCTCTTGGATTGTACATGCCGGTGCGGCAGAGTCAAGCCGGAAACACCGCCCGCACGCGGTGTTTCTGCGGAATAAAATCTTGCCAAAGCTGCGGAGTTCCTGTTAAATGGGGGCGTGCGCGGCATCATCGCCGCGTGCGGAACTCTGAGGAGGCGGTTGGAAGCCGCAGGAAATAGATGGGGAAGACGGTGGGAATCCGTCGCTGTGCCGCAACCGTGTTGCACCCGCGTCCGCGCGGGGGCTGAGTCGGAATGCCAGCCTCGGAGTTCGCCTCAACCGGGGCGGCGATGCACCGCCCCCAACCGGCAACCACGATGACCCAGAAAACACGCGCGCCCTATAGGGGCGCTACAGGAGCTGTGCTCGCCCTTTTGGCGGCGGGCGGATGCGCCGCGGCAGAAACGCCGACGGCAGAGGTGCAATTGGAGGAGGTGACCGTCTCCGCCTATGGCGGCGCAGATGTGCCGTACGACCGCAGCGGCGTGAGCGTGCAGCTGCTGGATCCCGCGGAGCTGCGGGAACGCGGCGCGACCACACTCACAGAGGCGCTCGCCACCGTGCCCGGCGCGTATGTGCAGAGCGGCGGCGACAACCAACGCGGCAACGTGAGCAGCCTCACCCTGCGCGGGTTCAACGGCGTGGGCAGCATCCTCACCATGGTGGACGGCATGCGCACCTCCGGGCTCTCCGGCGGGGCGGACATCACCGCCAACACGCTGGCGCGCGCGCATTGCCACGATCTGGGCAACATAGAGGTGCTGCGGGGCAGCCAGGGCGCGGTGTACGGCAACGGCGCAGAGGGCGGCGTGGTGTACATGGAAACCCCGGAAGGCAGCGCAGACAAGCCGCACTTCCGCATCTTCAACGAGGCCGGCACGCACGACAGCTACACCGGGCACCTCTCCGCCCAGGGGCGGCAGGGCAAGCTGGCCTACTTCCTCTCGGAAACATACGAGCGCACCAACAACAGCATCCACTTCCTCAACGGCGCCAAACCGCCATACAAGCACAGCGGCAGGTTCGCCAACGCCGCCGAGGCCCTGCGGCTGGACTACCACGCCAGTGATGCGCACACCCTCACCGCCACCTTCCGCCGGGAGGACGCGGACTACAACTACGCGGGGCCATACGGGCTCACTCCGTATGAGTTCCGCAGCAACCTGGCCACGCTCAAGTGGCGCGGACAGGTTGCGGAGAAGTACACGGCATCGCTCATGGCGGGGTATTTCGGCACGGATTACATGCTGGGCCACGGCTACAACTACAACCTGCGCAACGTGCAGGCGGAGTGGCGCAACGCCCTGCGCTGGAGCGACCGCCACACCACCACCGCCTCCCTCACCTGGGTGCGCAGCGCCTTTGCCGCCATCTACGGCGGCGTGCGCCAGCCCAACACGCGCAACCTTGACAGCACCATCGGCCTTTGCGCCGCACACAGCTACACGCCCACGGAGCGCATCTGCGCCAATCTCACCGCGCGCCTGGACCACAGCAGTACCTACCAATCCCTCTTCACCCTGCGCGCGGATGCCTCTGCGCGCTTCAACAACGGCCGCACGCGCGCCCTGGTATCCGTCGGCCGCGGGTACCGCGCCCCGGATTCCTTCGCCCGCAGCAGCAGCGTGTATGTGGACCCGCTCTGGGGCACCACCTACCGCGGCAACCCCAACCTGGACTGCGAAACCAGCTGGAGCGCGGATGCCGGGCTGGAGCACGAGCTTGCGGAAGGGCACACCGCCGCCGCCACCATCTTCTGGCAGCGGCGTGAGAAAGCCCTCTCCACCGCCTACCTGGAGGACGGCTCATCCATGTCCGTGAACGCACCGGGGCACTGGCTTGCCCAAGGCGTGGAGCTCACCCTGCGCGGCTGCTGGGAACCGCACTGGAACACCGGGTACTCCCTGGGGTGGACCTATACGCGCCCGCTCCAGGCGGACCGCAAACAGGCCCCCTGCACCGCGCGCCAAGTGTGGAGCGCAGATATCCACACCACGCCCGTGGAAGGCTTCACCACCGGCCTGGGCCTCTCCGCCGCCGTGGGCCGCACGGGCTTTGCCTCCAACTACCAGCCATACCGCAACGACAACTACTGCACGCTCCGCTGGTACGCCAGGTACAAGGTGAGCGACCACCTCACCCTCCACCTGCGCGTGGAGAACCTCACCAACCAGAAGTACGTAACGGAAAGCGCCTACACCGTCGGCAACCCGGATGCATACGCGCAGTCCATCATCTGCGCCGGCACAGCCGCCCACTTTGCCTGCGAACTCTCCTTCTGACGCCATGCCCCGGCACCGCACCACCACGCGCATAGCCCTGCTCCTGCTGCTGGCGGGAGCGGTGCTGGCGGGCATTGTGAGCCTTTTCCCGGAGGCCCCACGCACCGCACCTTCCGCGCAGGAGGCAGGCCAACCCGCCGCGTACCCGCCGGATTTCGCACAGCGGCTGGCCCAGGTGCGGGATGTGCAGCTGCGCGTGACAGACAGCGCGCAGCTGCCGCCAGGGCTGGTTTGGCAGGATGCCGCGGATGAGCCGGAGATAGGCGACCCCGCCGCGCGCAAGGGCGGTACCGTGAACCTGAGCAACGTGGGTCCCTACCCCGCCAACTTCCTGCATTTCGGCAGCACCATGCCGCAGTTCTTCCACTACAGCCTGTTCCGCATGCCGGAAATCCCGCTCGTGGCGCGGCATCCCGCCACCCGCGCCAGCATCCCCGGCACCGCGCGCCAATGGGCCGTGGCGGGCAGCACCGTGTTCTTCCGCCTCAACCCCGCCGCGCGCTACACGAACGGCCGCCCCCTGCGCGCGGCGGATTACGTGCTGGGCGCGCTCCTGCGCATGGAATGCGGCTGCGCGGAGGGCGACCTCCTGCGCGCGGGGCTGCAATCCGTGGAGGCGGCGGGGGAGCACACGCTCATCGTCACCCTGCGGCAGGGAACCTACCGCGCGGAGCTGGCGGCGGCACAGCTGCTGCACCCTGCGGAACCGGGATTCTACGCGGAATTCGGCAGCGACTACCGCGAGCGCTTTGCGCAGCGCATCCCGCCCACCACCGCCGCCTACACCGTGGGGCGCACGCAGCGCGGCCGCCTGGTGGAGCTTGTGCACGTGCCGAACTGGTGGGCGGCGAATGAGAAATTCTACCGCCACCGCTTCAATGCAGACCGCATTGAGCACCACTTCCTCAACGATGAGGCCCAAACTTGGGAGCTCTTCCTGCGCGGCGGGCTGGATGTGCTGCAAACCCGCAACATAGCCGCCTGGGAGCGGTACCGCGAATCCGCCCCGCCAGACATCCGCTTCCGGGATTTCACCGCAGACTGCCCCGCCCCGCCGTATGGAATCGCCGTGAACGCAGGGGCCGTGCCCAGCCTTCCGCTGCGCCGCGGGCTCATGCTCGCCATGGATATGGATGCCGCCGTGCAGCTCATCTTCCGCGGGGATGCCGGGCGCCTGCGCAGCTTCACCACCGGGTACGCAGGCATCTCCCCCGCAGATACGCCGGAATACCGCTACAACCCCCCCGCCGCGCGCGCGGAGTTCGCTCGCGCGGGTTTCAATGCGGCCGGGAGCGACGGCATCCTGCGCCGCGCGGACGGCACCCGCCTGAGCGTGCGGCTCGCCTACACGCCATCGGACAAGGTGGGCACGCTCGTCAACACGCTGGTGCAAAGCGCGCGCGCCTGCGGGGCGGAGATTGTGCCGGAGCCGCTGGCGTGGCAGGACATTGCGCGCATGATACAGGAGGGGCGGCACGAGATGCTTTTCTGGGCCAGTGCCGCCGGGGAGGACGCCCCGGACTACGCGCGGCACTTCGGCAGCGGCGCGGATGGGTTCGATGCCCCCTTCCACGCGGACGACGCCGAGCTGGAGCGGCTGGCGGCGGATTTCGCCCGTGCGGGGGATGATGCCGCGCGGCGGGAGCTGGCGCGCGCAATCGACCGCCGCATCCATGAGCTCGCCATCTGGCTGCCCGCTTGGCGGGAAAACCGCGTGCACGCCGCTCACCACCCGCGCATCAAGTTCCCGGATTGCCCCGCATGCCGCTTCTCCACACCGGAACCATACGATATTTTGGAGGCCCACCTCTTCTGGGTGGATGACACGCCATGAAACACGCCGCAAGACAGATGGAGGTGCAACGCGCCTGGCGCAGCCTGGCGCTGGTGGCCCTGCCTGCGCTCGCCCTGCTGCCGCTGCTGGCGCTGCAACGCGCGGCGGATGATGTTTCCGCCGGTGCGGCGCCGCCCCTGTTCACCATGGCGCAAGAGCCCCCTGCGCGCCCCAAGGCGGAAGCGCTGATACCGGCGGCACCCGTTGCCGCACCGCCCGCACCGCACATGGCGGCGTGCGTGCTGCCCATGGAGCCGCAGTTCGCGGTAATCCCCTCCCTGCCCTGTGGGTTTGATTCCCGCAACGTTGAGGAACGGGAACCGGAGCTCGCCATTGCCGCCCTGCCCGCCCCGCACCCTGCACCACAACCGCGCTCCGGCTCCCGCCACCCTGCGCCCGCCATGGCCGCAGCGGACGCGCCATCCACCACCCCGCCGGCCTACC
>JAZUGI010000172.1:0-3003 GCA_045641125.1 Akkermansia sp.
CGCGCCAAAAACACCGACCCCCCCCGGCCGCCCGCCGAACGACGGCCCTTTGCAATGGGTGAATGGAGAAGGTGCCGAGACGTGCGGACGGGAGACGCCATCCACCCGCCCATAGGGCGGGTTCGGTTCAGAGACGTGCCACCGTGGCCAGTCCCCATCCTTACGGAAGGGGCTAAATTTGGGTCGCCATCTAAATGGCTCCAAGTACGCTGCGCCTATCGGCGCAGATGGTAACGGAGGCAATGCCGCATACGGCATTGCTTGGGTTATATCTTATATACTTCTTCCAAGGACGTCGCATATGAAGCCGTTTCGTGCCAGCTTTTCAGCTTGTCAAATTCCTCCTGTGCGCTGACTGTTGCATGGCGCTGCGCTTGATTCCTGATGTAGTGAACCACCTTATGGCGCATGGATGCGCTCACGGAGAAGTACCCATATCCCTGTTGCCAGGAAAAATCCGCATAGCATCTGTTGATACCCTTGATCCACCGGGAAGAATTGGCCTTGATTGCAGCCACAATTTCTGACGGGGCCACACTGAGCGGAAAATTTCCCAGAAAATGTATATGGTCCTCTATCCCGCCAACCAGCGCATTTTCCACCTTGCAAAGTCTAGCCACGGTAGCAATATATGCATGCAAGCGTGACAAATCGGCGTTCCTAATGGTTCGCCTATTCGTGTGGAACACAACGTGCGCATGATTTTGGTAGTATGTATGGCTCATGCGTTTCATCCTAACATCTGATGTGTATGGAGTCAACACGGCATTTTCCCTACGCAGCGGGGATGGTATATAGGAACGCGCCGACAGGCGCGCTAGCATTGGAGCCATTTAGATGGCGACACAAATTTAGCCCCTTCCGTAAGGATGGGGAGTGGCCACGGTGGCGTGTCTCTATACGCAACCCGCCCTTGGGCGGGTGGGTGGCCTGTTTCCCGTTGCACGTTCCGTCACCTCCGATACTCGCTTTGCGTGCAGGGAAACGTCACCCCTATGCCCGTTTCCCCACGGCTGCGCAGAAGGCGGAGAGGACGGCCCAGGCGGCGAGCAGGCGGGTGATTTCCCAGTACAGGCCGCTGCCTGCGGCATGGAATGCCGCGGTGAGCAGAACCGCCAGCAGCAGGGCCAGCAGGCAGGCCCGGTAGCGGCGGCGCAGGGTGGACAGGAGCATGATGTACACGCCCAGCAGAACAAGGCTCCAGGCCGCCGTGTTGCAATCGCGCGGGAAGGGGAAGCGCAGCAGGGTGAAATCGGTACCCTGCTCGGCGGATTCCGGGTTGGCGGGGGTGAGCAGCGCCGCCAGCACGTTGGCCAGCACGCGGGCGCGGTTCTCATCCGCGCCGGAGAGGGCGGCCATCTGTTCCTCCGAGTTGGCGGGGGCCGATTGGCAGACCACCACGCAGGTGCTTTCCGCCAGCGGTGCCTTTTCGTCCAGCAGGTCCTCCAAGGGGATTTTTATGGCGGTATCGTCGCGCAACACGGTGCATCCCTGCATGTCGATGGGCAGGCAGAGCTTGCCGAGATGCAGCCGCAGTCCCATCTCCACCTGCACGTCTTCCGCGGAAATGCCGAGGTGCTCCATGGCGAGCCGCAGGGGCAGGGTGGGTACCACAGCACCGTTCCAGCGGGCCAGCAGGGGCAGGGTGCGCGCCGTGCCGGCGTGGGTGACGGGTTCGTCCTCCAGCCAGTCGGCCGCCCAGTGGAAGGGCAGGGCATCCGGAGCATCCGCCATGGCGGTGGGGAAGGGCTTGTTGGCGGAGGGGAGGGCGGTGGTGCCGCCCTGGATGTTCCTGGCGGGGATGGCGCAGCGGGAGAGCTCGCGCGGCGTGGCGTCCGGCAGGGCGGCGGTGCGGCCGCGCAGTCCCACAGCGTGCTGCGGGAATTTTTCCACCATGTGGCAGAGAAGCTGCCGCGCCATTTCCCCGCTTTCCTCGTTCCACGCCAGCGGGGCGGAGAGTGCCAGCGCCGTGTAGCCGCGGCGGTGCAGCTTGTCCAGCAGCACGGAGAGCTCCTGCGGGCCGGGGGTCATGCTGGCGAAGTTCCGGAAACAGGTGGCGGCATCCAGGCTCAGGTAGGCCACCGCCGGGGCTGGCTGCGCCGGCGTTACCGCGGGAGCGGCAGGCGCGGATTCCCGCAGCATCACCTCCTGCCCCTCTCCACAGGCGCCGGTGAGGGTGCAGACGGCACCGTAGAAGGCGCGGTCGCAGCGTTCGGAACTGCACAGCAGCCAGGCCAGCAGCACGGCGGCGAAGCAGAGCGGCCAGATGCGGCAAGGCTTGGCCACCAGGGTTAGTGCCCTATGAAGGAAAGGATGCATTGGGCGCAGGCGTGGGCGGGCGTGCCCGCCGGGGTGTGTAATGCGGCGTGGCGCAGCGCGCTCATGCCGGGCGGTATCATATCCAGGTACCAGCTGTTATTCTGGTTGTAGCCGATGTTGCCGTACGCGCCGAGCGCTTGCATGAGCCGCTGCATGGCGCAGGCGTGGAAGACATCCGCCTGCCACTCCTGCCCGCTGATGCTCAGCCACAGCTGCAGCAGCTCGTCTCGCTCGTCGTCCGCAAGCTCCATATAGGGGTCGTAGAGCAGGGAGGCGAGGTCGTACTCCCAGCGCCCCCGGCGCATCCCCTGGAAATCGATGAGCCAGGCGTTGCCGCCGTGCAGCATGATGTTCTGGCTCTGGCAATCGCGATGCACGGGTACGCGCGGCAGCTCTGCAAGCCAGCGCGCCATGGAGTCCGGG
Organism: Akkermansia sp.; assembly: GCA_045641125.1. Classification (GTDB taxonomy): domain Bacteria; phylum Verrucomicrobiota; class Verrucomicrobiia; order Verrucomicrobiales; family Akkermansiaceae; genus Akkermansia. Next base: position 2,743 of record JAZUGI010000172.1, read on the forward strand.
GCCTTCTGCGCCAGGAACGCTGCGGCATCGAGCCCCAGGTGGCGCGCCAGCAGGTGCTCTGCAAAGTAGCCCTGCTCCCAGCGGTAGAGAGCGTGGTCGAAGGGCGGCTGCAGTTCCCACCCCGGTTCCAGGCGGTAGAGCGGGGCGAGCGTGCGCATGGTCTTTTCGTAGGCATCGATGCGCTTGGCGCGCGGCGCGTGTTTGGTGGAGAGCAAATCCAGCATGCCCAAATCCTGCACCAGGCGGGCGCCGCAGCCGTTG
>JAZUGI010000173.1:0-3143 GCA_045641125.1 Akkermansia sp.
CGAATTTTTGGTAGCACCCCCCGTTCGTCCGTCTTCGCGTGGCGCTACGCGCCCTTGCTACGCCGTGACAAGGCGGGGTGCGAATATAGCGCGCCCTTCGGGCGCGTTCCAACGTAAGGGCCCGCCCTGCGGGGCCTGCGCGGGCGGGAGTATGAAGCTGCCATTCATATAGCACGGCTCAGTGTTGTTGCAGCCTTGCAGGCGCGTGAGCGTCACCCTGCGAATGCAGGGTGGTGATGAATCCGCGCGCGAGGGGCGCCCAAGCTTTGCACCCCGCCGGAACGGGGGGTGCTACCAAAAATTCGCCACGGGTGTCAACCCGTGGGTACCGAGGGGCCTAACGCTTGCCTCGGCGTAGCCCGTAGGGCGAAGACGGGTCTCCGCCGGGGAACCCCGCCTCGTCACGCTGTAGCGTAGCGAAGGCGGACGAACGGCGGGGCGGCTCCGCTATCCGGTTGCAAGTCTCTGAACCACCAAGATGCGCCTTGCGTATTTTCCACCCCACCAACCGAATTCATAGGTTCCCAAAAATCTTTGGGACACATGTGATCATTCGCCGTACGGGCGGTAGAAATTTCCTTTAGGCGCGGGCGAGGGAGTAGAGGACGGCCTTCTGGGCGTGGAGGCGGTTTTCGGCCTCGGTGAAGATGATATCGGCGTTGGCCTCCAGCACCTCATCGGTGATTTCATAGCCGCGGTAGGCGGGCAGGCAGTGGAGCACGCAGGCATCGGGAGCGGCAAGGCTCATGAGCTGCTTGTTCACCTGGTAGGGGAAGAAAGCCTTTTCCTTGGTTCCCTTCTCCGCCTCCTGGCCCATGGAAATCCACGTATCGGTGTTCACCACGGTGCAGCCGCGCACGCCCTCCTCCGGGTCGGTGGTGCAGATGATGTTCGGGCAGTCCAGCTCCTGCAGCACACGGGGCTTGGGTAGGGCCTGCTCCGGGCCCGCCAGCACGAGGGTGAAGCCCAGATGCTTGGCCGCCCACATCCAGGAGCGGCCCATGTTGTTGTCCACATCCCCGAAAAAGGCGATGCGCATATCCTTCCACGCGCCCACGCCGTAGCGCTCCTCGATGGTGAGCAGGTCCGCCAGAATCTGGCAGGGGTGCTCCTGGTCGGTAAGGGCGTTGATGGTGGGCAGGCCGGAAAGCTGCGCGAACTCCACCAGCTCATCCTGTGCGTAGGTGCGGATGATGGCGCCGTGAATCATGCGGCCCAGCACGCGGGCGGTGTCGCGAATGGGTTCGCCGCGGCCCAGCTGGATATCACGCACGGAAAGGAACATGGGGCGGCCGCCGAGCTCGCTCACGCCAACCTCGAACGACACGCGGGTGCGGGTGGAGGATTTGGAGAAGATGAGCGCCCAGGTCTGCCCAGCGAGCGGGAGCTCGCGGTGCGCGCCGCGCTCTGCCTTCAAGCGGTGGCCCAGGGCCAGCAGTTCCTTCATCTCGTCAGCCGACAACTCCTCTATGGAAAGTAGATTTTTCATTTCACCATCTGTTAGTATTCCGCGCGGGAAGCCAGGAGATTACCTCTTTTGCCACCATTTGTAAAGCACCAAAATCCGGGTAGGACAATTTAAACGGGCGAGAAGCAATGATGCAGGGCAACGGTGGAGGGTCTATGCCATTTGTGTCATGATACGGGTGCTGCCATGCAATACGCTTGCAAGCGGCGTTGATTTGCCTATCATACGGGCTTCTTTCAATACGTAGTGGATAAAAGAAGATGAATATTGAAGAAAAATCACTGCATTATCACGAGGCCCCCAGACCCGGCAAGCTGGAAGTTCTGCCCTGCAAGCCCTGTTTTTCCACGGATGACCTGACGGTGGCGTACTCCCCCGGAGTGGCGGCCCCGTGCATGGAAATCAAGCGCAACCACCAGGCCAGCGAGCGCTACACGAACCGCAGCAACCTGGTGGGCGTGGTGAGCAACGGCACCGCCGTGCTCGGGCTGGGCAACATCGGCGCCTACGCCGCCAAGCCCGTTATGGAGGGCAAGAGCCTTCTCTTCAAAGTCTACGCGGACGTGGACGCCTTCGACATTGAACTGGACATCAGCAAGCCGGAGACATTCATCGAGGCCGTCAAGTACATGGAGCCCACCTTCGGTGCCATCAACCTAGAGGACATCAAGGCCCCGGAATGCTTCTACATTGAGCAGCGCCTGCGCGAGGAGATGAACATCCCCGTGTTCCACGATGACCAGCACGGAACGGCCGTCATCACCGGTGCCGCCCTGCTCAACGCGTGCGAAATCACGGGCCGCCGCCTGCGCGACATACGCTGCGTGGTGAGCGGCGCGGGTGCCGCCGGCATAGCCTGCGCCAAGTTCTACATGCAGCTCGGCGTGCGCCGCGAAAACATCTATATGTTCGACTCCAAGGGCATCCTGCACATCGGCCGCCAGGACCTGCACCCCACCAAGGCGCTCTTCGCCCAGTACGAGGAATGCACCATGGAACAGGCGCTGAAGGGCGCGGACGTGTTCCTGGGGCTCTCCCGCAGGGATATCCTGAAGCGCGAGATGGTGCGCAGCATGGCCCCGCAGCCCATCATCTTCGCCTGTGCCAACCCGGACCCAGAAATCACCTACGACGAAGCCAAGGCCGCCCGCCAGGACTGCATCATGGGCTCCGGCCGCAGCGACTGGCCCAACCAGGTCAACAACGTGAGCTGCTTCCCCTACATCTTCCGCGCGGCGCTGGATATGGGAGCCACCCGTATCACGGAATCCATGAAGATTGCCGCGGCGCATGCCCTGGCAGACCTGGCCCGCCTGGAGGTTCCCGCCGAGGTGGTGGCCGCCAACGGCGGCGTGCCGCTGAAGTTCGGTCCGGACTACGTTATTCCCAAGCCGTTCGACCCGCGCATGATCGAGCACCTGTGCCCGGCCATTGCAGAGGCAGCCGTGGCCGCGGGTGTGGCCACGCACCCCCTGCGCAACAGGGCCGAGTACGTAGCGGAGCTCAAGGCCCGCGTCAATGGTGCACAAAGCCGCATCCACTCCCTAGTGGACAGCTACGGGAAGGAAAAGTGAACCCCTTGAACCAGCGCCCCGCCAAACGGCGGGGCGCTTTGTTTATCCTTGCGTGGAGGGAGCGGGTCGGGGTAGAAAGGAGGCATGATGATGGAGTACAT
>JAZUGI010000174.1:0-4773 GCA_045641125.1 Akkermansia sp.
GGGGGCTAGGGCGAGTTGGGGGAGGTTTTGTTGGGCCAGGGCGGTGGCGAGCCCGCTGTTTTGCATGCCGATTTCTACGGTGAGGGCCTTGGTTTTGGCCGGGGTGAGCCGCAGCAGGCGGGCCAGGAGGAAGCCGCAGCCGAAGCCCCCCAGGTTGTGCAATACCACGGCCAGCAGGATGAGCCAGCCGCTGTGCAGCAGGTGGTCCGCTTGGTGGGATACCACGCAGGCTACGATGCCGGAGATGGCCAGCACGGCCAGGGAGGGTGTGGCGGCGGTGATGCGCGGGTGCCGCGCGGCAAAGCGGCTGCACAGCATGCCCAGCCCGATGGGGGCTATCACCATGAGCGCAATGGAGAGCATCATGTCCCACGGTTCCACATCCACGGTGGTGCGCAGCAGGAGCCAGGCGACAAACGGGGTGAGTACGGGGGCCAGCAGGGTGTTGACGGTGGTCATGCCCACGGACAGTGCCACGTCTCCGCGGGCAAGGAAGGTGATGACGTTGCTGGAGGTTCCGCCGGGGCATGCGCCCACCAGCACGAGCCCGGCAAAAAGCCCGGGTTCCAGCCCCAGGAGCTTGCCCAGGGCGTAGGCGAGCCCGGGCATGATGGTGAATTGCGCCACGCAGCCCAGCAGGATGTATCGCGGGTGCAGTGCCAGCTCCCGGAAATCCGCCACGCGCAGGTGCATGCCCATGCAGAACATGATGACGGCCAGCAGCGGGCCGATGGCGGCAGGGTCCACCCAAAGGCCGCAGGCGGGAACCAGCAGGCTCACCGTGGCCACGGTCAGGATGAGCAGCGGCATGCCGCGCTCTATGCTGCTGCAGATGGTGCTGAAGATGCCGGAGAACATCGTGGAATTTACGATTTACGATTTACGATTTACGATTTGAAGAAGCTTGGCGCCTGCGGCGCACCTTTATACCATATCTCCGGGATTTGTTCAAAGCATTTGGCGCAAGAAGGAGAAGCCGACCGCTTGCAAAAAACTTGGCGGGCGGAGAAAAGTCATGCTTGACATGGCGGCGCACGGCCCTACAATAACCGCGTGGCGGTGTGCGCCTTGTTGGCGCGGAACTGCCTTTTCCCACTTGAAAACCTCATGAAGAAGATTATTCTCTCTCTTGTTCTTTCCCTTGGCGCGCTGGCTGCGGTGCCCTGCGCACAGGCTGCCCCGGCACAAAAGGCGGCCGCCAAGGATGAAAAGCCCGACAACGCCGTGGCGGAGGCCGTGAAGGATATCCCTTTCCTCACGGAGAAGAAGCCGAACCCCAAGGCAAAGTTCTATGTGTACCTCATGTCCGCCTCCTGGTGCGCGGCCTGCAATGTGGAGATGCCGCACGTGGTGGAGCAGTACAAGGAGATGTCCAAGAAGAAGGTGGAGATCATCTACGTGAACGGCGACAACACGCCGGAGGCCGCGATTGAGTTCATGAAGAAGTACAAGGCGGATTTCCCCTGCATTCTCACTTCTTCCCCGGAGACGGCAAAGCTGCCGGGCTACACGCTGAACCGCCGTTTCCCCTGGGCGATTGTGGTGAACAACAAGGGCGAGGTGCTGCAGAGCGCCCGCGCGGACAAGGTGTTCAACAGCTGGCACCAGACCACGGGAATCAAGGCGCCCAAGAAGAAAAAGTAGGCTTGGAAATTAGGATTAGGATTAGGATTAGGAAAAAAGTTCGGCGCGCGCCATGCGCCGGCGGTTTCGGGCAAATCCGGCTTGGAGTCGGATTTGCCTTTTTTGATGGTCGCGGTGGCAAGCGGCTTTATTCCGCTTCGCTGAACTCGTCAGGCTCCTGTTCGGCGTCGGCCTGCTGTTCATCGGCGGCGGGTTGTTCCGGGGAGGGGAGATCCGGAAGCTTTTCACCGGCCAGGGCCAGCTTGATGAGCTTGACGAGTCCCTCTTCTTCCGAACTTTCCGCACAGGAGGCCGGGGTGGCGCCGTCTTCCGCCTCAACCTTTGGATTAGCTCCGGCGTGCAGGAGGATGAGGGCGCTCTCTGCATCTCCCCTGTCGCACGCGAGCAGCAGTGGCGTGTACCCGTTGGTGCAGATGACGTTCACCTCTGCCTTGGCCGCCAGAAGAGCCTTGATGCAATCCGCATCTCCGGCATAAACAGCGTGCATGAGCGCGGTGTATTCGCGATTTGGGGGCTGCAGGTTGACATCTGCCTTGGAGGCGATTAGCAGGTTGACGGTATCAAGGTCCTTGTTGGAGGCGGCACAAGCGAGCGGGGTCATATTATTGTCCCCTATGGCGTTGATATCCGCGCCGGCCTTGAGCAAGGCGTCCGCACATTCGGGATGCTCGTTCTGGCAGGCAAAGTGGAGGGCGGTGTCGCCCGCATCGCTCTTGGCTTTGATATCCGCACCGGCTTTCAGGAGGATTGCCACGTTCTCCTTGCCCGTGCGGGCGGCAAACATGAGTGGGGTAAAGCCGTTTTTGTCCTTGGCGTTCACATTCGCGCCGGCATCAATGAGGGTTTGGATGATGGAAGAGCCATCAATCTCACAGGCACACATGAGCGCGGTGACGCCGTTATCATTCGCGGCATTCACGTCGGCGCCATCGGCGAGCAGTTTCTTCACATCGTCGAGCTTGTCACCCTCGGCGGCGAGCATGAGGGGCGTCTTGCCCTGCTCGTTGGCGGCGTTGATGGCGTTGACGGCGGTTTTGGTGGCATCTTCCACGGTGGCGGCCTGCGTGCCGAGCGTGAGAAGGGAGAGGGAGGCGGTGAGGAGGAGATGCTTCATGATTTAGAATTTAGGATTTAGAATTTGGGATTTAGAATTTGGGATTTAGAGAGGGTAGCATTCTAGCGGATGGCGCGGGCGGAAGCAAGGAAAATCTTGCCTGCGGCTGGTGCGCGCGTTGGTTCCGCCTTGAAAAGGGCGGGGAAAAAGGTATAATGAAAGGGTTGAAAGGCAAGGCTCCAGACGAGTTTGACGAGTATATCCGCCAAGGGGACCCCTCCCAGCGGGCCAAGGGCTATGCTTGGATGACAGCTATGGGGCTGCAGGAGGTGGACGGCTTGAAACCCTCCGCCTATCTGCGGGAGACGGCCAGGCGCCACATTGAGGGGGAAATCAGCATGGAGGACGCACAGGCGTGCATCCGCAGCTACTACGAATCACGCTCCAAGCGCATTGACGGTGACGCCGCCACGGAGGAGGCCGACAAGGTTTCCGCCAATATCGCACAAATACTCGGCAGTCAAACGCTGGCCTTTTCGGTGGCGGGCTTCATGTCCATCCACCGGCGCCTGTTCAACGGCGTGTACGACTTTGCAGGTACGCTGCGGACCATGGATATCAGCAAGAAAGAGTGGGTGCTGCAGGGCGAGAGCGTGCTTTATGTCTCCCACACGGAACTGGAGAGAGCGATATCCTACGACCTGGACCAAGAAAAGAGCTTTGCGTACGCCGGACTCACGCCCGCGCAGGTGGTGGAACACCTGGCGCAGTTCGTCTCCAAGCTCTGGCAGATACATCCCTTCCAAGAGGGCAACACCCGCACCACAGCCGTATTCACCATCCTCTACCTGCGCTCCCTGGGATTTGCAGTGGAAAACGATTTGTTCGCCAAGCACTCGTGGTATTTCCGCAATGCCCTCGTGCGCGCCAACTACCAAAATGTCCGGAAAGGTATAGACCGCAACACCCTGTATCTGCAACGCTTTTTCCGCAACCTTCTCTTGGGGGAAACGCACGAGCTGAAAAACCGGGACATGCTTGTACGGTCTACCATACAAGCACCATATAAGCACCATACAAGTGCAACGCCCTGCCCTGGGCCGGAACAAGCGCTGCTGCAGCATTTGGCAGGGGGGCCGCTGGGTGTGAGGGAGCTTATGGAGAGAATCGGCCTGAAAAACCGTGCACATTTCATGGCCCGCTACCTGGCCCCGGCGCTGAAGGCAGGCCAGATTGAACCCACACACCCCGAATCCCAGCGGCACCCGCACCAAAAATACCGCTTGCGAGGCAAGTGATGCCGGGCTTGGGCCGTGATATTCCCGTTACGCAAAGCGCGGATTGACGGTGGGGAGACGTGCGTTCACGCAAATTCAAAATTCTAAATTCAAAATTCTAAATGCTAAAGGAGAGGTCCCGGAGCCACATGTGTCCCAAAGATTGCGTTTGTCTTTTTCTACGCATTGATAGGCAATCGTTAGGAAAATCGCTCAAAATTGAAGCCCCCTCCTTTGAATTTTGTCAGTAAAGGCGGCCTGAAACGTGCAACCGGAGACGTCATCCACCCCGCGGAGCGGGGTTCGGTACGGAGACGTTAGGTCGGTGGTTACCCCCAGCGCTTCCGCACTGGGCTAACTTTGAGCCGCCATTGGAATGGCTCCACATCTTGCGCGCCCTTCGGGCGCGTTCCTACGTAATACCCCGCCCTGCGGGGCATGCGCTGGCGCGTGTTTGAAGCATCCTTTCATATGGCACGGCCGCCCCTTACTGTTGCTGCCATGCGAGCGCGAAAGCGTCACCCTGCGGATGCAGGGTGGTGATGAATCCGCGCGCAAACCGCGCGTGCCTCGCCACCACCCCATTGGTGGCTCACCCTGCGGGCAAACCGCTGCGCAGTTTGGCTTCACCGCCTTACCACGCCGCTGGCGGCGTGCCCTTTGCGGGGCGTGCGCTGGCGCGTGCTTGAAGCATCCTTTCATATGGCGCAGCCCATTACTGTTGCAGCCATCGGAACGTGCTTTGCTCCCCGCCTTGAGCGGGCTGCTTTCCTTTAATAGAGCCACGGGTGTAAACCC
>JAZUGI010000175.1:0-23482 GCA_045641125.1 Akkermansia sp.
AACGAGAGGTTCACCTGGCGGGTTGGCCAAGGCCATTCACTCAACTCTCTGCCCCATTAATACGCCTGAAGGGCAAAATTCAGAATTTTTTTTGAAAAAAAATTCACATTGAACTCGATTTTCTTCTCGCGATTGTTGTAATTCGCCAAAACGCAATATCTTACAGCTTTAACTTTTTTTGACATTTTTTTTCTTCCAATTGCCCATCTTCCTCACTTTGTCTCGAAAAGCACCCCCTCTACCTCCTCTGCGGGGCGGTTGAGGAGGGCAAGGCACTCGTAGATGGTGTCGGGCCGGATGCCGCACCTGCGAGCCAGTTCATGAGGGGAGGAAAACACGCCCCTCTCCAGCAAGTCTTCCAGAAAGATGGCATTGGCCATCATGCGAGCCCGGCGCGAGGGGCGTTCTCCTTTCTTTAGAGCCGCTTCCGCCATGTCGTCCTCCACAGTCCTGTTGCGGATCACCTTCCGCGCGTTGGAGTTGAACTCGACCACCACCGGGCAAAGGTAGGAGCCGTCTGGCAGCGTTTGCCTAGTTTTCTGTCTGTCGGGAAGGATGTTCATACGGCTCTCTTTATGATGAATGCAGATTTGTCCGGCAGCCACGTCACAGACTCGAAAGCCGCCTTGAACACTGCGGCAAGCTCGTTCGTGTCCAGCTTGTCGAGCACCATGCCCAAGTTGAATACGCAGTCTCCCACCAGAGCCGGGTTCCATTCGGGCAGAGCCTGCACCATGGCGGCGGGGAGGTCGCAGTCGTCCGCGATAAAGGCAAGTTCACCCTTGAGATAGTCCTCAACGGCATCCGCGTTTAGGTTGGTGCAGTCGCACGCGTGCCTGCCGTCTGCCACCTTGCGAGCGCAAGCGTAGTAGCGGTGCATTTTCCCGTTCTTCACGGTGTACGTAATGGACATGGCGCCCCCGCATTTGCCGCATTTGAGCAAGCCGCGCAGCGGGAAGGGAACGGGAGAGTTCTTCTCCCTTGTGCGCGCCTTGGCGGCGGAGTCCACGAGCCTCTGCACCCGTTTCCAGAGGGCGCGGTTGACAATAGCCTCGTGTTTCCCCTCGAAAAGCTGGTCGTGGTATGGAACATATCCGGCGTAGACCGGAGCGCGGAGCATTTTTTCAATTTGCGCAGTCCTCCATTTGCCCTGCCTTTTGGCAATGGTGCTGACATAGGGAACACCGTCAGCATTGAGTGTGGCGGCAATTTCCCTGGGAAAGACCCCGTTGTCGCGCATGGTGAAGATGCGTTTCACGTTGGACGCTGCGTCATCGTCCACTACGAGCCGCTGCTCCCTGCATCTGTACCCGTATGGCGGCAGTCCGCCGCCCCAGAGGCCAGCCTGGCGGGTGGCGCGCAATTTGTCCACGATGCGTTCCCGGATGCGCTCTCTCTCCATTTGGGCGAACACGCCAAGTATATGCACCATGGCACGTCCGATGGATGTGCTGGTGTCAAGCATTTCTGTGGCGCTGGCAAGTGAACACTGATGCTCGGAAAACGCCCGTTGCATGGTCAGGAAGTCCAACAGGTTGCGGGAGAGTCGGTCGAGTTTGTAAACGACAACGTGGTCCAGCTTCCCGTCCTCTACCTCCTGCAGCAAGGCTTGGAGGCCGGGGCGTTCCGTGGTGCTGCCGGATATACCCTCGTCTTTGAACACCCGGGAGATTATCCAGCCCTCTCCTGCGTGCATCTCAATGTAATGGGTGCAGCAGTCGATTTGGGCTGTGATGCTGTTGTACTCCTGCCCGAGGCCCAGGTCAGTCGAGACGCGCGCGTAAATGGCGCAGCGGCGTGTTTCAATCTGTGGGCTCATCGTAGACTCCCCCCTTTCTTCGCTGCTCTGGCCTTGCACGGTAGGCCGAAGAAGCGGTTTCCGCTTACTTGGTACCCAGCGATCTTCCATGCCACCTCGGTAAGGCTACCGTAGAACTCCCCATTGTACACAAACCTGCCGTTTTCCGTAGGGAACACCACATGGGTGCGCCCCTTGTAGACGCGGGTAATCTTCGCGGGGAAGGAGGCTGCCCTGCCGTTTTCAGCCAGCCTATCTTTGCATCTGGGTTGATGGCGCAGCACCTGCACATCCTGCAGCTCCTTCATGCGGCGTAGGGCTCGCTCTGAATGTCCTCCCCGCTGGGCAAGCTCCAGCTTCCAGCGGATGCGGTCAATGAGGAATGCCCGGCTGCGCGAATAGCATACTGTGCCGAACAATGCCGCCCATTTCTTGTGCAGCTCCCTGCAGGTCAGGCAGTCCAGCGATGCCGCCGTCAACCTGGCCTGCTCGGGAGTCAATTCGTCAGCCAATGCCATGTGAATCAGTAATCCTTTCCATTTCAGTGTTTAACTGTGCGATGCTTGGCCGGGATGCCGAAGAACGTCGTTCCCCCGGCCTTGTAGGGCGTCACCTTCCAGCTGATGTGCGTGAGGGTGGGATAGACCTCGCCCTCCCACTTGAACCCGTCCTCCGTTACCTCCACCTCGTAGGTGGCTCCCTTGTACTGGCGGACCAGGCGCATGCCCGGCTTCAGGACGATGTCCGCCGGGATGGGCTGCGGCTCCGTCTCGCCGGGCATCACGACCGCGCACACCAGCTTCCTGTCGCTGGCGGGCTGCGCGGGTGCCGGGGTTGCGGCGGGCGCGGGTTCCGGCTCCACGGCCTGGGGCAGCGGTTCGGCAACGTCCGGCTCGTCCAGGGGGGCGGGTTCTGCGGCGTGCTCGTCCTCGCCGGGCTCGATGGCGGCGGCTGCGGATTCAAGCTCGCGGTTGCGCTGCTCCTCGCGCTCGGCGGTTATCTGCCGCCACGCCACCTCGTCATCGTCCTGCGGGGCGGCGACCGCCTCGGGCTCCTCCGCCTTTGCAGGCTTTTTGGACTTCTTCTCCTTGGATGCCTTGGCGGGCTTCTCCGGCTTCTTGGCCGCTGCCTCCTCTCCGAAGAATTCGCGCACGGCCTCGCGGGCGCGTTGGTTGGCGGGTCGGAGGAGCCCCTGCTCCATCAGCTCCGGCAGGGGCTGCGAGTAGTGGGCATCGCGGTGCCATGCGCCCTTGGTATCGAAGCACACGTCCGTGCCGTCGTGCGAGAGGGCGGCGCGCATGCGCTCGCCGTTGCGCTTGTTTTCAACAAGTACGGTGACTTGTTCCGTCTCGGTGGCCTTTGCGGCCTTTGTTGTTTTCTTGCTCATTTTGGTATTGTTGTTGTATGGGGTTAAAGTGTTGATGAAATTGCATACTGCCTGTGCGCCCTTGCGGTAGACCGCCACCGTCAGCAGCTCGCCGTTGTTCAGGACGGCCCAGTGTCGCGTGCTGCGGTAGCGGGTTATGCTCAGGTTCACTCGGCTCATGGTCTGGGTGGCGGTTCAGGCGTTCAGGAGCTTCCATGCGGCGGTGGCGTCCAGCCCGGCCTCCTCCATGAGGTCGCATGCCTCCTCCATTTCTTCCGTGATGCTGGCGAAGTACCTCTCCCGGTCGCGCAGGAGGCTCTCGGCAAAGTAGCGCTGCGACTTGTATTCCCTGGCGACCCCCTCCTCGATGCCGGGGATGCCGAAACTCTTGAGCGCCCGCAGCTCGGTTTGCTCGTTTTGTTTGATGGCCTCCAGGTCGCGGCGTGCCTGCTCAAGCTCGCGGCGGCGGTTCAGGTAGGTGGTGATGCGGCTCTTGAAAATGCATATCGCCATCTCGCGGTTCTGTTCTGCTATTTCGTCGTTGCTCATGGTGTTCATAATTTTTGTTGTTTTTTTATTTCCTTACGCCTTTACTGTTAGGCGTTTGTCTATGTTCCTACTTTAGCACACCCACAAGCAATTTCTAGCTTTTTTTTGCTATTTTTTAAACTTTTTTGCCTTTTATGCCACAGAGTCTCAATCCCCCGCAATGCCCGTCAATAGGGCATCTCCGGCGATTTCTAAATCATATTTTGCAAGTTGTCGGCATTTCGCGTAAAAGTCAAGAACTTTTTTTGAACATTTTTTCATATTTTTTTAGCCGCCTAGCGTTGTCGGGAGGCGCGCCGGAAGTCAAGGACTTTTTTATTTTTCTTCTCCGTGAAGTTTAGGTGACAAGTTGTAGGTGAACCGCTGCTCAAGAGATTTCATAGGGCGAATAAATACTGTGTTGGGATCCTCTAGTATGCGCCTAACAGCAGGCAAAAGCGCCTTTACCAGAACCATGGTGGATTTGCGGAACTTCTCAGGGCGCATTAGTACGGTGGCCCCCTCTCTTTGTTTTGCGCTTGTACTCTCAATACTCATGAGGTGTAGTGCTCTCGATTTGTAAGAATTTGCCGGGTCACAAAGAAAATGTTTCCCTTATGACCCGGCAAATTTTATCAGGACTGGCTTTTCAGCCACTCCACGAACTCCGGCGTGTTGCGCCCGGTGTTGCGGAGCACCGGAACGAACACCGAGTTGCGACCGAACTTCTCGCGCTTGGTGGTGAGCTCCCACCTGCCGTTGAACAGGCCGTCGCGCAAGCTGAACTTGGCAGCGGTCAGGATGTTCTTCCCTGCGCGGGTGTAGGCCACGCCGCGCAGCGTCCACACGGCCATGCCATAGGCGGCACCGCCATGGGAGAGCGGCAGCGCGTAGTCCAGCCCCTCGGGAGCCTTCAGGAGCACCTGGACGTGCAGCACGGGCACGAAGCTCGGCTTCTGGTCGTTCACCCATTCGATGGTGCCGCCAGCGGCCTTGACCTCCTCCAGCGTGTTGTAGACGGCGGGCGTCTCCTCGGTTCCGTAGTCCAGGTTCTCCACGAACTGCTTGCGTGCGGAGAGCACGGTCAGCTCGACGGGTTTGTCTCCGGGCGACAGCTCAATCTCCTTGTTCAGGATGATGGTGCCGGGGGTGAACAGCTCCGCGAGAGGCCCCACGGACTGCGTGATGTTGAGCCTCGGAATCACGATGTCGTCCGAGCCGATGTCTCCGGCAACGGTGCCGAGGGCCTGGGGCTGGGCGGCGGTGGTGATTTCCGTGGTTTGGGGTGCAGCGGCGTTCGCGGCTGCGGCGGGGTCGTATTGCTTTATCTTAGCCATACTTCTTCTTTTCCTTTCTATCGTTATTGTTGTTTTCTGGGTTATTGGCGCTTCAAGAACCTGCTTGCCGCGCCAGCGGTGATGATGCCCTCCTCGGTGAGCCGGGAAAGCGCTTCATCCTTGGTTTTCTGCTTCTGCCCGCGCGGGGCGTCGGCGGAAAGCTTTTCGACCAGGGCATCTATGCCCACGGAGCCGCAGCATTCGATAAACTGCTCTGCGGTCATCTTGTCTCGCACGGCACCAAAGGCCGCGAGGGCATCCGGGATGGTGCGCCGCCCCTTGCGGGAGACAATCTTGTAGCCGGGTATCTCGGTTCCGTTCGCGGCCATGTCCATTGCGTGGAAGTTGACTGATTCAATCCACTCCTTGAGCACCTTGGCGCAGTCGAGGCAGCGCGCCATGATTTCCGGGCTGGTGATGTTGGAGGGGTGCAGCTCCTCCGGGATGGCGAGCCCGGAGTACCTGGAGGCAATCGGCAGCGCAAGGTTGCGGAGTGCCGCGCAGGTGGCCTGCTTCTTGCAGTAGCAGCATTGCATGCCGGGGTGCTCCTCGCGGTTGCGGGCGTTCGCCCTGCGGATGATGGTGTTGATGCGCATGCGCATGACAGGCACATCTGCGCGTGTGTAGGTGTGCGAGGATATATACTCCCGGCGCGGCTGGACGAAGTGCAGCTCCAGCTCCTCCACCTGCGGAAACTTTTCCAGCACGCCGAGCGCGTAGGCGCAGCCCTGGGCGTTGGTTTCGGCAGGTTCAATGGCACCGGAGCCCATTTTCCAATCCATGACGACGGCTTTCTTCCCGGCCACGGCAACGAAGTCGGCGGTGCCGTAGGTGAGGCCGTCGGCAATATCGAGCTTGAGCTCGCGGTACTGTACCGGGTTGACGAGCTTGGCAAGCTCTCCGTCTCGGAAGTCGCGGCAGAGGCCGCAGAGGAACGCCTGTTCCTCCGTGAGGTTGGAGTAGTCGTCCTTTTCCAATGCCTCGTGCAGCATGGTGCCCTCCTCGGCAGCGGCGTTGGTGGTGCCCCTGTTGCGGAAGGCCGGGCATTGCTCCTTGTAGCCTAGCGAGCTGGGGGAGTGCTTTGCATGGCGGCTGTGTGCCTTGCCTAATAATGCGGGCGGAATTGCCCTTGTGATTGCGGTTGTATTGGTGTTCATGGTCGATTTAGTGGGTTGTGATGGGAAAGGGAATCATGTCGCCGTGGTTGAGAAGGTCGATGTTGGCGAGCTTTGCGGCGCAGACCTCGGCGGTGTGCTCCTCCACGGTTCCGGCGGCGAAGCAGATTTTCTGGATGCTGGCGGCTCCACCCGCCCGGTGAACGCGCCCCAAAGCCTGCCGCAGGTCTGCCGCCGAGAACGTGGGCGAGATGATGGAGAGCCTGGGCCGCTGGCCTGTGGGGTCGTGGAGGCTCACGCCCACGCCGCCAGCCTGTATGTTGGCCAGCACCACGGTGCTCTCGTTCCGCTGGAAGCGGTCTATCACGGCCTGGCGCTCTGCGGCGGATTGGCCACCCACGATGAGGTCATGGCAATCCAAGGCGTGGGAGAGGGCGGCTATCGTCTCTGTGAAGTTGACGAGGATCACCACGCTCACGCCCTCCTCCAGGGCATTGCTGGCCATCTCAACCATGGCGGGAACCTTGTACAGCTCTATGGCCTGGCGGGCGCGCGTCACCAGCGTCATGGCGTTGGCTTTCCGGGCTTGCATGGCGTCCGCCAGTTCGGCAAGGGTTTCGCGGTCGTCCTCGCGCTCGGCGCGGTGAAGCTCGCGCTTCATGCGGTCGTATTCCTTCTGGATGGCCTTTGCCTTGCCCGTCTCAATGACGGAAGCCTCCACCACGGTGTCCGGGAACTCCGGGATGTCGGCAATGCGGAGGCGGCTTCCGCGCTCCGGGAAGATTTGGGCATGCAGGGAGCGCAGCACGTCAGCCCCGCCACGGAACACCAGCCCGTAGTAGCCGTCCTCCACGCCGTTGCGGCGAGCCCAGGTATAGAAGTCGTGGTAGGCGTGGAGGCCCAGGGCGAAGCCGATGGCCCGCATCTCCAGAGGGTTCTCGGCGGCGGTCGCGGAGCACAGCAGGATTCGCAGGTGCTGGCGGCGCGCGGCCACCAGCAGGGCGGCGTTCTGGCTGCTGCGCCCCTTGCACTTTTGGCACTCGTCAAAGATGAGCAAGGTGTCGTCCGGCAGGTTCCATGTGTATCGGTCGCCGCGCTTGCTGCACTCCGGGAGCCTACCCCGGCGCACCTGCTCGTAGTTGGTGATGAGCAACGGCCCGATGCCGAAGCCCGCCGCCACATTGCGCCAGCTCGGGATGGTGGACTTGGGCGTGACGATGACGACCGGGCATCCGAGCATCGCCGCCACGGCACATGCGGTGTAGGTCTTGCCTGTTCCGGGGTCGCTGGCGTCAATCGCCACCCGGTGCTGGAGGAGCGCGCGTTCGATGCGCCCGGCATGTGTTTTCTGGAATGGAAGTAGGTTCACGCTTACCTACATCCCCGGCTGGGCTCTTTGTCCGGGAAAAAAATGTCAGCAGCGATTTTCCCCCTAAACTTTCGGGGATTTTCTGATATACTTATGGAATAGAAAATTGAGCTAACTATGCCTACATTTAAGAAAACGTTTATCAGCAATACAGAGAACCTGCGCACCATCCGCCCCGTTGTGTGGCGAGAGATACAGAAATACTGCCCTGACGCTCTCACGTCGGTAGGTATCAGCATCCCCGAAGATGACGAACAGATGGACGACGAGTTTTACACCAAGCTGTGCGAGGACTTGAAGGCCGTAGAGGCAAGCGAGCAAACGGCACGCCTGGTGGACGTGCTGGTGGGGCTTGACGAGTTTTCCTCGCACCACGGCGAGGGCTTCCACGAAACATTGCAGACGATAGCGGAGGAAAACGGAATCGAGGAGGCGTTTATGCAGCAGCACGGCATAGATGAAAACGAGCAACTGTCCACGGTGGAGCTGGCCATCCTGTTGATGACCAACACAGCCAGCGCGTCTCGCTTCCAGAGCTACCGCACGATACTGTCCGTAGACAAGTCCACCTTTGCCTATTTCAACTGCCAACACGAGGACGGCACACCAGTCGTGTTCAACAAGCCCTCGGAGGCCGATGTCATTGCGCTGGCAACGAAGTTCAAGCAGACACCCTCGCTCAAGAAGCAGCTCAAAATCACGGACTACTGCGTCATCAACATGTTCGAGCGCGACACCATCAATGTTGACGACAATGGCAACGAACAGGAGGGGCGGGAATGGGTGTTCACAATCTGCCGCTCCAACCGTCCGGTCGTGTCCGCCAGCGTAGACCATGACAAGGTCGTCTCGTTGATATACACTCCTCCGACCACGGATGTCGTAATAGCCAACCCCGAGACCAAACAGCTCCGCACCAATACACAGAGCACAGTCCGATGTGCCTTATACCTCTCCGAAATTTCCGGACTCCTGTCGCCAGACAAGAAGCCGAACATACGGCAAGCCACCATGTACACCTTCGCGCCCCTGGAAAAGGTGAGGTGGCAGACGTTGTTCAATACTGCAAACATCGAGGGGCTGTCCTGCGTCCGTTTGAAAGAGGTTCACCAAAGAGCCTCCGGCGAGAACGGCCAGGCCATTGATGTCATCGTCAAGGCGCAAGCACGCCGAAGCCTCGCCCTGTTCGCGCAGAGCTCCACCTCGTCTGACGGCTCCAACGGAATTGACGACCTGGGCAAGTTTCATGCTGTGACCCGAATGGGCCTGGAGTTCATTTTCGAGGGCGAGGCAAGAACCCCCGTTGTCGTTAAAATCCCCGACCCCGGTCGCCTCTGCATCAAGCGCAAGCAGCATGCGCCCGAAGTGCAGCTTTGGCTGCAAAAACAAGGGTTCGTGGCACAACCTACCCTAGACTTTACGGACGAGGAGGATGAAGCATAAGCTGCAAACCTGCATTTGCGGCGGTAGCCTGTCATGCCTCCGGCGCTACTGCGGAGACGAGTTCTTCACGTACCTGATGAACCACGATCTGCTGAAAAGGCAGGAGGGGTATGCGCACTCTGTTATTGTGCGTGGGGAGCCGTTGGACGTGCAGTATAACGAGGAAACCGCAGAATATCGTGCAGAGGGAACAATACGGGGTGTATGGGTTGACAGGAAGATACCCGCCTCGAAAGCCATCCTTTACAAGTTATCGCTGAAGGACTTTCTCAAGGAAGCCCTGTGCTTGGATATGTTCAACGTGCATTTGCACAACCTCAATCCATTGCGTAGTGGGTGCGGAGCGTTCCGCATCTGCGACCTCCCGTCGTTCAACGTGACGCTGTACCTGTCACTCACCAACAGCGACACGGAGTTTTCTCTGATTGAACAAAATTGCAAACACTTTTCCAGGGGCGTTGTCATCATCTGCCCCGAGAACGACCCGCCTGCCGAATACCGCAGCGTGGTGGGCAACTGCCAGATAATCGCATTGGATGACCTGTTCGCGGAAGGAGATGGGCGTGACATTGCCCCCATGACCGTGTACCTGCGTAGCAACGGCGGCACACAAACGCTGCCCTACACCGTATTGCCCTCCCTTGAGCCGGGGCAGGTATCTTGGGAAGACATAGGCTTGCATTTCCGGGAAGACCACAAGCTGGATATTATCATCAAAGGCAAGAAGAAAACCTTTCTGCGCGAGCACGTTTATTTCACCCGCATGGCAGTCAACACGACAGAGAACGAGCTCCAGCAGACCAATCTGCTTCTTGCCCTGGCCCACATCAAGGAATGGAATACACTGGAGAGCCGGACAAAAAAGGCGTTGGAGCGACTGTCCAAGGAGATGCAGGTGTTCTTCCGGCAGCCCTTGCCCTTTTATGCAAAGGGCAAGGACGGCCTGAATAGGCTGAAGCCTACGATAACTTTGGAACCCTCGTTGTCAGAGCGCTTTCAGAAAAGCGATGCGGAACTTCGCGATGAGCTCGAAAGCAGTGGACTTCGGAAGGTTCAGAGCGGCAGCGGAATCACGGATTGGGATACCTTCAAGGCGGTCACGAATAAGCTGCGCCGTCGTTGAATCGGCTTTTTGGAGCTGCTTTTCCAGCACTTCCAAAAGCTCCCGTGTCTCCAACCGCTCGCGGGGGTTGCCCTCTGGTGACACCATATCTTGCTCCTCGGCCATGCGCGAGCACGCCTCGTCTTGGCTTTCCCCATCTTCCCGCTCCCCGTCCGGTTGTTCCCGGAGGTCGTTGTTGTTGAGGAATTGCAGGTGGGAAGTGCGGTTCATGTCCGAGATGTCGCGTATCATCTGGTATAGCGTGAGCCGCGCCGCCCGTTTCAGGTAGGCATCCGGCTTCTCCTCGCCCATCCTCTTGACGATAGTCACAAAGACCTCGCCTTTCAAATCTTCCCGGTAGGAGATATAGCTGGGGTGGCTGGCGATATAGATGTCCACTTCCTTGTTTACCGTCTCGCGCAGACGCACTTGGCATGCTGCGGTCAACCCGATTATCTTGTCGTTGGTGTCTTTCATCGACACCTCGCGCGTATTAGGCTTGTCGCTAAAATCTGAAAATAAAAATTTGCCCCTTTATTATCAATGTGTTACAGGTCTATATTTTCGGCTGGGGTACCCCCCCCCTGTCGCTGATTCCTAACCTGTATTCCCTCTGCCGCAAAAAATTTCGGACAGAAGCCACCCCTGGGGATGTAGGTAAACGTGGCCCACAGGAACAAGGCCACCCGAAGCAAATGGACACAGCAAAAACGACAAAGACGGTGGAGGACTTGGCGCAGGACAGCGCGGGGTTGCTCCAGAAGCTAAAGGGGTGGAACCTGATAGCCGGGCTCTACGAGGAGCCGGGCAGCAAGGAGGAGGACCTGGTGCATGCCTACGCGCAGCAAGCCCGCGACATCGTGGTGATGATGGTGCGGTTGATGTGCGAGCGGGTGACCGCCGCCCTGAAAGGCCGCTCGGAACGCCATGCGAACCTGACCGCCCGGCTGCGTGACCTCGCGGAGCGCGAGCAGAACCTGGGCACGCTCTGCCAGCGCGCCCTCAACACCATCAGGGGAAAGGAGGCCGCACGATGAACATCACCCTGTACCCGGCGACCGCGCTCTCCGCCGCTGGCAACCATGAGGAGTTCCGCATCCCGGACTCCCCGCTGGGGGAGGCCGTGTGCGGTTTCCGGCTGGCCTGGGGCTGGGTGGATGGAACCGTCCAGCCGTGCATCATCCACGAGGGGGTGGGCTATCCCGGCTTCCGCCCTGCAACCGCAAACGAAGCCTACGCACGATGAAAGAGGAACGTGTCTATACCGTGGCGGAGCTGGCGGACGCCCTGTGCAAGCAGGGCATGGACGTGACCGATGCCGAGGTGTTCTCCTGGCTGCGGCTGCGCGGCTACATGCTGAGCGGCCTCGTGGAGACGTGGAACGCGCCGAGCGACCCCAGCCTGGAGCTGGACTACCTGACCGAGGACCGCACCTCCTCCATGAACCCGGACGGCAGCGTCACCATCCACCGCGAGACGCTTCTCACCCAGCGGGGGTGGGATGCCCTGCTGCCCCGCATAGCGCGCGATATGCGCGGTAGGAAGGAGGACAGATGACCGCCGCGCTGTTCTGCTTCTTCTTCACCGTTACCGTGATGCTGGGAGTCATCACCGAGGAATCGGGCGACCCCATCAAGGCGCTCATCGACCGCATCCGCAAGAGAAAGGAGAAGCGTCCATGACGACATACGCTGTCGATTTCGAGTGCTACTACGACAAGCAGGTGAGCGTCACCACCCTGGGGCTGGAGCACTACCTCGCCCACCCGGACTGCGACATCTACATGGTGTCCATCTACTCCGCCGAAGCCGGCTTCTCCTTTGTGGGGAAGCCGGCCGATGCGGATTGGAGGAGACTGAACGGGCAGCGCGTGGTCGCCCACAACGCCCGGTTCGACCGGGCGTGCTTCCGGCGGCTCCAGCAGGACGGCGTAATCCCGGCGGACATCAAGCCGCATTGGGAATGCACCGCCGACATGGTGAGCGCCCTTTCCATAGGCCGCAGCCTCAAGGAGGCATGCGGCGGGCTCTTTGGCGTGGAGATTGACAAGGGGGTGCGCAACGACCTTTGCGGCGAGAGCTGGCTGTACATCACGATGTCCGGCAAGGCCGAGGAAGTGGCAAAGTATTGCCTCAAGGACGCATGGTACTGCTACAAGCTCTGGGAACGGCTGGCCTCCGCGTGGCCGGAGAAGGAGCGGCGCCTCTCCGCCCACACCCGCGACATGTGCGACTACGGCGTCGCCATCGACACCGGACTGCTGGCCGAGGGGCGCGACGCCTTGCAGCGCGTGCTGGACGAGGCCGTGGAGAAGATACCCTGGGCCGACGGCTCGAAGCCCGTCCTCTCGCCCAAATACCTGCGGGAGGAATGCGCGAGGGCTGGCATCCCGGCACCCGCCTCGCTGGCGGCGGACTCCGAAGACTGCACCGCCTGGGAGGAGGAGCACGGCGGCACCTATCCCTGGGTAGCCGCCATGCGCGACTGGCGCCGTGCCAACACCCTGCTGAAGAAGCTGGACACCCTCAACGCGCGCATCCGCGAGGACGGCACGTTCTCCTACGGTCTGAAATACTTTGGGGCGCACACGGGCAGGTGGAGCGGAGACTCCGGGTTCAACATCCAGAACCTGCCGCGCACGGCCATGTTCGGCGTTGACCTGCGGCGCATGATAATCCCGCGCCCCGGCCACGTCTTTGTGATTTCCGACCTCGGCCAGATTGAGCAGCGCGTCCTCTCATGGCTCGCCGGAGACAATGCCATGATGGAGCAGCTTGAAACGGGCATCTCGGTCTACGAGGCCCACGCCCGCGCCACCATGGGCTACAAGGGTAGGGAGCCGCTGAAGCACGCCGACCCCGACCTGTACCGTCTTGCGAAAGCGCGCGTGTTGGGGTTGGGATATGGGGCCTCGGCATCGGTGTTCCCGAAGATTGCCATGTCGATGGCGAAGCTGGTGGTGACACCCGCCCAGGCGCAGAGGATCGTGCGCGAGTTCCGCGCGAGCAACCCGCTCATCACCGCCCTGTGGGCCAAGCTGGAGCGCGCGTTCTCCATGCACACGGGAAAGGACTTCACCCTGCCGCTGCCGTCCGGCAGGAGCGTCTACTACCGTCATGTGGCGCGCACACCCAAGGGGCTTTCCGCCGTCGTTCAGGGGAGGCGTTGCAGCTTCTTCGGCGGCAAGCTCGCGGAGAACCTGACTTCCGCCACCGCCCGCGATGTGCTGGGCGACATCCTGCTCCGGCTGGACGAGGCCGGGTACAGGGTGGTGATGCACGTCCACGACGAGGTGGTGGTGGAGGTTCCCGTGGCCAAGGCCGGGGAAGCCGCCGCCGACATCCACCGGATTATGACAACTCCACCTAATTGGCTGGAGGGGCTTCCCCTGACCGCCGAAACGATAACCTCACCGCACTACACCAAATGAACAACACAGAAACCGACTGGCTGGCAGTCAAGCAATTCTACCAGGCATGCCGCAGCTACAAGCAGACGGCAGAACACTTCGGCATCTCCCCGGACAGCATACGCACGCGAGCCCGGCGCGGAGGGTGGAGTGTTCAAAATGAACACCCGGAGACCAATTCCGGTGTTCAAAACGACCTTTCCGAGTGTTCAAATGAACACCCGGTGAACACTCCCGGTGTTCATAATGGGCCTTGCGAGTGTTCAAATGAACACCCGGTGAACACTCCCGGTGTTCAAAATGGGTCTTGCGAGTGTTCAAATGAACACCCGGTGAACACTCCCGGTGTTCAAAATGGGTCTTGCGAGTGTTCAAATGAACACCCGGTGAACACTCCCAGTGTTCAAAATGAACACCCGATACCCGCTGGCGGCACCCTCCTGCCGACGCTACGCAACTTCACCTCGCGCGAGGTGGAGATGCGCGCGCCGTGGAGCGTGTCCATACGCGCGCGGGAGGACTACGCGGACAAGGCTGCGTTCAAGCGCCGCCTGGGCTCCCCGGAGACGGAGGACTGCATCTATTCCGGCATCCTGGGCCTGAACCGCAACCTGCGCGTTGGCCGCGACAACCCGCCCGCCTCGCTGGTGGCCGTCGTTGCCGACTACGACCTGCCGCTCACCGACAAGGCGCGCAGGAAGAAGCTGGACAGGCTGGCGGTGAAGCCGAACCTTGTCAGCCGCTCGTTCTCCGGCGGCACGCACGCGGTGTGGCTGCTGGAGCGTCCGCTGCCGCTGATGCCGGATGCCAAGATGGTGCAGGAGCTGCTGAAGGCCGTGGCCAAGGGGCTCAAGCTCTCCACGGCGTTCGGCACGCTGGATGCCAAGGCGTTCTACACGCCGGGGCAATACTACCACGCCGGGTGGAACTGGGAGGCTGCGGAGGACGCGCCGATACCCGAATCCACCGCGATGCTCTGGTTCGACGAGGCCCTGGAGCAAAGCCGCTTCTGCTGCACCGGGGAGCACATCCCACTGGACATCGTGGCGGCGGAGGTGGAGAAGCGCTTTCCCGGCCGCTGGGATGGGCCGTTCGAGCCGGGGGCCAGGGGCGTGCGCTTCTGGGATGAGCAGGCCAGCAACCCCACCGCCGCCATCGTCCGCGAGAACGGCATGACCTGCTTCACCGGACGCTTCCCGTTCCGGTCGTGGCAGGACATCTTCGGGGAGGACTTTGTGGCGCGCCACAAGGGCGCGACCGAGGGGCGCATGCTCACCGAGTGCTACTTCGTGGACAACGCCTTCTACGTGCGCACCGACTTCCGGGGCGAGGACGGCGTGATGCGCCCGGTGTGGCAGCAGCTCAACCGCCAGAACATGGAGAGCTACGCCGCCCAGCGCTACGGGCTCTCACCCGCGCCGCCCGCCCCCCTGCAACAAAGCCCGGTGAAAAAGGCAATCGCCAAAATCATCACGGAAAACTCGCTGGCGGGAGCCGTGCCGTTCATCTACCGCTGCGACAAGATAGTGACGCTCAACGGACTCCCCCACCTCAACACCAGCTTCGTGAAAGTCCACGCGCCAGACATGGGGCGCGGTGCCTCCTGGGGCGACGGCTTCCCTTGGACAGCCGCCTTTCTGGAACGCCTGTTCCCGGACGCGGTGCAGCGCGAGCGCTTCATGGCGGCGTGGGCCCACACCTACCGCAACGCCTACCTCGGACGCCCCGTCAGCGGCCACACCGTCTTTATCGCGGGCGAGGTGGGCGTGGGCAAGAACTTCCTCACCGAATGCCTGT
Source organism: Akkermansia sp. (assembly GCA_045641125.1). Taxonomy (GTDB): domain Bacteria; phylum Verrucomicrobiota; class Verrucomicrobiia; order Verrucomicrobiales; family Akkermansiaceae; genus Akkermansia. The sequence goes on from JAZUGI010000175.1 coordinate 15,265, forward strand.
ACGGCCCATCCCTGGGCGGCTACGCGGACGCGAGCGAGCACCTGCTGGGGCGCACGCGCTTCAACTCCACCCTGTTCAACGTGGGGGTGTGGACGTGCAACGACACCGTGACGAGGGGCGACGCCAAGGAGCGCGCCGTGTTCGCCAAGGGGCTCAAGAAGATGGCCGCGAACCAGCTCCACGTGGTCGAGGCCAAGTTCCGCAACGCCAACAGCATCCCCTGGTGCGGTCGCGTGCTCGTCACCCTGAACACCGACCCTATGTCGATGCAGGTGCTGCCCGACGTGGACATCAGCAACCGCGACAAAATCAGCCTCTACAAGACCTCGGACGCCAAGCTGGACGACCCCGACGCCGCGCGCCACGCCAAGGAGGAGATGGGGGCACTCTGTGCGTTCCTGATGCGCTGGGAGATGCCCGAGCACTGCAAGGGAGACGCGAGATGGGGCGTCAGGAACTACCTGCACCCCGACCTCTACGCCGAGGCCACCACGTCCAGCAGCACCGCCTCGTTCGGTGAAATCCTGACCCTGTTCGCCAAGGACATGTTCGATGCGGACGGGCGGCTGCAGGTGCTGGAGGGCTCGGCCACATGGTTCTTGCAGCAGATGCTCCAGCAGGACGGCATCAAGGAGATGCTGCGCGGCGAGGTCACGGCTCGCAGCATCGGCAGGCAGATGAGCGCGCTGGGCAGCTCCGGCGCGTACCCGCTGGCCTACGCGCGCAGCAACAGCCAGCGCCTGTGGAGCATCAGCCGCAAGGCGTTCGAGGAGTACGTGAACAAGGGAACCGGAGAGGAGGCCGCAGATGAGCTCATGCCGTTCTGAAAACGCCCGCCGGGAGCGTGACGTTATGCCCACCGTGACATTAGCGAATTTTAATGTCACCGCATTATGTCACGACCCGGAAACCCGCATGTCCGTAGGCTTCCCAGACTTACCGTGACATTAGTGACGTTTCTATGAAAGAAAAAAGTATATTGCGCGAGAAGAATATGCGTTTTCAAAATTCAAATTTTGTTCCCCCTATAAAAGGAATGAAAAAAAACAAAACGTCACGTCACTAATGTCACGCCCCGCCAACCCGCCTCCACACACCCGGAAACTGACCCCGACACCGCCATGAAGAAAGAACGATACGACTACGCCCTGCACGAAAGCCAGCGCCGCCAGCGTTACCGCGAGGCGTACCAATCCCCGGAAGCCCTGGCATGGATAGCCGCCATGTCGCCCGCTGAACGGGAGCACGCCCAACGCCTGGGCCTGCTGGAGCCGCTGGAGGATGCCGGGGGATCCGCGGCACCCGACTTTGACAACGGGAATGATAGCGTGGGAAAACATGAACCAGCAGCGGAGGATGTGCCGTTCGACAACGCGGTGAAGTCCGCAGCCGAGCGCAGGGGCGAGGTCGAGTCCTGCGTTCCCGCCGAGGGCTGGTTCGCAGCGTTCCGCGCCCTGAAGGAGGGCAAGGGTTGCACGGAGGAGGTACAGGCGTTCCTGATGCAGGGTGGCAATCCCAAGCTGCGCTGGGCATGCGTCTGCTTCCTGCTCGGTGACGACACCTGCGAGAACCTTGCCAAGTCCGTCTCGATGACCAAGCAGGCTTTCCACTACCACGTCAGGCAGTTGCAGAAGCAAATCGGCATCGACATGTTCACCGGGCAGAAAAGCGAGAACGCCCGCAAGTCGTACCAAGAGATTGCCAAGACGAACAACCCCGTCAAGGACACCGGGGAGGCATCCAGTCGTCACGTTGACGTGACGAGTAACCCCTGATTTTTGACACAACGAGCAAAGGCATGGAAACATCCAACGAAACCGAAGCCCCCGCCGTGCTGGAGGATACCGCCATCACCTGCAACGTGTCAGGCGTGACGTTCTCCCCGCTCGGCATCCAGACCGACCGCACCGACCTGACACCTGACGAGTACAACAACATCTTCCGAAGCGTCCTGAAGCTGGCCAAGAGTGCCAACTGGCTGCTCGGTGACGCGCTCAACATTGCCGACCGCCAATGGGGCAACAAGGCAACGGGCAGCAAGTACGAGGAAGCCGCCGCCGCCACGGGATTGTCCAAGGGCACCATCCGCAACATTGCGCTGACCTGCAAACATATCCCGCTTGAACGCCGCCACGCCGACCTTTCGTTCACGCACCATGTCGAGGCGTGCGCCCATTCCACCAACCCGGACGAGCAGGACCATGTGCTGGCCACCGCATCCGAGCAGGGGCAGAGCATCAAGGACATGCGCAAGAGCGTCCGCACCCGCACGGTGGAGCTGCTGAAGAAGGAGGACGAGAACCTGCCTCCCGATGCACCCGCCATGGACAGCAAGGCCGACCCCACCGGGTTCCACCTGCTCGGTCTCCCCGAAAAGGCCAGCCCCGACGCTCCGCCGATGTGGGATGCCATCAAGTTCCGCAAGTGGGTGGGCAAGCAGGAGCCCGAAACCTACACCGCAGAGCAATGCGAGCAGGCCGTGGAGCTCACCGAGGACATTGCCGACTTCTACAACCGCGTCCTCCAGCGCCAGCAGGAGCTCCAGGAGGAGGACGGAGCCGCCGATTGACACGCCAAACCCGCCCCCACCGCGCCCGTCAGCGGCCTCCAGCCGCCCGTCAGGCTCCCCGGCCACCAAGAAGCCGCCATGCCGCCATCCGCATCCAGCCGATTTGTTCGATTTGAACGCTCCGCTCACGCCCCGCACAAGGGCGGCTTCCCCTGCGCGACCTGCCGGTTCGGCAGCGCGCGTGAGGGGGCTCGTAGGGGGCCTCCAGCCCCGAAAAGGGCGAAAATCGCCAGTCACGGCACCCCAATGGGAGCCATAAGAAATCTATTTACAGTCGGTTACAAGACTTGCCCCGGCTGGTTCGCGCGGAAATCGCGCGGACGGCATTTTTTTCTCATTCCCACTTGCACGCAGTTGTAGGGGCGCTCAGGGCGGCTCACGGGAAAGCCAGTTCCATCATGTGCAAGTGCTTTGTTTTTCAATGTTTGCTGGTTCGGCCCGCCCCCTCCGGGAGTTATCCGGGAACCCCGTCCAGAGTGGGAAAGTGAGGGTGCTTCCGTTCCCGCTTCTTTCCCACTTTGGATGGGAATGACCGTTCCCACTACCTGCCTGATTTTGACAACTCGCCAACGGGCATGGACGAGAAGTATATGCAGAAACTCATCAAGGAGCAGAAGCGGACGCAGCGGGTGGAGTTCATCAACTTGGTGGCTTGCATCGTGCTGGCTTCCGCCATACTGGTGTCCGCCGGGTGCGACCAGTTGGAGTATTGGAGGCAGCGCCATCAGGCGCAGCCGCAGGTGCAGGAGGACGTGGTGCTGGAGCTGGCCCCGGAGGATGCGCCGAAGTCGCTTGTGGAGTTGCGCCAGATTTATCACAAGTTATTGAAAATAAATGAAGAAAAGGCGCAGAAAAAGCTAGACCCCGGTTCCTGATATGCTAGACTATAAGAAGCGGCAAACCGCTGATTATAAATATGCAAGATAAAACAGAAAACAAGAAGTCGGAAGGCGGGGGCGTGAACATGCTTGAGCTCATGCAGCGCCTCCTTGCCGAGTTGGCCGAGGACCCGGCCAACATCACCGTCATGATGGGCGTGGTAGCGTTCTGCGTGGTGCAGCCGGACACGGATGCTGGACACCTGGGCGGTGTGGAGTTCCAGTTCAAGAGGAAGCTCGTCCGCAACAAGTCGCGCAAGGTCGTGCTCACCGCCCTGCCGAACGGCAAGCGGCGCATGGTGTGGTACGACTGGGATGGCGAGGGCGGGGAGCCTCGCCTTGTAGACCAAGAAACGGACATCGACCCGAAAGACCTCGAAAAGGTGTGGTGGGAGCACACGGGCTGCGCCATCCGCCCGCCGTGGATACTGGATGCCTTCAGGAAACGGAAGTTCGAGATGGGGCAGTTGCTCGCCACGAAGAACGCCCACGACACGTTCACGCACGCAGAGCTTCAGCGGTGCTTCAACAGGCACTCCTGGGGCGACTGGGGAAACGTGGACGCAGAGGACAGGGCGAGCAACGAGCGCGGGATGGACAAGGAGGAGCCCGGTCGCCTGATGAGTGTCTACAAGTTCCCGGACGGGCGCGTGCTCTGGATTATCACGGAATGGGACAGGAGCGCAACGACCGCCCTCCTGCCGGACGACTACTAAACATCAACCCATGGACTGCCCCGGTGCGGACGCTCCGGGGTGTGTCTCGCCGCCGAGCATGCCCAGCATCACACCGTCACAAGCCGACACCGTTCTGGAGGTCAACCGCGCCAACGCCATCAAGCAGGCGGTGGCCAAGGTCAAGGCCCAGAAGCCGCTCACCCGGCAGGAGGTGGACTTGTTGCAGTCTATCGCGTACAGCCCGGAGTCCGGCGGCGACCCGAGCATCACGGTGGCCGCCACTGTGGTCGAGCTGGCGGAGGCCCTGGGGTGTAGCCGCCGCAGCATCACGAACTGGCGCAAGCGTCCGGGCGCGCCGCAGCCCAATCCTAACGGCTCCCACGATGTCATTGCCTGGCGGCGCTTCCTCCACGAGAACCACTTGGACGGGAGCCAGCCCGGAGACGAGGAGGGGCTGAAAATCAGGAAACTCTTGGCGGAGGTGAACGAACGCGAGTTCCGGCTCGCCATACGCAAGGGAGAGTATATCCGCAAGGACGCGGTTCGAGAGGCGTGGCTCACGCGCTCCGGGCGCGTGGTGAACCTGCTGCGCTCCAAGCTGGAGAAGGAGATGCCCCCAGTGATTGCCGGAAAGGATGCGCCGGATATTCAGGAAGCATTGAGCCGGGCCATTGACGAGGTGCTGGCCGATTTGCACGACGGCAAAGGAGATTCCCTCACGCCCTAAGTGGGCGCAGGAGGCTTACAGTTTTCGGAATACTGTAGCAAGTCTAAAATTCGCCCGGCCTTAATTTTTCTGAGGAATGGACAAGTTATCTGGTTGCGGACTCCAAAGCCTTGGGCGCGCTGGCATTTCTGTTACCTTTAATAAATCAATTGTTTGCGTTGCTTGCAAGCACTACAGCATTCCGAATACTGTAGACTCGCGCCTCTAATGGGGGATTTCTCTCCCTCTCTCAAACCTCCAAACAAAAGAAAAACCGATGAAAAAGACCCTGACACTGCTTGCCCTGCTGATGATTGCAGGTCCCCAGGCCATGGCCGATGCGACGACCACCACCTTCAAGGAACACTGGATGGTTGGTGTGAAGTGCAGTTATCCTACTGACCCCTATTACATGGATTATCGTAGAATTATTGAGGATAATACCGCTTACACCTTCACCAAGGATCAGGCTGACTCCTATGCAACGAACCAGTGCTGGGCCGCTTCTGCCGCGGACACGCTGGCATGGTGGGAAGACCAGACAGAGGCCAACGGCGCGCTGATTATGAACAATGCCCCCCGCGGTGTGGAGCTGTGGAAAACTCTCAGCCCTATGTTCATCAAGTCCGGAGGTTATCAGTACTACGCCATGAACTATTGGCTTTGGGGCGAAATGCCCTACGGCACTTCGGACTATCTTGTGAATCCAGACCCTGACTTCAAGGGCTACTTTAACCATTTGGACGGGAAGTCCTGGGAATACAGCAAGGACTACCGCATGATTCAAATCGTTGTGAACGGCTCTACTACGGTGAAGATTGACAATGACCCGGATTGCATGAGAGAGGCGCAAGAAAACTATTGGGAAAAGGAAAAGCAACTTGTTTCCATGATAGACGAAGGCTGGGGTGTGACCTTTTACACCGACATCGAAGCACACGCTATGAGCATATTTGGTGTCGATACCGATGAAGACGGGCATATCACCAGGCTGTGGTACACGGACAACAACCCCGGAAGTGTGTTCCCAGGACAATTGGTGGCAGCGCGCTCGGAAGAGGAATTTGTGGATACCCCAGAACGCCAGAAGTACCGCCTGAAGTCTTACCTTGGCAACTATGGCAGCGTCTCCCAATTTTACCTCATCCGAACAACAGGTATCCACTTCGACACCTACGAGCTCTCCTTCGACGGCGTGGATGATGAGCCCCTGTTCTCCCATTATTTGAACGTCACCTACGATGGTGGTGAGCACACGCTGCAATACGACCTTCGCAACGCGCAGGACGAGGGCAGCCCCGTTGAGGCCGTCTCCAACACGGGGGAGAAGATTACCACAGGCAATATTACCTTGAAAGATGGCAAGCTCTCCCTGATTGCCTGTGAGGAGGGCCGTGAAGCTTTAGACGGTGGCGGCAAAACTTCCGGCACCATCACCTTTGAAGCCAAGGAAGGTACTACCCGCACGCTTTCCGTGCAGCATACGGACACCATTGCCAAGGAAATCAAGATTAACGCGGCTGACGGCAACACGCTTGAAGTAACGGAAGGTAAAACCGCCACCTTCGGTACTCTGAGTGGCACGGGTGACTTGGACAAGAAAGGTCTGGGTGCCGCAAAGGTGACGGATGCCGTGGAGCTCAAGGGCGAGATTCGCGTGCATGAAGGCAGCTTTATCTTCGGTAAGAACGTAGAGCTCACGGATAAGACCGTGCTCACCGTTTCCGAAGGAGCACATGTGCAAGGAGCAGAGGGCACGACCGTCACGCTCACCCTAACCTCTGGTGTACACGTCAACGATGGCGAGATGGCACTGACTACCACGGTAAAAACGGGGGCCACCCTCAAGGGCAGCGGCACCTTTGCCGCCGTAACGGTGGACGGAGGTACGCTCATCGTGGGCAACTCCCCTGGTCATCAGGACTATGAGGGTGCGCTTACTCTCAACAGTGGCAAGCTGGTGTTCTGCGTGTCCGGGTTCGAGGAAGCCAGCGCTGGCGACAACACAGGCTGGGATTCGGACACCTATTCCACCATCAACATGCGGGGGAACGAGCTTGTTGTCAACAAAAATGGTGAAATTGTGATTGCCCTGAGTGCAGATGCTGCCAACACCCTTACCACCGCCAACGGCACGCTGGAGCTCATCTTGGCGACTGGCTTGCAGACGGGTTTCACAGAAGAACAATTGGCCGCCCTGGCTCAGCAGACCAGCTTCGAGCTCTCTCTTGAGGATGGAGCTGGAACCAATGTGCCCACCGCGCTGACAGCCCCGAAGTTCTCCTACAAGATGGTTGAAGACGCTCTAGTGCTTACCACGGGTGTAAGCGGCACTACGCCCACCGTCCCGGAGCCCGCCACAGGCACGCTTTCCCTGCTTGCCCTTGCGGGCCTCTGCGCCCGCCGCAGGAGGAAGTAAGCGAATCTTACTAGTTGTATCCCACGCCCCGCTTGGCATTGAGCCTTGCGGGGCGTGCTTTTTGACAAGGCCGGGAACAGTGTGCCCGGCAAGAGAAAGACATCGGAACTGGAGGACAGGTTTGCCACCGTGTGGGATGCCCTCGGTGGGCCGGAGCTGGTGAGGGAGTACCGCTTCGACAAGACGCGCCGCTGGCGCGCGGACTTTGCGTGGGAACCCGCGCGGGTGCTGATAGAGATTGAGGGCGGCGTGTGGAACCGGGGGCGGCACCTGACACCGGGCGGGTTCATCAAGGATGCCGAGAAGTACCTCGAAGCGACCTTGCAAGGATGGACGGTGCTGCGGCTGGTGGACAGCCAGCTCACGCCGGGGATGCTGAAACGAATACTGGACTATGGCCGGGAGCGAGAGCGAATACTTGGAGAACCTGTGGCGTGAAGCGTTCACGCCGCCGGATAGGTTGCCCGTGTGGCAATGGGCGGAGCAGCACATCGAGGGTATCCCGTACTCGCCCATCCCGGGGCGGTTCCAAAGCGTGAACTCCCCGATGCTGCGCGAGGTGATGCAGGAGATGGTGAACCCACGCACACGGGTCATCTCGATAATCGCGAGCGTGCAGAGCTCGAAATCCACGGCGATTGAGATTGCCTTGTGCTACATCGTGGCCAACATGCCGGGGCCGACACTCTGGCTCGACCAGAACGACGACGATGCCAAAGACCAGGCCGAGGGGCGGTTGAGAAAATTGTTCGACTGTTGCCCGCCCGTGAAAGCCCTCTACCCCGGCGACCGCTACAAGCTCCGTAACACGACCATCCACTTTGCCAACGGCATGACCTTGTGGGTGGCCGGAGCCTACAACAAGTCCAACCTGCAGCGGCGTTCCATCCGCTGGCTCATTGGAGACGAGACATGGCGCTGGCCGCAGGGCCACATGGCCGAGGCGGAGGCACGCACCACGGCGTTCGG
>JAZUGI010000176.1:0-14626 GCA_045641125.1 Akkermansia sp.
GGTTATAGGTTTGGGTGTCACTGTGCACCCCCGTTTGACACCCCGTTCCGGTCACAGTGACACCCCGTGCACTGCTCTGTGCGCTCTCACGGGGTACCACAGTGACACCCCGTGGTTCCCTGGGCTTGTGCCTTGCCGGTGGCATACGGCCAAAGCTGCCAAAGTCCACACCCCGGGGTTTGCCCTCTTCCTCAAACAGGAAGCGGTAAACCTTGGGCAGCTTGTCGTTGCGGTAACGGGGGTTGTCCGTGACTATGCTTTGGTCTCCGTAGTCCAGCAGGCCCACAGCTCGCAGCGTCTTGATGTGCCGCCTGATGGTGGACTCACTAAACCCCGTGTCCATAGACAGCGTGCCAAGGCTCGGGTAAATGTCGTTGCCCTCTTTGTCGGCATAGTTGGCAAGGGTCAGCATCACAAAGCGCGTGGACGGTTCCAGCTCGTAATCCTTGCCCTTGCGGATTGCCCAGGCGCAGGCTTCCCAGCTCATGCGTTGCCGCCGTTGATGATTGCTTCCAGCTCGGCCAGCAGATAGCGGCGGTGCCCGCTGTGGAAGCGGTAGGCCGTCAACAAACCTTGCCGCTCCCAGCGCAGCAGCGTGGAACGGTCAACGCTCAGCAGCTCGCAGGCTTTGCGCGGGGATAGGTATAGAGTCATTGCGCCGCTTCTTCCAGCAGGGCGGCACGGTCGAACACATAGGCCCCGCCCTCTAGGCGTGCCAAGGCGGTGATCTTGCCCGCCTGCACCTTGCGTGTCAGGGAACTGCGTTCAAGTCCTAGCAGGGCAGCTGCTGTGCGTGCCCCGATGATCTGTGACGGCACTATGATGCGTGCTTCATCCGTGGTGTTAGGCATTGCACAATCGTTGCGCATTGCACAGGCAGATGCAAAGCAAACCCTCAAAGTGTGATAAGGGGATCACACCCATGTGACCTGCTAAACGGAATAGGCAATGCACAGGGTTGTGTTGTACCTAGTAGTTAGTGCATAGTTCAGTGCAAAGCACGGGGCATTCTCCGTGCTTAAGTCTTAGTAAACGGGGTATGCATTATGGCAACGGTTAGGCATCACGGATTCCAAAGCAATGCGCAGGGTTATGTCTTCGCATTTGAGTTTGGTTTGCACGATAGATTGCGCAAGGCATTGGAAGTGTCAGACACAAGCGTGCAGGCAATGGCAGATGCCTTGGGCGTATCGCGCAACACCGTGGGCAACTGGCTGTCAGGGCGCAGCGTGCCGAGTAAGGGCAATCTGATGCTGTGGTCCACAATCACGGGTGCACCGCTGCATTGGTTGGAGACAGGCACAGTACCTGCAATGGGTGCTGCGCCTGTCCCTGATCCTGACGTTGACGGGCCTAAGCTGCGCTAACGGCTTGGGTCACTATCCAACCCACTAGGCCCGTGCCCAGTGCGCCCAGGATTAGGCGCTGTGCCCAGGTGTTCCAGTCCTCTAGGCCCTTGATTGCTTTGTCTGCTGCAAGGCGCTCTAGCTGGCGTGCAGTGGCTTCGTTGGCTATCTGTAGCTGTAGGCCGGTTTCCACTCGCCGTATGTCCTGCCAGTCTGGGCGCTCCCGCACTTCGGCGGCAAGCTCCTTGATGTCAGCCCGGATTAGCTCTAGGCCCCGTGCTACTTCACCGGCTGTTATCTCGTCCATTATTCAACGTGCTGCCCAGTGCCCGGCATAGGCGCAAACCAACCGGCAAGAAACGTTGCCACTACGGTAAGCGGTGCCTGCACACTGTCCGGCACCGGGTTGCCCCACAGCCAACCGACAAGGGCGCAGGCAAGGGATACGAAAGCAACGGCAGCGGTGGAAGCAGTGACCTTGGCCGTTGGTGCCAGTGAACTAAGCAATGGTCAGCACATCCCCCACGTTGATGTGGTTGTAATCCATAATCCCGTTGCGTGCTGCCACGGTGGCAACGTCCATTGCATAGTTGGCAGCGATAGCGCCCAGCGTGTCGCCCGGGTCCACAATCCATACAAGCGGCCCGGGGATGATGAGCGCCTGCCCAACCTCAATGCGGTTGGGGTCGGTGATCCCGTTGTAAGCGGCCAGCGCGTCAACCTCGATGCCGTAGTGCTTGGCGATAGCGCCCAGCGTGTCGCCCGGGTCCACAATCCATCGCAGGCCGCTGTCATATCCGTTGTAGCTGGCTGCAGGGGCAGGCTCAGCGGGGGCAGCTGCCTGCACTTCCGGTGCCGGTGCGGTGCCCCGTGCCAGCGCGTCAAGCTTGCCCAGGTCATAATCCCCGGGGCACGCGGTGTTGGTCCAATCGCGGTGCGGCACTAGGGGCAGGTCTCCGTAGACAGCTCGCAGCTCGGCTATCAGCTCGGCAATGGTTTCGTAGTCGCCCTGGCTTGCTTCGGGGCGGCACTCAATACCAATGGACGTTGCGTTGCCGTAGGCGTTGCCAGCGTGCCAAGCAGCATCAGCAGGGGCAACGATGCACGCCACCTTGCCTGCTTCTGCCACATAGTGCGCACTGGACTGGCGGCCATTGTCAGCGGTGGACAGGAAGCGCACCACATCGTCAAAGCGCTGCCCATAGTTGCCCCACCAATGGATTGTGATTGTCTCAATGCGGCGGGGCGTGCCGAACACTGCGGCCACGGAATCCGCGGGGGTGTAGTTGGGGCTGCTGATCTCGGTTATTGCTGTGTAGCTCATTGCTCTGTTTCTTGTGTTGGGGTGTTGGCTTAGGCGGGCTGTGCCACGGCGTGCAAGTCCACATACTGTGCGGAACCGGAAACATAGATGCCCGGGCCTACAAGCACTTCAAAGCTCAGCGGGCGGTTGGCATCCACGTAGTAGGAAACACTCGTGCTGTAGCTGACAGCGCGGGCAACCCCGCCGTTCAGCAGGCGGATTTGCTGGGCGGTTCCGGCACGGGTGGGCGGTGTGGTGTCGGTGTAGTGTCCATAAACCGACATTTCCGGCCCCTGCTTGCCGTCCGCTCCGGTGCCGTAGGCGTAAGCGGAAAAATGGCAGGTAACTAGGCGCACATACGGTGCCGGGGGAAGCACAAGCGTTGACCAAACCGTGTCAGTTGTCGTGGTGACTGAGCCACCGGTTGCCCCGCGCACAAGTTCGCTGCTGACCTGGGGGAACGGGTGCCCTAGGAAGTCGGCAACGCGCTCGGCCATCAGGGCGTGCCCTGCGCCGTTCATGTGCAGGTCATCGCTGATTAGGTGCTGCGCAAGTCCGCTGTTGAACCGGAAGTGCTCGGAAGCGTCAAAGAAAACAACGTTCGGGTAAGCGTCCGCAACTTCGCGCATTGCCTTGCCGTACTCGCGCCAAGCAATCTTGGGTGATGCGGCAACGCGGCTTTGCTGGTGGATGTAGACGTGCACAGACAGCGGGCTTGCCGCCTGTAGCTGATCCATCCAATTGCGCAGATTGGCCTTGTACGTGCTGAGCGCTACGCCTTGCCCTAAGTCGTTGGCTCCCACCATGTGTGTAATCAGGTGCGGCTTAAGCATCTTGATTGCGGCAATCTTGGCGGCGTTCACGTAGTTGGCAGACGTGGTGCCGCCAACGGCACCGTTATAAACCTGCACCCCGTTGGGCTGGCGTGCCGTGGCGCTCTCAAGGTCTCTGACAGCATCGTGCAAAACGTCGCGGTCACAAAGCCAAGTTGCAATGCGCCCAACCCACGAAAAACCAAAGTTTGTTGTGTTGCCGCCGTTGGCTGTGGAGGATCCCAGACTGACCCACGTTGCCGGGGCAGTGCCCTGATTCCGTAGGGCTTCGCCCCACACTTTCAACGGGCCGTGAAAGTTCTCTGCAATGTGCTGCTCGGTGAACCCGTCGAACGCTTCGCGGGTAGGGCTTGCCGGTACTGCCAGCGCGGCCACGGTGGCAGCAGGGCCCTTGGTCTCAATCTGTTTGGTCAGTGTGGCAGCGGCTTTGGTGTTGCCCAGAATCAGGCCGTTTACAGCGTCGTCCTGTAGCTGCATACCTGAGCCAAAGCCTGCGGCCTGTTCCAGTGCTGCCAATCGGCCGGCCTGCGTAGCGTCGGCGGTTTCCAGCTCGGCCACGGCATCGGCTACGTCAGCATCAATCTCTCGCAGCGCAAGGTTTACGCGGTAGGGCACATCAGGCACGGCAGCGCCCGGCAGCTCGGTGTAGCCACGGTAAGGGGTAGTCATTTTTTACTCTCCGGTAGTGATGGTGATGTTCTCGGGCTGTCGTGTCGTTACGCTCATCAGGCCCTCTAGCGGGCGGAATGAAACAGACTGCACAAGGTGGTTGGAGGTCGGCCCGGTCGGCAGCGTCACGGCTACCGTGTCCCCTGGGCGTAACCAATAGGCCGCTGCGGCTGTCACTGTCAGGGATCGGCCACGGGTCACAAGGTTGCGCAGCTTGGCTGCTGCGGCATTGTTGGCAGCGGCAAGGGAGACAGGGCGCGGGATTTCCTCAAAATAAACGCGGTGCCCCACGGTGCCCGTGGCGTAGGGTCCACTCGTCGCCTGCGCCCGCCCGTAAACCATGTGCTCGGTGTTGGCGGCATCGTTCCAGCGGTAGCGCAGGCACACTGCGTTGAACCACTCTTCGCGGTCTAGGGCAGCGTTGGCGGTCACTATGGTGCCGTCCTCGCCAACGGTCAGGTGATGCACCGGCGTTGCCGCCGTCGTCGCCCGGGGCACTACTCGCCACCGCCGCTGCTCGTCACAGTAAACGCGGGTGTTGGTCCTGCTGGCGGCATCGTCCATCAGGGACCAATAGTCATCCCCTAGCTGCACCTCAATTTCCGTCAGCTCGCTGCGCCCGTGCCCTGCCCCAAAGCTGGACAGCAGCACGGGTGTTTCCGGGAATACCGCATAGCCTGCAAGCCAGCGCACGGCTTCGTTGATGCCGCCGCGTTCCATGCCTGCCCAGTACATTGCGCGGTAATCCTGGGCGCGTGCTTCGTCTGATGCTGCGGACAATTCCACGGTGTTGCCGGGGCGGTTTACGGGTCGGGTGCGCAGGCCCAGGTTTGCCAGCTCGAACACTTCGCGGGTGTTGTCCGGCAGCGTGTAGCCTGCGCTAATCAGCAGGCGCACGTTGATGCGGGGGTCTAGTTGGTCCAGCACTTCTACGGCGGGCACGGGCAGCGATACGCGGGCCTGCGCATATGGTGCCCAGTCCTCACTAAAGGTCACTTCCACTGCCCCGCCCTCGGCCAAAACGTCAAGGGGTATTGACGGTTTGCCGATCGGTGCAAGGCTTACGGCAACCTCGTGGCGCAGCGGCCCGGGCAGCAGCTCGGCAACGGCTGCGCTGTACGGGGCGGTCACTGTTCCTGGCCTATCGTCAGGTCATGGAAGCTGGCGTAGCTGGTGGTGACTTCTCCGAACGTCTTGTGCTTCTTTGCCAGCGCGTCAAAGGTCCACGATGATGCGGACAGCACAGCACCGGCAGGCGGGTCTACTTCGATGTAATCCACGGCCAGCGTCCACGTTTCCGTTTCGGGGTCGGGGGTCACGTTGGTGCGGGTTGTGTGGAAGTACATGTCAAGGCCCGGGTGTTCCTGCTGGCGGTACATTGCCGTTTGCCCTCGCTCTAGCAGGGCTTCTAGGTCCTTGGCTTGGGCGTAGGTATCAAACAGGCAGGCAAGTGTCCCGGTGCGCGGCTCTAGCTCGCCCTCGGCCACAAGCGGGGCAGCTCGCCCAATCACCTTGTGGAACGTTGCCCGGGATTCCCTGGCTGCGCTGTACTCGGTCACTGTCTGGGCAATGACTGCAAACTGTGGAATTGACGGCAGCACAAACCGGGGCAGCTCGGCACCGGGTAGGGCTGTCCATGCGCTTTCGTCCACAAGCGGCCCGCTGATCCGATATTGGATAAGGCCCGATAGTGCAGGCTCCCAGTCAGTAACGGCCAGCTTGCCCGCTGCGGGCAGTGTGGCACGTTCCAGACGTACTGGGCGGGTTCCGTTTATATCGGCCCGCACAATGGCTTCCACGCCTGTTGCATCGTCAATGGACAGCAGCACGGAACCGGTGCGCATATCGGGGGTAAGGGTCAGGGTAGGCATCAGCTAACTGCCTGTCCCTTGCGCTCATTCACAGTGACCCACGTTGAACGCTCAGCGGTTAGGCTGTTCAGCGCGGCCCTAAAGGCTCCCTCGTTGGCAATCCTGACGTTTACGTAAACGTCTTTGCCCCTGATCCCGTCTATTCGCTGCTGCACAGCTCGCACGGTGTACTCGTCGTCAACGTCGATCTTTACGTCTTTGCCCTTGATCGCCGTAACCTGCTTTTGCACCTGCCCGTCTGTGCCCTCAGTGGTCACTTCCACGGGGGCTGTGGTGCCCTCAACGGAATTGACAGCGGCCTGCGTCTCTCCGGTGCCCTGCGCGGTCACGTTTACTGCTGCGTCAGTGTCCACGCTGGCAGCGTCAATTGCCGCCTTGGTTTCCTCGGTGCCGTAGGCGGCAACCTGCGTTGCCACATCAGCAGGGATTAGGCCCAGGGAATCGGCCAGCGCCTGCGCTTCGCCTGCGTTCATGCCTGCGGCATCTGCGGCCAGCAGGAAAGCATCACGGCTTGCCTGCACCTTGGCTGTCACAACGTCGGTGCCCTCGCCTGCTGCAATGGCGGAATCCCGGTAATCGGTGCCAGCGCCTGCAAGGTCAACTAGGGCCTGCCTGTTGGCGCGGCCTGCTTCGGTGTTTACGTCCAGCGTCTGCCCGTTCTCGGCAAGCACACCGTTGGTTGCTTCTAGGGCTTCGTAATATCCGTTCTCGGCCTCAATGTTGGATGCGGTGGCATCGGCAGCGTCATTGGTCGCGTCGGCAAGCTCCTGTATCGCTTCGCGCTTCGCGTCGGCTGCTTCCTCGCCCTCGCCCAGTACCTCAGCTTCGATGTTGTAAACGTCAATGGCGTTTTCTACGGTGCCCTTGTTTTCCTCGGCAGCGTCGCGCAGCTCGCCCAGCGCGTCGGCCTGCCCCTGGGCATCTTTGGCAGCTTGGGACATCACAATGTTGCCGTGGCTGTTGACGGTGGTTCCGTCTTCAATAACCTGCTGTAGGTCCTCCCACGCTTTCTGTGTCCCGTCTAGGAAGCCTTGGGAATCCTCGGCGGAACCCTTCATGCCACGGATAGCGTCTTTGGTGGCTACGCCTGCTTCCTTGGCAGCGTCGGCGGCATCTTCAAAGTTGGTGGTAGCTTCGTCTTTCCAGAACGTCAGCCAGTTGTCCTCTTGAACC
The DNA here is from genome assembly GCA_045641125.1 of Akkermansia sp. Taxonomy (GTDB): domain Bacteria; phylum Verrucomicrobiota; class Verrucomicrobiia; order Verrucomicrobiales; family Akkermansiaceae; genus Akkermansia. Next base: position 7,196 of record JAZUGI010000176.1, read on the forward strand.
TCGCGGCCCCAATCACGGATGATCTGCGCAAAGTCCACATCTTCGATGCGCCCGCCTGCGTCGGCAACTGCCCCGGCAATCTCGGCAACGGCTTCTTTCATTGCCGTTGCTTCCTCGGCCCCTGACTGCATCTTCGATATTGCAATACCAATGCCTGCGGCAACGGCTACGCCTGCCACCACACCGGCAGGACCAAACCCGGACAGCATTTCTGCGGCAAGGCCCTGGAATCCGTCAGCGATTGATTCGGCGGAACCGTCAAAGCTGGCGGCTACCTCGCGGGCGTTTTGGTCGGCTTCCTCCTTGAACGTCTCGGCACCCTCGGAAGCTTCGCGGAATCCGGCACGCTGGCTGTCCCCAACCTGCTTGCCTGCGCTGCGGGCCTTGTCGGTCACGGAATCGAAAGCAGCATCTACCTTGGATTCAAGGCCCTTAGCGGCGCTCTCGCCCTCTTTCAGTCCACGTTCAATGTCCGTGCCGGCCGATTTCCCAGCGGTGCCCAGGTCATCAATTTTGCGCTCGGTTTTCTCGGCCTTGTCGCCCAGCTTGTCTGTTGCCTTGGCACCGTCCTGCATGGATCTTTCAAGGTCGCCCGCTGCACTGTCCCCGGCCCGTGCAAGGTCTTTGAGCTCGTCTTTTACCTCGTCGTATGCGTCGGCCATTTTGCCAACGCTGCTGATCACGTCTGACGTGTCAGCAACTACCTTGATGTCAATTGCCAACTGCTTTTACCCTTCGTGGGCTTCGTAGATTTTGCGGACAATGAGCTGCACCCAAAGCGACGTGATGCGCGGGGCAATCTCGGCTGCGGCTTCGTAGACAACCCGCCCGCTGCTGGGCTGCGGCAGGCCCCGCTTAGTGCGCCTGCGGACATGGTGCGTGCCTGCACTGCTGCGGTTCTTCCGCTCGTAGTCGCTGGGGGCTTGGCGGCTCTTTGAGCCAAACTCAAAGATGCGCCCGCCCTCGTTCGGGATAAGGCCACCGGACAGCGCCCGCTTGGAAGTGGCAGCGGTCAACACCATTGGATTCCCTGGCTTCACGCGGGCACCCTTGGCAAGCACAAGCTTGTCTGTCTTGGTGCGGGCGTTGCTGTCCACGATGGGGCGCCAAACGTCGTTGCCCATCTTGCGGGATTCGCGGTTTATGTCGTTTTTGAGCTGGCGGGGAATCAGTTTGAGCGCCAAGGCAACTGCCTTGAACGTGTTGTCAGTGGCTGCGCTTGGCGCTACAAACTGCCCCACGGTTAGGCCCCGGGAACTACTGCGGTTTCGTTCCAAACAAACTCGGGCTGTCCGCTAACGTCCAGCGTCACGGAAGCGGTGGCAATGGTCTCTGCACCGCCGCCAAGCTGGTGCGCTTCCAGCACAACGCGGCCCGTGATCGCTGCGTCTCCCTCAGCGTTGGGGGTCAGCGTGAACGCCACTTCCTTGCCGTGGTCGGTGATGAGCTTGTGAGACAAGGAAGCCTTGTCAAAGTCCTGGCCAAGGTTCAGCGTCAGCGCCCAGCTCGGGCGTGCAACCTTGGTGGACTTCTTGCCGTTGATGGGGGTCCACTTCGCTTTAGTGGTGGTGGGAATCAGCGTCACGGAATCCACGGCGGTTGCGTAGTCGGTGCTGTCCAGCGTCAGGGAAACATCTTCGATAATCAGCGGGTTGTGTACTGCCAGTGTCATGGCTTGGTTTTCTCTTTCAGGATCAATGCGCGGTAGACGTTTTCAGACGTTGCCGTCAACTCAAGTTGCCAACCGCTTAGGGTGTCGTTTTGGAATTGCTGGCGGGTTGCCCGCTCAAACTTGAACCCGGGCAGGCGTTCAACGGACAGCAGCAGCGCGTCTAGATAGTCGTCTAGCTCGTCCTCTGCGGCCTTGCCGGTAGTAGGCCCGTACAGGTTCACCGTCAGGGCGTGCGTCAGGCCCTGCCTAGGCACCGCCGGTGCCAGCTCGCTGCGCCATATGCTGCACACCGGCTTGCCCCTGGCTACCTGCCCAGGGATTGACGGATAGGGCAGCACAACCCATGTGGGGTTATCTGCGGCTATCTGCTCGGCAACCTGCTGGCGGGGCGTGCTCACAGCAGGCCCGCCAACGGGCTGCGCTTGGGGCGCACTGCTTCGTAGGCTTCGCGGACTAGCGGATAGGTGCTAACCATGTATCCATCAGCACCGAACCCCTCGCCGTCCCCTGCCTGCTTCCGTGCCCACAAGTGCTGTGTAAGCAGCATCTGTGCGTAGGTGTAGCGGGCGGGGATTGGGTCCAGCTCGCCGCCCGTGGGCAGCGGTGCCGGTGCCCACAGCGCCAACTTTTCGTAGGCCGTCTGTAGCAGCAGCGTTAGCGTTTCGCCCTCCGGCCCGGTCGGCCAATCCGTCAGGTCAACGTCAGGATCTAGGAAGCCAACCCGTGCCATTACTCTGCGGTGCCCAGCAGGTCAGTTAGCGTGCCCTCGTCGTCAATAGGTGTTGCCAGCTCTACAGGCGGCTTAGCGGCCTTGCGGCTCGGCTTGGCTGCGCCTGCTTCCAGCTTGGCTACGCGGGCTTCCAGTGCGGCAAGGGCGGCTGCTGGTGCGTACTCGGTGCCGTCCTTGCTCAGTACCTTGTACGGCATTACTCGCCAACCTCAACGATGCCGCCCCGGTCATCGGTGCGCAGCAGGTAGTAGCTAAAGACAGCCTTGTCTACTGCACCCTTGGCAAGCTCCTGAGCGTCAACGCGGATAGGTGCGCCGCCCGGCTCGTGCAGCACGGTGGCAGCAGCAGCGCCAACAATAACCTTGCCGTCCATCGTGCTATCGGTGATAGCAGCAGGCTGGATGCGGAAGCCTGCCATTGAACCGGATTCAAGGCCCAAAGTGGTGTCCAGCATTGCCAGATTTTCCAACATGTCCGTGCCCAGCAGCTCGCGGTAAACGTCGTTGCCAACAATGGCGTAAGTGGGCTTGGAGTAGTCCAGAACGTGCATTGCACCGAGGATGATCTTCCGCCAAGCGTTCTCAATGTCCTTGCCGGTGCCTACAACCTTGCCTGCTGCGGCAGCGGCTACAAGGTGCTGCTGCACGCGGGCGTCACGGCGGCGCTTGATGTATTCGGCCTGCTCACGGAGGAAGCTTTCAAGCACACCGGGCACGGGGAAGTCGATGTGTACGCGGTCAAAGCGGTTGCCACCGGCAATGCGCTTGGCGAACCATTCCTCAGCTTCGGCCACTACTTCGCCGGTGGGGATATCCGTCATGGTTTCGGCGGGGGCAACACCGGAATAAGCCGGGTCCCAATCGTCAACAATCGGAGACTTACCCTCAACCCAACGCCAGCCCTTGACCGACATTGCCGTGAGGTTTTCATGGGAGACAAGCGGGGCAAACCGCTCCGTGTAGGTGGTCTGCGTCCACAGCTCACCGAGGTAGGCAGGCTGTGCGGTGGGGTCATACATATCCGCCTGTGTGATGGTGTCCAGAGCAGCAGCGGTCATGCGGGAATCCTGGCCGCTCATGCCACGGAGCGTGCCCGCAAACTTATTGAGCGTCAGGGCGTCGTCAGGCTGTGCAGCGGTCAGCGGGGAAGCGGTGCCCATTGCAGCGGCAATGGTGGCAAGCAGTGCCTGCGTGGAAGCGGGGGCAGCGGCAGCGGTCACGGTCACGGGGTTTGATTCACTTTCAGTGGTGGGGGTGATTTCTTCCTGCGCTGCGGCAATGGCAGCAGCAGCAGCGGGCAGGTCTCCGGCGTCGATAGCGGCGCGGGCAATGTCTAGCTGCTCGTTGGCTTCGTCGGCTTCGGCTTCGGTCACTTTGTCGGTGCGCGGCTTCGGCTCGTCGTCGTCTTCGTCTTCGTCTTCGTCGCCAAAGTCAGCGGCCATCAGCAGGGCTGACGGGTAAGCGGGCTTGACTACCAAACCGGCACCGGACAGCTTGCCCGCGATAAGTCGGCCTGCACGGATCACGGGGTGATCAATCTCCACGCTGATCCCAGCGCGTAGACCCTGGGCGGCTTCCTCTAGTACGTCGTCGCCAGCTCGCGTGCGGGCAATGTCTACGGTGGCTTCCAGTCCCTCTGCATCTTCGGCAACGGTCATGTGCCCCAACGGGCGGGTGTGATCGTGCTCTAGGTTCACAGGCAGCGGCTCTGCGGGAACCTCAACGGCACCGGCAGATGCCAGTACGCGGCCCTTGTTAGTGCTGCCTGCTTCGCCAAACGGCAGCAGCCGGTAGCGGAGCTGCCGATCTTCAACGCTCGTGGCAAGCAGCTTGCCCCTAGCTTTCAACATTGGTGATTTCACTTTCAGTGGGGGTTGTGGCTGTGCCCGTGTTGCCCGTGGCAGGTGTCAGCGCGTCAAAGGCTGACGTGTCAAAGCGGATACGCATGCCTGCGGGGGTCACGTCGTCTTGTGATAGGCGCTGCTCGATGGGCAGCAGCCATTGCCGCAAACTGAGCGTTAGAAACTCATTTGCGTTTTGCAGGGTGTTGGAATACGTGTCGCTCGTGCCGTTGTTGCCGTCCAGCATTGCGGCGTTGATGTTCAGGAAGTTTGCGGCGTCAATGCGGACGGCGTTGCGGGCTTGGATCATCAGCTCAGAGTCATTGCCGCTGCCCGTGTGGGTTTTCAGCTCAACACCCTTGGGAGTGAAAGCAACTGCGCCGTTCTCAGCGCGGCGGGCGTCTGACCAATCCTGCTGTGCCTGCTCCAACTCCGCTGCGGTGCCCTCGAACTCCTCAGTTACGTGCAGCTCGATCATGGGGATTGGATTGCGTGAGCGGGCACGGATCGTGTTGCGTAAGTCCATGTAGTGCCGGATTGTCTCGCCTGCGGCGTCCAGCAGGCCCAACGGCATCAGAGATTGGAAGTAGACAAACTGTGACTGATCCGGCACGGCGGCACCGGCAAAGGTGATGCGGCCGAACGGGTCAAGCTGCCACATCTCACGCGGCAGCAGCAGGGCACCTGTGATGTTCTTCTGTGCGTCCCGCTCGACCCACAGCACAGCGTCACGGTGGAAGATAAGCTCACACATCAGCGCGGCGATTCGCTGACCTGGGCTTATCGCGTCGTCTGTGTGATTGAGCCAAGCGGGCGCGTCTACGGGGGTGCCGTCCTGCTCCGCCACAAAGGGGAAAGCAGCAATGGCAGTGGCATAAAGGGCAATGCCCCGGCTGATTGCGGGCACTGCTAGGGCTTCTTGAACCGTGGCGGGCAGCTCGGCACCTAGACCGAGGTCACGCACGATTGCCGGGGCTAGACCGGACCCTGTGGAGAACAGGGAAGCCATAGAGCCAACGGAGCTGGGGAAGCCCGAAGTTTCGCTGTATTGGAACAGCTTGGATGCCTTGCTGAATATGCCCACAGAGCAACAATCGGCGGCAGGTGACTAAGGCACGAAAGGGTGCAAAGCAGCGTTTTACAGGGGAAACCTAGGCAATCTCAGGCAAAGGTTTTTCAGAGTTTCAACGCTGGGCAGGTGGTGGTACAGACCAAAGCAACAACAGCGGAAACCCCGTGCAGCTCTGGGCGGGGAAGCGGTGGGCAGGGGTCTGCCTTGATGCTCTCAGGGGTACTGAGAGACTCAAGACAGCGAACGTGTACGGCTCCGGTATGGGGCATGCGTATTGGTTTAGGATTGCTGACCCGCTGATTAGTGACGGGTGACGGCGGCATGTGTCCTAGCGTCTGGCAGCAGTGCTGCTGTAGGCCGTGGCGTCTCTTCGATTCGGGGGATTGCTCACACCCGTGATAGACCCTGCGCTAGGACTCGACATTGTCCCGGCCGAACGCCGGGGGAACCGGCTCTATCCCGGTAATCAGCCCTGATCCTGCTGCGGGCTTAGCGTATTTGTTTCTGTCCCCTTGGGGATCACGTAGGGGTTGCCATCCCTCGTGTGAGCGTAGCGGTGTAGATGGTGGCGTGCTAGGCTCGCGTATGTAGTTATATCAACGTGCATAACGATACCCCCGGCTGTGGCGGCTGGGGGTATTTTGCTGTCTGGGGTCAGCGTGTCGCGTGGGCTTTGTGGGATACCTACAACAGACCCCCGCCGCCGGCCTGTGAGATACCTACAAACTCAAAGCTTGGCGCTAGGCATCACAATCCCTGCTGTGCGCTTGGCTGTGGATGCCACTGCCAGAGCGTGTGTGCAGGCAAGCAGGCACGTAATCTCCTGCCCCTTACCTCGCATAAACAGCCGGGAACCGTTGGAGTCCCGCCACGTCGTCGCCTTGACGGCGGCATCCAAACCGCTGTGCTTGGCGTGGTGCAGCGTCAGCAACTCGTTAGCCTGGGCAATCGTGGCGGTGGCTGCGGCAACGTCTTTGAGGGTCAGTGCCTTGACGCGGGTTGTCTTGACCTTGGGCATGCGTCCCAACGATTGAGCAACGGTGATGTTATCGCCGATGTTGTCGTATCCCACGGGCACGCGGGGGTGCTTGATGATTGCCTGTGCCACGTTCTTAGACACCCATAGTGATCCGGCGCGGTGTTCCATGACTTGAAAGTGCGGCTCGTCGTTGTCGTCAATCCACGCAACCGCCACGGCAGCGGCGCTGCCACCTATGGCAACGTCCCAACCGATGCCCCACGGCACGCCTGCGGGCGGCTCGCCTAGGTGGTCTGTGCGGGTGATTTCCCACTTCTTCATATCAAGGGCAGTGACGGTGGAATCCGGCGGCCATATGCACAGGTACTCCCGCATAAACTGCGGCAATCCCATGTCGTCGAACCGCTCACGGATGATGTCAATTTCCGTCAGCTCAGACGCTAGGCCGGGGTGTGTCTCCCACCAAACCCGCTCATCTGTGGGATCGCAAAACTCGTCTGCGGCATAGTCCACAATCCCTGTGCCTGGCTTGCCGCTGCGGCCTGCTTCCAGCTTCGTCCAGAACATACCGGCACGGATCTTGCCGGGGGTGCCGCTGATGATCACCTGCCCGTTGGGCTTGGTGTCCATGATGGGCAGGGCACCGGCCACAAGGTCAGCGGACTTGTCAGGGTCAAGCTCGCCTGCTTCGTCAAACCACATCACGTCGGCAGCGCGGCCACGGAGTGCCCCGGCTTCGGGCTTGACTACCCACCACATAGAGCCGTTGTTCCACTTGATGTACTCCCGGCCCTGTGACCGGTAGCCCACCCAATCGCGCTCTGCTTCGTCAGTTTCCGCTTCCATAAAGTTCAACATTTCGTTGAAGAAAGCAGACGCGCGGGTGCCGTCCTGTGCCGTGCTGACTACGCGATAGCCCGGGATTGTGGCACACCTGCCAAGCAGCACATTTTGAATGCTCGTGGTCTTGGTGGAACGGCGGGGCACCTCGACAACAACGGTCTTATAGAGCGGGCGGCAGCGGCCCGTAGGCAGGCCCGTTTTGCGGTCCAGCACTTCCCGGTCGCCCTGTGCTTCCAGAACCCCTGCAATGCGGCGTCCCTGCGGCGTCATAGGCAAGCCCTGTGCCAGTGCCCCT
>JAZUGI010000177.1:0-11182 GCA_045641125.1 Akkermansia sp.
GGCACCCCGCCTTGAGCGGGGTGCGTTCCTTCGTTGAACCACGGGTGTAAACCCGTGGGGCAACCACCGCTCAAACGTCTCGGCACCGAACCCCGCTCCGCGGGGTGGATGGCGGCCTCCCTCATTGTTCCACGGGGCGGAAATCCACGAAGCCGCTCGCTTCATCCACGGCGGTGGGGACGAGCTTGAGGGGCTGGCCGGGGTGGAGGGAGCTGCCGTCTGCGGCGCGCCAGCTGGCGGTGTGGCTCTCATAGAACCAGTGCGTATCCCCCGGCAGGGAACCGCGGGAGACATAGCCCTTCACGCCCCGCAGCTGCGGAATATCCACCGTGATGCCCTGCGGCCAGCAGGCCGTGACCACGGCATCCCACACGCGCGGGTGCTCCGCTTCACACTGCAGTTCCAGGTAGCGGGACAGCATCAGGCGGTCCGCCTCCGCCTCTGCGGCGGCGGAGGTGCGCTCCGTCTCTGAAATGTGGGCGCAGACGCCCTCCAGGCGTCCGCGGCCGGGCAGCGGGGAGTCCTGTTCCCCGGCCAGGCGGCGGAAGGCGCGGTGAACCACCAGGTCCGCATAGCGGCGTATGGGGCTGGTGAAGTGGCAGTAGTCGCCCTTGGCCAGGCCGTAGTGCCCCAGGGGGTCCGGGGAGTAGCGGGCGCGCATCATGCAGCGCAGCAGGGCCACCTTGAGGGTTTCCTCCTCCGGGTGCCCCTGCACCTGTTCCATGGCGCGTGCAATCTGCTCACGCGTGGTGAGCATGCCCACGCTGTAGCCGTAGCTGCGCAGCTGCACGCCGAATTCCTGGAGCCTGGCGGGGTCCGGCTCCTCGTGCACGCGGTAGACGGCGGGCAGGGCGCGGGCGTTGAGCTCGCGGGCCACGGCCTCGTTGGCGGCGAGCATGCACTCCTCTATCAGCTGGTGAGCGGGGTCGGATTCCGTGAGCTCCACCCCGGTGGGGTTGCCTTCCGCATCCGCCAGCACGTGCAGCTCCGGCATGTCCAGGTTGAGCGCGGCCTGTTTCATGCGGCGCGCGCGCAGGATTTGGGTGAGCTTGCCGGCCTCCCGCAGGATGGCATCCACCTCCGCATCCCCGCAGGTGCCGCCCTGCAGCACCTCCAGCGCCTGGGCGTAGGTCATGCGGCGGCGGGAGCGGATGACCGCCTTGGCGAACTCCGCATGTTCCACCGCCCCCTTGGAATTGATGCGCATGCGGCACAGCGCGGTCAGGCGGTCCTCCCCCTGGCGCAGGGAGCAGATGCCGTCGCACAGCTTGGGCGGCAGCATGGGCAGCACGCGGTCCGGCAGGTAGGTGGAGTTGCCGCGCCGCTGCGCCTCTGCATCCAGCGCGGAGCCGGGCCGCACATAGTGCGCCACGTCTGCAATGTGCACATCCAGCAGCCAGCCGGAGCCGCTGCGGTGCAGGGTGATGGCATCGTCGTAGTCGCGCGCGCTTTCGGGGTCGATGGTGATGATGCACTCGCTGCGGCAGTCCAACCGGCCGCGCAGGTCCTTCTCGCGCACGGCAGAGGGCAGGGCGGCGGCCTCCGCCAGCACCTCCGGCGGGAAATCCTCCGCCAGCCCGAACTTGCGCACCGTGGCCAGGATACCCACATCCATGCGTGCGGAGTCTCCCAAAACCTCCACGCAGCGGCCCTTGGCCTCCATGCGTGCCACGGGGTAGGCCACGGGCTCCACCACAATGGTGTCTCCGGGCTGCGGGCTTTCCTCCGGCTTTTCCACCAGGTGAACGAGCTCCGGCGCGGTCACGCCGTCTCCCACCATGATGCCGAAACGCCCGCCGGTGCGGTAGGTGCCCACCCATTGCTCATGGCCGCGCTGCAGGATTTCCTCAATGTAGACCACGGCGGAAAGGTCTCCCGCGGCGGGGCGCTTGGGGCCCTTGCCACCGCGGCGGTAGCGCGTGGCACCCTGCACGCGCACGGATGCGCGCACGCGGTCGCCATCCATGGCGCTGCAGCCGCGGCGCGGCTCCACGGAGAGGCTGCGCGGGCAGTCCGCATGCAGCAGGGCGGCAATCTGCTCCTGTGCGGCGGCATCCGGCAGGAACAGCAGCTTGCCGCCCTGCGTTTTGGCCACGCGTCCGGTCAGCGGAGCCTGCGGTTCCGCCGCTTTGCGCAGGGCGTACGCGCCCTTCTGCAGCTTCAAGAGACGCCCCTGGCAGAGCCAGAGCTTCAATGTTTCACGCAGCAGGGCGCGCTGGCGGGAATCAATGCCCATGCCGCGCGCAATCTCCCCGCTGCTCTGCGGGGTGTAGTCTCGCCGCTGCAGGTACGCGGCCAAGGCCTCGTGCAGCGGCTTGTCGTCTGTTGTACTGGGTAGTTTCTTCATATCAACGCGCGGAGACTAGCACACAATACGGATTTTTTCAATCCGTATTCATGAGAGCCGCAATCTGCGGTATGGCGCGGGGCGGGTTTCCCGCGTGCGCAAAAACGGCGCGCATGCCGCGGGGGCACACGCGCCGTGACCAGGCCATTCCCGCTGGTCAGGCGGTTCTGGGATGGTTGGGGGAAAGGGAGAGGAAGAGCAGGGTCCAGCCGGAGAATATCATCTCCACCGCAATGATGGTGCCGATGAACCAGAACGAGCTGGCAGGCCAGCCCCAGGTGACCATAGCCCCGAGAACAATGGAGACCCCCGCGCTGAAGAAACGCCAGAAGGAGCCCGCCCGCTGCATCATGCCCAGCGCCACCAGCAGCCGCACAAACCCGCCCACCAGCAGCGTGAGCCCGATGAGCAGCGTCCAGATCTGCATGGACATCATCGGCATGAACACCATGAACGCGCCCATGCCCAAGTATACGGCCCCCGCGAGCAGGTTCCAACGGCGGTGGTCTGCATAGCGCATGCCCTGTACCAGGCGCAGCACGCCCGCAAAGAGCAGCACGAAACCGCCCACCCACGCCGCGGAGAGCCCCAGCAGGTACGGAAAGCTCAGCAGGATGAAGCCGAGCACCAGCTCCAGTGCGGCCAGGGAACCTGTGAGCCACGGGCTGGAGAGGAATTGCTCCGCCGTGCCTTGCGGTGTATCAGCACTTGTGTTCATGGCAGCTCCTTTCCATTCGTTTCAGCGCGGCGGCCCAGTCTGCCTGGCGCAGGAAGGCATCCACGTATCCCGCGCGGTTGTTGAGGTAGCGCAGGTAGTAGGCGTGCTCCCATACATCGCACGCCAGAAGCGGCTTGAAGCCCGGCAGCAGGATATCCTGGTGTTTCTCCACACCCAGCACCACCAGGCGGCGGCTCAGGCGTTCGCGCCCCAGCACCACCCAGCCGCTTCCCTGCACGCCCATGGCCACCCCGCGGAACACGCGCATGAAGCCGTCGTAGCTGCCGAAAGCCTCGTTGATGGCATCTGCCAGCGCCCCGGTGGGGCCGTCCTGCACCTGCGGGGAAATGCTGTTCCAATACAGGCTGTGCAGGATATGCCCGCCCAGGTTGAAGGCCAGCTTGCGCATGGCGGAGGAGACGGAGGCCTCGTCGTACACGTTGCCCGCCACCTTGCGGATGACCTCCAAGGCGGCGTTTGCACCCGCCACGTAGGCAGCGTGGTGGCGGTCGTGGTGCGTGGTGACGGTGCGGGCATCCAGCAGCGGCTCCAGGGCCCCGGCTTCATACGGCAGCGGCGGCAGCACATACTGCCCGTCCGCATACCCCTTGTTGCAAAGACATGATTGTTCGTCCATGCTGCAGAGACGCCGCTGCCCCGCCCGCCGTTGATAAACGGTTGGAGACGCCTAGTCCACGTCCAGGGTGAGCACGGTCACGTTGTCGGCGTACTCGTCCTGCAGCCTTTCACAGGCCTGTACAATGGCCGGGGCCAGGGGAACGGCGCGGTCGGAAAGGATGGTGGCGAGCCCCGTGGGGAGCGGGGAGTCGAAGAGCAGCGCCTCCGTGCCGTCGCTGGACATGATGATGCGGTCATGCGGCAGCAGGGGGAAACCCTGCGGGGCATCCACCAGCTGCGGCGGTTCCCCGGTGAGCGCGCTGCGCAGGCAGTGGCTGTCCGGCATGGCGCAGGCCGGGCCGTACCCCTTGTAGAGCGCCCGCATGGAGTGGTCCTCGTTCAGGCGGCGCAGCGTGCCGCCGCGCCAGACAAACAGTGCGCAGTCCCCCACGCTCACATGGTGGAGCAGCCCGTGCGATGCAAAGGCGGCCAGCAGCGTGGTGCCGCCGAAAGTGCCTGTCTGCAGGTACAGGGCGCCCACGGCCTCGTTCGCCTCGTCCAGCGCCACGCGCAGGCGGCGTTGCGCCGGAAGCCCCGGCAGTTGCGCAAACGCGGTGCAAAAGGCGTTTGCGGCAGCCCTGGCGGGTTCATCCCCGCGGCAGTGGCCGCCCATGCCGTCGCACACCACGGCAAGCGTGCCCTCCGGGAAATGGGAGACAGCGTACGCGTCTTCCATCCGTTCCCGCTTGCCAATCCACTGTGCGGCATGTACATCCATAACCAGCCTCTCACTTTCTTATCATCACATGTGAAACTTGGCAAGGAAAAATGCAAGCAGCACGCGCCCGGGGCGGTGAATCAATAGTTGCGCGGCAGACGCGGACCCAGGCCGGTGAAAATCTCCCACACGATGGTGCCGGCGCGCTCCGCCACTTCCGTGATGGGGATGTGCGGGCCGATGAGCTCCACCCGGTCGCCGGGGGCGGCATCCGGCACATGGGTCACATCCGCCATAATCTGGTCCATGGTCACGCGGCCCAGCATGGGGCAGTATTGCCCGCGGATGAAGACGCGGGCCCCGCTGCCGGAAAGGCGGCGGCTCCAGCCGTCTGCATAGCCGATACCGATGGTGGCCACGCGCGTGGGGCGCTCCGTAATGAAGGTGCGGCCGTACGCCACACCGTGCCCGGCGGGCAGCTCGCGCACCAGGGAAATGCGGGAGGAAAGGCTCAGCGTGGGGCGCAGCACGCCGTCGTATATGGAAGCCATGGGGGCCACGCCGTACAGCAGCAGCCCCGGGCGCGCCAGGTTCGCCACCGGAATCTCATACCCCAGCTCGCCCGCGCTGGCGGCTATGTGGCGGTAGCGCAGGTCAAAATGCCCCTGCAGCTGCGCCACGCAATCCGTGAACAGGGAAATCTCCGCCTGGGTGAACGGCACATCCTCGTCCGCCGCAGGGAAATGGGACATCACGCCCTCCACGTGCAAATGCTCCAAGGCGGCCAGCTGCGGGGCCACCTCTCCCAGCTCGGAGGGCAGGAATCCCTCTCTCCCCATGCCGGTATCCACCGCTATATGCACGGTGAAGCGCTGCCCCGTGAGCGCCGCCAAACTCTCGAAATGCCGCGCCTCCTCCACCGTGGAAACCGTGCAGCACCAGCCATGTGATACTATCTCCTCACGCTCGTCCGGGATGGTGGGACCCAAAATGAACGGGCAGGTGCGTATGTTTGCATGCGCCAGGCGGCGGGCCTCTCCCGCATTCGCCACGCCGAAAAATGCAATGCCGTCCGCATCCAGACGCCGCGCCACCGGCTCCAGCCCGTGTCCGTACGCCCCGGCCTTGATCACCGGCATGAGCGCGGTATCCGGCAGGGCCTGGCGGGCTATATCCAGATTGTGCGCAATTGCCTCCAGGTTTACATCCACCCAGGCGCGCGGCGGGCTTTCATTGTTCATGCCCCCATTCTACTCCTTCCTCGCCGTTTCGCAAGCCCGCTTTCCGCCCGCAACGCCTAAATTTCGCAAAAATTAAAAATTAAGCTTGCCATTCGCCCCCTTTTCGTGTAAATTCCCCGCCGACTTCATTGGACAGGTGTCAGAGAGGTCGAATGAGCACGATTGGAAATCGTGTGTGCGCCAAAAGCGTACCGAGGGTTCGAATCCCTCCCTGTCCGCTCTAGGAGAAGCCGTTTATCTTTTGCAGGAAGATAGGCGGCTTCTTTGTTTCTTGCTTGAAAAATGTGGTAATTTGTGATAATTTGCAAAGTGCGGAGGGTCTTGCCGCAGCTATGTTTGCTCCCGGCGGGATTTTCCCCATCCAACAAAAAAGATTGAATATGAACGAGATTCCAACCTGCAAGAAGTGTATTGCCGAGCTGATCGGCACGTTTTGGCTGGTGTTCGGCGGTTGCGGCGCGGCTGTCTTCGCCTGTGGACTGGACGGTGTGGGTATCGGCTATGCCGGTGTTGCCCTGGCCTTCGGTCTCACGGTGCTGACGATGGCGTACTGTATCGGCCACATCTCCGGCTGCCACCTCAACCCGGCGGTCAGTTTCGGCCTGTGGGCATGCGGTCGCATGCCCGGCAAGGACCTGCTGCCCTACATCGTCTCCCAGGTCGTGGGTGCCATTCTGGGTTCCCTGGCCATCTATGCGATTGTGAGCGGCTCCAAGGGCTTTGACCTGGCCACCTGCACGCTGGCGGCCAACGGATTCGGCGAACTCTCCCCGGGCGGTGCGTACAGCATGGGTGCGGGCATTGTTGCGGAAATTGTGCTCACCTTCATTTTCCTGATGGTGATTTGCGGTTCCACTGACAAGCGCGCCCCGCAGGGCTTTGCCCCCATTGCCATCGGCCTCTGCCTTACGCTCATCCATCTCATCAGCATCCCGGTGACCAACACCTCCGTGAACCCGGCCCGCTCCACCGGCCCGGATGTCATCATGAGCATCATCGGCCAGCCGGATGCCGGAGCCTACATGGGCCAGCTGTGGTTCTTCTGGGTGATGCCCATTGTGGGTGCCGTGCTCGCGGGCCTGTGCTACAAGCTCGTCTTTGAGAAGAAGTGCTGCTGCGGCAGTTGCGATTGCGAGAAGAAGGAGGACTGATTCTCCCGTACCCTCCAACCCGAGCAATACCCCCGGCGCCCGGAGCGGTGCCGGGGGATTTTTTCTTGACTGTGCTTGGCCAAGGCACCAAGGCACTGCCGCGGATAAGGTGCTTGACAACAGGGCGCAGGCTGGTAGGCTTGGGGTGTGAAAAAGTTTTTGACGGTAGCGGCCCTTGGGGTCATGGCGTGGCAGGCGGCGGCCGGGGCGGCCACGGTGGTCTCCGGCAAGGTCTATGATTTGGGCAAGCTGAGTTTCAGCCGGGATGCCGCCGGCATTCCGGAGCTGCGGCGCAATGATTTGCGCATGTGCTGGATTGCGGCGGGCTCCAACCTGCTGCAGCATTGGCAGGATTCCTACCTCAACCTCCACGATGCCGGGCGCGAGGTGCCCAACGGCATTGTGGGGCCGCTCAACATCAAGCCCTACGGCACGGGCTACCTGGCCATCTACCGGGAGTTCCTGAAATATTGGACGGATGGCGGCGGCATGAACCTCAACGCCCTCACCTGGTGGCTGCAGGGCTCGCTGGCCTACACCCCCTCTCCGCAACAGGTGGAGCAGGGCGGGCTTTCCGTGCAGAAAACTCCCGGTGGCGGCGGGTATTTCACCAACCTCTTCGGCAAGGAAACGGATTGGAAGCCCGGCTCTGCCGGGGCCTGCGGTTGCGTGGTGGACTACGGCACCGCGCCGGATGCCGACCTGCAGTACGCCCCGCGCACGCTGGATGATGTGCAGCGCATTCTGGACGAGATGCTGCAGGTGGAGGGCCAGGCGGGGCTGCTGGCGTTTTTGGATTTCGACAACGCCCCGCAGGGCATGGCCCGCACAGGCGCGCACGCCATCACTTGCTGGGGCTATGAAAAGGGGCCGGACGGCAAGCTCTGCGCTCTCTACCTCACCGATTCCGACGACCGCATGCTCAGCGCATTCCGCGTGAACGCGCGGGAGCAGGGCGGCGCGGTGGTCATGTCCAGCAACGACCCCTCCGGCAACTACAGCGTCTTTGCCCCGGGGTTCCGCGTGTTCCGCGCCCTCTCCTACATCAAGACCCCCGCTTCCGCGGCGCGTCGCTCCCATCCGGCGGATTCCGTGCCGCAGGGCGGTGTGGTGTCCGCCAACACGCAAATCTCCACCCCGCTGGAGCTAGACAGCCTGGAGGTGGTGGCCGCACCCGAACACGGGCAGACCATCTTCACCACAACCGCTTCCGTGGCTGTGGCGGGCGGCTGCCGCATCGGCGGCGGCGCGCTGGCCAGCATGCAGGCGGGCGGGCAGGGGGCCTTTTCCTTCGGTTCCCTCCAGAATGAAGGCCAGTGCCGCCTGGCACATGCCGCATCCCTCACCGTGCAGGATGGGGAGCTTGTCAACCTGGGCTACCTGGATTTGGAAAACGTGGGCACGGTGGGCTTGGGCACCTGCGAGTGCGGCGGCTGCCTTTCCATGGAGGGTAAGACTGCTCTGGAGCTGGAGGGGCTCCACATTTCTCCCGTGCGGGCGGATATTCCCGCCGCGCTGGGGCTGGCGCAGCTTTCCCCGCAGGGAATCTCCCGCATTCACGGCACCGCCCAGTTGCGCAACGTGCATATCACTGCCAAGAAGCCCCTGCTGCTCAACGGGGTTGCGCTCAGCGGCGTGGTTTCCATTCAGGCGGCGTCCGGCGTGCAGCTGCAGGATACCACCCTCACCCTGGGCGTGCCGAAAAACATCCGTCCCAACGAGCTCGGGGAAATCGGCCTCTCCTGTGAGAAAGCCATCTCCGGCGAGGCGCGGGGCACGCTCAACATACGCCTCTCTGCAGAGGATGCCTCCCGCCTGGCCGCCATGGGCGTGCGCGTCATCAAGCTCCGCTTCGCCCCGGAGATGCACGCCACCCTGGTGAGCGACCAGCTCCAACCCGCCGGGGACGGGGAATCCTTTATCCTGGCGTCGCCCGCCAATTCTCCCATGGTTCCTTGATGCCGCCGGTGCAAGAAGTGCCGGCGGTGCCCTGTTCTCACCTTTCCTCCGCCAAGAGGGATTGGAGCTGCTTGTGGGCGTAGTGGAGACGGGAGCGCAGGGTGCCTTCCGTCACGTTGGTGATTTTGGAGATTTCCGGGAAGGAAAGCCCTTGTATATCCGCCAGGGTAACCACCTCCTGGTGGGCGGGGGAAAGCTGGGCAATGGCGTGGGCCAGCTTCTTGCGGAGCTCTGCGTTCTGGGTGTTGCGGATGGGGTCCGCCTCCATGCCGCCGTCCGCCAGCTGGGCATCCTTTTCCAAGGGGTCGCCGTTCTCATCGTTGTCGATAGAGAAGGTGCCGCCCTCCTTCTTGCGCTTGCGCATGAAGTTGCGCGCCTGGTTGAGGGCAATGGTGTAGAGCCAGGTGTAGAAGGCACTGTCCCCCTTGAAGTAGCGGAGGGAGTGGAAGGCTTTGATAAAGGCCTCCTGGGCAACATCGAAGGCATCCGCCTCGCTGTTGAGTACCTGCATGAGCATGGCGTGCAGCTTGCGGCTATGGCGTCTGATCAGGACGTCATAGGCACGTGTCTTTCCGGAGAGGGTGCTGCGGATAAGCTCCTCATCGGTGGGCTCGGTGTCGGGAGCCGCTATCGGTTCAGCCGCCATGTACGGTGGTATTGTAAGCTGTGCCCGCCGGAATGTAAACTAAAATATCTGATTGTTATCGGGCCACGCGCATGCAGGGCGAGAGTTGCACTCCCCATAAGCCGGATTCGGGTGGCAGCAGCCTTCGGCTCCCGTTAGGATGAAGAACGGGTGGAGGTTTGTTGCCCGGTTCACTCGTCACCGGGGACGATAGCCTCTTCCAGCGCGTCGGAGCCGTAGCCCTCGTGCCACCCCATGACAATGGAGGTGATTCTCCGCGCAACAGCCCTGGTTGTCACGACTTTCAGCTTCAGCTTGAAATCCTCCTGCATACGCTTGTTGACGGCCACGGACAGTTCCGGCAGTTCCTGGAGTGTCTTCTCGATTTTCTCTGTTTTTTGACGGAGCTCCTTGACCTTGGGCGCAGCGGCATCCGCCGTTTCCGTGCTGGTGATGCCTGCAAAGACACCGATAAGCTGCTTTAGCGTATCAATGGACTCGCAAGTCAAATCCCGAATTCTGGCATACTCGGCCTGTTCTTCTGCGGAAAGCTCCGGCAGGGGTGCCGCCGCGGGTTGCTCAACCTCCATGTCTACCAAGGCAGCCATGAATGCATCCGAGTTGTAGCTGTCGTTCACGACGATACGCGCAATGCTCCTGAAGAGAGGCTCCACTTCCTTATCGAGCTGTGCCTTTATTTCCTCTGAGGGCGGTTCAAGCCCTTCTAGTTTCGTGCGGAATTCAATCAATTTCGGTGCGGCTGCGTCAGCCTTCTCCTTGCTGTCCACATTCTGGAGAATCTCCAAAAGGGCCTTTGCCCCGTCAATTGCAGACTCTCCTGCCTCTCGAGCCTCCGGGGCGGGCTCTGCGGCCGGGGCTGGGGCCGGTGTCTGTGCGTTGAGCGGAAGAACGGACACGGCAGCTATGAGGACAAGTGACTGTGCATTCATATTGAACGGCATTGTATAGAATGCATCTTGCGGAGTAAAGGAGAAAGTGCCGGGTGGGCTTCATTTGTACATAAGCCGCCCAAGAGCGTGTCGATTGTTCCAAACTCCGCCACGGACAACGCGGAAGCGCATCTGAACCAACAGACCCCGCACATGCAAACGGCCCCACCCGCAGGGATGCGGATGGGGCCATGGGATGACTTTTGAATGCCGCCTTTATTTCTTCTTGGGCAGGAGTTCCACGGAGCCGTAGGACTGGTTGCCGCCGTTGGAACGCACGCGGGCGATGATGTGGCAGCTGTTGTTGCCGGCTGTTCCTTCCGGCAGCGTGAAGCGGTACACGTTGTTGGAGGAGGGGGCACCGGCAATGCCGTCATGCTGCACCTCCGCCACAATCTGGCCATCCAGCTCAATCTTGACTTCCGAGATATCCAGGCGGTGGTTGCCGCGCACAAAGCGGAAGCGCACGGCGGAGGCCTGCCGCAGGTCTGCCGTGGAGACAGCCCAGGAGATTTCCTTCCACTCGGTGGAAACCTGGTCGGGTGACCACGTGGCCACCTGCTTGCTGTTGTCCTTGGGTTTCAGGGCATCTGCGGTGATGGGCGTGGCCTTGGCGATGAGCTTGCATGCAGCCTCCACGGGGTCCTGATACGGCTCAACCTTGGAGACACCGTGTTCCTGCTGCACCCAGTTGAGTTCCCACTTGCCCACATCCACCTTCTCCGCGGGGTTGAAGCGGCCTTTCATGTGGAGCTGGTGGCGCGGCAGGTAGTAGTCGCGGATGAGGCCGCTCCAGGTGCGGGCGGCGTAATCGTTGACGGGCGGTCCCCACACGGTGATGAGGCGGCGGGCGTT
>JAZUGI010000178.1:0-5558 GCA_045641125.1 Akkermansia sp.
GAGGCGGGGTTCCCCGGCGGAGACACTTGCACGCTCGTTATCCCACGGGTTTACACCCGTGGCTCTATAAAGGAAAGCACCCCGCACAAGGCGGGGTGCAAAGCACGTTCGCATGGCTGCAACAGTAATGGGCCGTGCCAGATGAAAGGATGCTTCAAGCACGCGCCAGCGCATGCCCCGCAAGGCGGGGCATTACGTAGGAACATGCCCAAAGGGCGCGCTATATGTGGAGCCATTCCAATGGCGGCTCAAAGTTAGGCCAGTGCGGAAGCACTGGGGGTAACCACCACCCTAACGTCTCTACACCGAACCCCGCTCTGCGGGGTGGATGACGTCTCCGGTTGCACGTCTCAGGTCGCCTTTACTGACAAAATTCAAAGGAGGAGGCTTCAATTTTGGACGATTTACCTAACGATTGCCTATCAATGCGTAGAAAAAGACAAACTCAATCTTTGGGACACATGTGATCCACCCGCCGCCCTGCGGGGCAGATGCTCACTCCTACCACAGACGGGACTCGAACCCGTACAGCCTTAACAGCCGGGAGATTTTAAGTCTCCTGCGTCTACCATTCCGCCACTGTGGCATGGAGCATGCAGGTGGCATTGAACCACAAAAGGGGCGCCGTGGCAAGGCGAAAGGCGCGCCGCATCATGCAAAACCGCACTTCCTCAATCCCCGGCCTCCGCATCTGCGGCAACCTGCGCGGCCCATTCCTTGGGAATGCGGCAGGGGCGGCCCTGGGGCATTTGCACCAGGGCCAGGCGCTGGCGTACGCTCACGCAGAGCCTGTTGTCCTCCACGCGGCGGATTTCAAAGCGGAAGTAGAGGGATGCGCCCTCCGCGCGCTCCAGGATGCCGTTCACATGCATGCGGTCCGCCAAAAAGGCGGGGGAGTGGTAGTCCACCTCATGCCGCACGAGCACGGTGTGGCGCCCTTCCCTGGCCAGCGCGGCGTAATCCATGCCCATGGCGGTGGCCATCTTGGTGCGGGCCTCCTCCACCCAGCGGAGATAGGCGAGATTGTGCACCACGCCGCCGCAGTCGGTGTCGTAGTACATCACTTGATAGTCCAGCGTGAATTGGGGAGTCATGGCGGGGTGGAGAAAGGGCGGCTCCGCAGAAACGGAGCCGCCCTTGGGGTGGGATAAGGTTTACTTGGTCTTGAGGTAGTCCTCCACGGCGGAGGTGACCTCCTTCAAGTCGTCGATGGTGAGCTCACCCATGTGGGCAATGCGGAAGGTCTTGTCCTTGAGGTCGCCGTAGCCGTTGCCCAGCGTCATGTTGCGCTCTGCGAGGAAGGCGTTGAGGTCCTTGACATCCACCATCCAATCCTTGCCCTTGGGGTGGGAATCGATGACGGTGAGGGTCTTGGAGAGGTACTTGGGATTGGGATAGACGCGGAAGTGCTCGTTGGCCCAGGCGCGGGTGTACTCCGCCATGGCCTGGTGGCGGGCAAAGCGGTTCTCGATACCCTCCTCGTCCACAATGTGCTGCAGCTGCTTGTCCATGGCGTACATGATGGAAAGGCAGGGGGTGGAGGTGTACTGGTAGTTCTTCTTGTCGATGAAGTCCCAGAGGGTGCGCAGGTCGAAGTAGAGGCCGCGGTTCTCCACCTCAGCGGTGCGCTCGTAGGCCTTCTTGCTCACGGCGCAGATAGCCATGCCCGGCGGCAGGGCCAGCGCCTTCTGGGTGGAGGTGATGAGCACGTCGATACCCAGCTTGTCCGTCTCAATCTTGGAGCCGGCGGCGGAGGAAACGGCATCCACGCACCAAACCACATCCGGGTACTTCTTCATCACCTCGGCAATCTCCTCCACGGGGTTCTGGATACCGGAGGAGGTCTCGTTGTGGGTGACGGTAACAAGGTCGTACTTGCCGGTGGAGAGAGCCTGGTCCACCATCTCCGGGGTGGTGGGCTCGCCCATGGTGCTGGAGAACTTGTCTGCGGGGATACCGTTGGTCTTGGCCATCTTGAACCACTTGTCACCGAAAGCGCCGATGGAGAACACGGCGGCGCGCTTGGCGGTGCAGGAGCGGATGGCACCCTCCATGAGGCCGGAGCCGGAGGAGGTGGAAAGCAGGATGCGGTTTTCCGTGAAGAGAATCTTCTGCAGGTTGTCGGAGATACGCTTCTGGATTTCGGAGGCCTTCTTGGTGCGGTGGCCGATCATCGGCAGCGAGAGCTCCTTGAGGATATCCTCTGATACAACGGTGGGTCCGGGAATAAACAATTTGATAGCCATGGCGGTGTCAATATTGAAACATCGGCATTGTAGCACCCCGCACACAGCTTGGCGAGCGCAAAATTACCACTTTTGCACCACAGCCGCGTGCGCGGCTCAAAGAATGGGGGAGACGACATCCACCCCGCAGGGCGGGGTTTGGTACGGAGACGTTAGGACGGTGGTTACCCCCAGCGCTCCCGCGCTGGGCTAACTTTGAGTCGCCATTGGAATGGCTCCACATATAGCGCGCCCTTTGGGCGCGTTCCTACGTAATGCCCCGCCTTGCGGGGCATGCGCTGGCGCGTGTTTGAAGCATCCTTTCATATGGCGCAGCCCATTACTGTTGCAGCCATGCGAACGTGCTTTGCACCCCGCCTTGACCGGGGTGCTTTCCTTTTTAGAGCCACGGGTGTAAACCCGTGGGATAACGAGCGTACAAGTGTCTCCGCCGGGGAACCCCGCCTCGTCACGCCATAGCGTAGCGGAGGCGGACGAACGGCGGGGCGGGTCCGCTATCCGGTTGCAAGTCTCTGAACCACCAAGATGCGCCGTGCATTTCTCCCAGAGGGCAATCAAACTTTACAAAAATGCGTAAATACGCATTTTTGTAAAGTCTATTTTTCACACATGCCCCACCAAGCACACCAAATTCTAAATTCCAAGTTCCTGCTTCCGCAGGGAAAGGAAACTGCGGTTGTTCCGCTTGGTGCCGCCGGGCATTTGGCGGGTGACGGCGGGGTCGATGAGGCCGTGCTGGCGGCAGAGGTTGGAGAAGCGGCGGGAAATGTGGCAGGTGTGCATGCCGTGCAGCTCCTGCAAGATAAACTCGTCCCCCGGCTTGGCGATATCATCCAGCAGCTGCAGAAACTCCGGCGGCAGCGGGTAGGCGGTGAAACCGCTGCGCGGGCGGCGGTTCGGAATCATGAGCATGCCCGCCGCGCGGTTCAACTGGGAGCGCAGCAGTTTTTGGCAATCCGTGATACCCAGCCCGCCGCAGTACACCCGCAGGCCCACCAGCGCGCGGTACACGGGCGGAAACTCCGTGAGCATGCGCTGCACCTCCTCCGGCGTGAATGCGGTATCCTCCCCGGCCGCCTGCGGGCGGCGCGGCGGTTGCGGCACCTGCTGCATGGGGGATACGCGCAGCAGGCCGTGCTCCACCGCGGCATCAAACGCGGAATTCAGGTAGGCCCGGTAGGCCCGCAGCGTGGTGGGCGACATGCTCTGCGCGCGCTTCTCAAAGAACGCGCGGCAGGTTTCCGCGCGCAGGGTGCTGAGCGGGCGGTCCGCCTGTGTTCCAAGCTCCTCCAGAAAGGCGGCGTAAATCTGGCAACGCTTCTGCTGCGTTCTGCCCGTATCCTTGCCCGGGCGGAACGCTCCCAAAAACGCGCGGGTGCTTATTTCTGCACCGCCGCTGCCTGCCATGATGGGACGCATTGGAAATTACTATCTACTAGGTACTAGGTACTATGTACTATTTTGAAGTTCGGCGCCTGCGGCGCGGGGATTTGAGTTTGGGGCTGCAGAGTGGTTTGGTTGCTTTGGCCGGGCAAGAAGCCCCGCGGGGTGCGCGGCCACGCGGGGCTTGATTAGTTTTTTCTCCTGCGGCAAAGCCTAACTTACTAAATAGTACCTAGTACATCGTACCTAGTAAATTACTTGCGTCTTCTGCGGGCTGCCAGGGCCGCAAGGGCCAGCAGGCTCAGCGTGCTGGTGGTGGGTTCCGGCATAGCCTTGTACAGGTACACCGTGCCCACGTTGCTGCCGTTGCCGCCAGCTGTGCCCGCGCCAGAGTAGCACACGTAGTACTCACCCTTGGAGAACTGATTGTCGCCGAACAGCTCGCTGGCATCGATGGGCTCACCGATAGAACCGGTGGCCGACCAGATACGTTCCTCTGCAGAGCCATTGAACATGGTTACACTGAAGGCCAAGTCGTACATGTCACCAATCTCCATCTGGTAGATCTTGGCGATGTCGCCAGAGGAGAGCGTGGCGCCCGTGCTAATGGTCAGCGCGCCGCCGAGATCCAAGCCGCCCATACCGTCGGCATTGCTCACGTCATAGGAGGCGTTGCTGCCAAGGGTGAGGTTGCCGTCCATCTTGGAAGCAGTGCCCGAGCCCTTCTCGGTGGGCCCGCCCAGGGCAACCACGCTACTGCTTACGGTGGCGGTGCCGTCGGTGCCGGCACTCTGCGCACCGGACTTCACATTCAGCATATCTTGCGCGCCAATGGTCAGGTCTGTAATTTCCACGCTGGAGGCGTTCAGAATCTCAAGCATACTCTGAGCGGGGGTTCCTTCCTTGGCGTTGACAACAGTCACGGCACCATTGAAGCCGGTAGCACCGCCCTCAATGGTCTGCGTGCCGTCGCCGTTGTACTCGATATCCAGTTTCGCGCCCAAACCGCCGTTGTAGCTGTAGGTTCCGTCACCAGTGATGGTCACCTTGCGGTTATCGGAAGAACCCTCTGCCGGCTCGCCGTAGAGCGTACCGCCCACGGTAGCATCGGCGGCGGAATCGATACCCTGCACCGAGGCGTTGGTGGTGTTCACGACCACATCTGCGGTGCCCTCACTGGTACCGATGGACTTCAGCACGGCATTGGCTGCCACGCCATTGCTGTCCAGCACCACGTTGGCATCACCGGTGGCTCCATCGGAACCGAACTCGATGGTTCCACGGAACTCCGTGTCACCGCCCAGGTTGTAGTTCACCGTGCCGGTAGCGTTGTCATTGGTGAGCTGCAGCACCTGGGAGGAGGAATTCGGACCGCTCAGCTGGGTAATGTCCACCTCTGTGACCTTGCCGTCCACGCCGGAGGTCTCAATGGCAGCCGTGCCGGCCCCTTCCGTCAACTCCAGGTCACCCAGGTTGAAGGCATCCGTATGGCTGGCGGTGTCAATCAGCTTGATATCGCCGCCGTTGGCCTTCATCTCGATGGTGCCCTTGTTGTTCACGCCGTAGAACTGGGAGTAGGATTTCTCCGGGTCGGCAGAGGCCAGGGAGAGCGTCTTGCCATCGTTCACCACCACGTTGGAACCGGTATCACCCACCACGCGGAGCAGCTCTGCATCCGTGTTGATGGTGGCGGTGGCGGCAGTCTCCACATACATGGTGGCGTCCTCAGTATTGGTGAACGAACCGTTGAACGTAGCAGAGGCATCATCACCCACGGTGATTTTCAGGCTACCCTGCCCCAAGTACTCGGAGATGTTGCTGTTCACCTGCATGTCCGAGCCGGTGTAGAGCAGGCTCAAATCGCCGGTGCTGTGCACGGTGGCATTGCCGTTCACGTTCTTCAGGGCGCCGCCGTATTCCACAAGCATG